>NZ_NAHZ01000012.1:0-87492 GCF_002196785.1 Desulfosporosinus sp. FKA | reverse complement strand
CTTTCATTCTCCTCCCAGATATCCTTTCTCTATGTAATTGCTACTGACTGAGAAAGGATATCTTTTTATTGTGAGGGGGTCAATATTCAATGAAAGAGTGGGGTCAGGTTTCAGTATAAATCAATACGGCGGTCTATCACACACAAAAAAGACCCACGCCAGTCAAGGCAGAGGCCAAGCAAAAGGATGTCTTTGGGTCAAGGAAAGTGACGCCCTTCCCGAATCCGGGGATGGGCGGGCTAACATTAACCTATGAACATGAACACCAAAGGGACATGCTGAATAGTATACATCAAGAAGCTTCTAATTCTTATGGGGACTCTAAATGAGGAGGTGAAAAGGAATGCCTATTTTTTGGATTTATGGACTATTAGGATTCTTAGGATTCTTAGGCTTTTTGGTTGCATTATTGAGATTGGTCGCAGCCGCTGCAGCAGCTTAATGGTTTTTGCCTAGGTAAATGCCTAGGCTTTTTACATTTGATCCGATCTACAATTCAAACTTCCAAACTCATTTTCAAATCCTGTAACAAACTTATTACACTTATCAACTATGTCCTCATGTTCTAGCCCTTTTTCTTTTCCAAGTATGCCAATAACCATAATCGCTCCTGAAACTAACCCACCGGGCTCCATATCTACCCGCTCCAAGCATCCCAGTTACTGAATCAATAATTTGTGGAGATAGACTTATTTTAAATATTTCTGATAAAGCGATTAATGTTGTACCAGCACAGTTTATAATCGCTATCTTGGAAGTCTGCCTCTCCTTATGTTGTAAATAATTGAAAAAAAACACATCGAGTTCTTTATATAGTTGTTAAAATGGTTGCATTAAACTATTCTCTCGGAGGCTATCAATGTGAACCCGTGATTAAATAAGGTTGTAACAAAAAACCTAATAACTTGAGAAAATCAATATGCTTGCTGTTGATTAGTTTATTTGCTACCTCTGAATCAATCAATTTAACCAAAGTGTCCAGTTTGTGGTTGTCGAAGTTCTCCAAAGCTCGACGAACCGCAAGGGAATACTTGTAGCTCTGTCTTAAAGGTTTCACAAGTTCATCGTAATGATCAAGTCCACTTAAATCCTTTGCCGCATATATCCCCGAGAGTATTGCCGGAATCTGTCCAAATCCAAATGCAGGCATCATGACTCCAAAACAATTACCAACAAAAAATGTATTACCGATCCGTGGGGCATAACACATCCCCATACTATATCGAGTCACTTCAAACTTATCAGTTACTCTAAAATCCTGTTTATAATCTTTACAAACATGTTCGAAGAATTTAGACCAAAGGGAATCAATATCCAAGCTTTGATTTTTAGGATAATCAGGGTATCCCATAGTAATAGTGGCTTCCTTTTCTGAAAACGGGAGTAAATAGCCGTAACCTTGAGGGGCTAAAGAATAATTGAGCCAAATTCCCACCTGGCGATTATCAAAGTCTCCTTCGACTGTAACCCCTCTAAGAGTGACAGTTAATGCTTCTTGAAAATCTTGAATTTTAGCAGTATAAGCCGCATCCCCAGTAGCTAAAACAATATGTGTGTAATTTTGCAATAAGTCTTCGTAAGTATATTCCGAGTTAAATACTATTTTCGACCTAACCTGCCTAGCTAATTGACATTCTAAGGAGTCGTAATCTCTCCCCCTTACATTCAAAAAGCCTAAGTGACCATGTAAAGTAGCTCGGTTATTCTCGGAAAATAGAGTAATCCTTTTTATATTGTTTAATGGTTGTAAGTATATGCCATGTTCCTCTGCTAAATAAGCATAACAATCATTGATCGGTCTATTCAAAGCAGGTAAAAATGCTTCACCATTAACAAAACGATCTCCGACCTGACTCCTATTCTCAAAAATAGTTGGATATATTCCGTTCTTTTCTAATGTTATCGCACTAGCCAATCCAGAAAGGCCAGCTCCCATGATAGCAACTTTCAATGTCATACCCTATAAGTTCCCTTTCGTTTAATTTTGCAAGTGAATCGTATAAGTCTTAGTAGGGTCATCTGAGAGCGGGGGCTGAAAACAGCATGGCAAACATTACAGTCTCGGGAACTAAAATATAGGATAATCGGCTTCTCTTGTTCCATGAGCTGATTGAGTTGTTCTTTTAATCGGATATGAATAGCTGATTCAGTTCTCATGATGAATGATCTCAAATTTTATTTAAATATATGTTGCCCACTTATTCTTCCCTTTACAAGATAGCAATATTATACAATATTCTTTTACATAACCAGGTTATAGTTTAACTGTAAATCTTAAGAAAGTAGGTGCTTATTACTATGTTGATGGAGAAAATATCGAAAAAATTTGAAAAGGGAATTGTTGTAGGGCTTACCGATGATGTTAAAACCGAAACAATTGAATGGAATGAACACAATTTATTTAAAGGTGTCTATTTAAAACACCTCATCAAAGGAATTGATACGAATGGTACCTTGAGTTGTCATCTCGTTAAAGTAAACCCCGGTTGCAGTATTGACACCCACATTCACAATGGAAAGCTTGAAGTTCATGAGATCATAGAAGGATCTGGAGTTTGTATTATTGGTGAAAAAACTATTGATTACTATGCTGGAATAATATCATTAATCCCAGCCGATATTCCCCATAAAGTTACCGCTGGAAGCGAAGAGATTTATATTCTTGCAAAGTTTTCGCCTGCTCTATTGTAGATAGATATAATGTTATAATGCAATGTTCAATTTTTTAAACTGGGCTGGAGTAACACCAGTATTCTTTTTAAAAAACCTGGTAAAATGACTTTGGTCTGTAAAGCCAAGCTCCATAGCAACGTCAGCCACGGATTGTTTATTCAGCAATAAATCTCTGGCAAGCTTCAATTTGGATTGAATTTGATAATCATAAGGAGAAATTCCAACCTCTTTTTTAAAAACCCTTGAAAAATGAAACTTACTCATGCCTGCATAGACTGCCAGTTCATGCAGGCTTATATTATTTTTACAATTTTCCATTATGTAAGTACTTACTTTTGATATGTTATATGACTGTCTTTCAAAATTGAAATTATTCAATTGACCAAATGAAAAATATTGATAAAGTTCTGTGAATACGTTCATTATCTCATATTCTAAATCGATCTTTGAATGTAATTCGAAGACTAAATTCCTAAATTCACTTATCTTTTTCCAGGCTATTTCATTATATACAATTGGTGTATTTAACCAAAAACTGTTGATATCAGTATCAAAAAAATCGCGAATGAAGTTAATGCCAAAGCAGAAGACAATATGGTTAAAACCTTCCGGATTGGAAGGTCTGATTTGATGGGCTTCATCAGGATTAATTAAATAAATGAATCCTTTACCTACCCGTATAATATCATTTTTTATTACAAATAACGCATTCCCATCCTCAATAAGTCCAATGCAGAATTTTTTATGTACATGCTTCGGGAAAACATTATCTACAGATTTACCAATAACTATTTGTAAGTCTTCAATTGATTTTATACTTATGAACTTTATGTTCCCACTTTTTCTGGTTTTCATTTAACATCTAACATCCCCTAGTACTAGAAATATTTCTATTTAAATGCCGAGAAAAACTCATCATCCCTTCACTCGACCCATCTATATTTTCCCTTTAATCACTCCATCCAAAGCACCCTCCAGCATCCCAGTTCGGTGATCGCCTTTGGTAAGGGCATTTCACAGCATTGGCTGTTGGAGTTCCTTTGTCCGATACACTCCTGACAAATAACTATCCCCGCTATTCTGAACGCAATATTGCCGCTTTGAGTTGTCTGCCAATTGAGAAAATTGGCGTCCGGGCTGGTTCTTAAATTTAGCTGGGGTCGCTGGTGGCCTGGAGCTAGTAGAGATCAATGCGACGGTTGAATAGTGAAAAGAGCTGTGTTCCTTCAAGGATACTTTCTCATTGCTCTTACGTCAACTATCCTAACACAGGGGGGTAATATCTAGATAGGCAGTAGTAGAGGTTAAAGTGCTGAATCAGGTGTAGCTATAATTTTGATGCTTGTACAAAACTATTTATCGCGTCAAATTCATCAACTCATAAAAATATTTTTGTTCATGTGTTATATAAAGGTTATACCAAGCGTCTAATGCTTCTGGTAATAAAACATCCAGTATCTTTAGTACATGTACAGTAAACTCTAATGGGGCTATACCAGTAGCAGTGATCAGTTTTCCATCAGTTATAGCAGATTGTTGAATATAGTGATTTTCTCCTGCATAGTTAGGACACATCATTTTAAGATATCCCAAATCATTACTCGTATGACTTCTTGAATCTAGAAGTCCATTTTGAGCAAGTGCCATTGTCGCACCACATATCGCCGCTACAATTATAGTCTTATCGATACATTGTTTAGCTAAACTTAATATTGGTTGATGAATTGTTTCCATCCACGTTTCACCACCAGGTAAAATCAAAGCGTCAGTTTCTTTTATGTTGCATTCTTCCAAATCAATATCAGGTAGTATTCTCAACCCGCCCATTGTAGTAATATATTTCTTTTCAAGTCCTAAAGTTACTACTTTAACTGGTGATACATCCTTCCTAAAATACCTTCCTGAGTTTAACTCTGCAGTCAAAAATCCAACTTCCCAATCAGCCATTGTATCAAATACATAAAGATATACAGTATTATTATTCATACGCATGTCCTCCATTTTTTTAATTTTCAAGTGTTAATCAAACATCCATCCATGATAAAGAACGACGTTTATCTTCATAATAAAACAGCTTCACTGACAACTACTGTCAGTGAAGCTATCATAATTGATAATATTCCATTAATTCCGATGCAATAGAAACAAGCTTTTTCTTTAAACTCTGCGGTTCAATCACTTGAATAGCCTTTCCGTAAGATAAGAGAAAATGGGGTACATAGGCATGAAGTGCTCTTTCATCTAATAAAAAAACTGCTTGATTTAATGTACGCTCTTTCAGGTGATGGCCTAAAAACCAATGAATACACAAATCGTCCAAAGCTTCTGACCTGCCACAAATAATTACTGAGGCCAACCCATCCTTACTTTCAGAATCCGGTAGTAGATTTTGAATAAAAAATTTCCTGGCAGAAAAGGCTTCCGGCCTTTTAAACATCATTTGCGTCCGTTGTATCCGAAAGATCCGTTCTGCCCGAAAACTTCTGATTTCATTTCGAAGATGGCAAAATCCAACCGTATACCATTTATTGTTCCAATAGAGCATTCCATAAGGGTCAATCACTCTTGGCCGGGGTTGTTCATCATGGCTTGTACGGTATTCAATTTCAACAGAATATTCGTTCGCTACAGCCCACTCCAGTTCTTCCAATGTCAGCTTAACAGACGGGGCAATATCACGGTTTAACACTTCGAAACCGGCTAAGTGGCGATTAAGGATACTTTCCTGTTCCCGGTTTGAATACATTTTTAATTTTTGTGTTGCATTGTTTAACGACTCACTGAAAGGGTATCCCGCTTCGTTGGCAAATACGGCGGCATGAAGCAGTGCTTTTTGTTCGTCAATATCGAAAAACAAAGGTGCATGGATAAAATTACTCAGTAAACTATATCCACCGTTCTGTCCTGCATCGGATACAATCGGTACTCCGCTTGCGCAGAGCGAATCAATATAACGGTAAACAGTTCGAATATTTATCTCTAATTTTTCCGCTATTTGCTTCGCAGTTATTTTTGATCCAGAATTAAGCATCCATAAAATCGCCAGCATATTATCGTTTTTTGCCATTGGACATCCTCATTTCTTACATTTATTCTATCCTTACTCAAATAAGAATTATAGGAACTTGACAGGCGACGCTATAAGAGAAGAATACGAATAAATAACACAACATTTATTACATAGATTCATACCAATCGGTAGCATAATACGCACCGATTCAATTTATTCCTATATACTACGAGACTATACCTAATACAATTGTTAACTTAGGAGTATTCCTTGAATCCATATTCAAACCCTCCCCCTTTTCTTAACGCATATAATTCTACTTATGCGACACCTAATCAAGAAGTCTTTAACCTTTTCAACTTTTCTTCCATTCTGTAGGGGGGGAGATATAAATGTTAACTAAAATGAGTAGAATAACCTCCCTCAGATTCCGAACTAATTTTTAAGTCTATAGTTAAATAAAATATATAGAATTAGTCCAACTATAAAAGTGATAACTTCGGTAACAGTCATAGACCATATAACCCCATGTAATTCAAAAAACTTATGCAATATGATTATAACTGGTATAAAGAGAATCCCTTGTGTAACAGACATAATGATAGAAGGTATCCCTTGACCTGATGCTTGAAAAATTCCTGTAAATAATGTTGTAAATCCATTAAATAGGGCAGAAATAAGCATTGCAGTCATAATATATACCCCAACACTCAATACTGTAAAATCGCTTGAGAATAGATGTATTACTGTTGTTCGGAAAATATAAACTAAAGCAACAAATACACTAGACAGTCCTAATATCCATAAAGATGATTGTCTGATACCTTCTTTTAATCTTTGAAAATTTCCATTAGAAAAATTGTATGCTATTAACGGAATAATCCCTAATGAAAGACCCATGGAAAGAAATTCTGGTACTTGTACAATTCTTAAAGCTATACCAAAACTTGCTACTACACTATCCCCGTATCCAATCGAAAAATTATTTAAGAGAAGGGTTGTAATAATAAGAAAAGTGTCCATAAATAACTCAGAAACACCAATTTTGTATATTTCTATTTTATCTTTTAAAGAAGTTCTAAAGTAATTAATAAATCCCTTTAAATGTTCGCTTCTTGTTTGTAAGTAATAAATATAATAGATAGATGAACCTAGATTAGATAAAATCAGTGCTAATGCTACCCCCGTAACATTTAAGTTCAATATTAATATGAATAATGGGTCAAAAGCAAGATTCAACACCGTGCCGATAACCATTCCATACATAGATTCCTTTGAGGCTCCTTCGGCTCGTACAACCTGTTCTAATGCAAAATTTAATATTATAGTGAAGCCACCAAAAAACATAGTTAAAGCGTAGTTTTTCGTATAACCAAAGGTAGCAATATCTCCTCCCAAGGTCTTAACAAGAGGATTAATTATAAGGAAAGCAATGATAGCGATTAAAATTGAGGCTATAATACTGCTATAAAAAGTATATCCTGCAACTCCCTTTGCTTCTTCTACTTTCTCTTGTGCAATAAGACGAGTAACAAATGTTCCCCCACCTACTCCAAACATATTCCCAAAAGCCATTAATATAGTGAAAATCGGTAAACCTAAAGTGACAGCAGTTAACATTTCTGTATTATGCATTAATCCGATGAAGAAAGCATTAATTACGTTATATACTGTACCAACTGACATCCCAATCATCATTGGAATTGATAAATGTGCAATTGCCTTATTAATAGGAGCCTTGTCTAAATAATATTCATTTGTTAATGTTTGTTCCATTTTTACCCTCCTGTATTCCTTTTTTGTACAAATTAATGATTAACTATTTAGCCGCCAATATTAATAGAATGCTACATCCTAAGATTTCTAATCATTAGGATTATTATTATTAGAATTCTAACTATAACTATGCTAATAGTCTACATAAATTAATTCAAATCTACTTTTAGATTTGGTAATTATAGATTTTGATTTACCTTCGCTAATAGAGACAATAAAGTCTCCTTTTCACTTTCAGTCAAATTTTCAGTAATACTTTTCTCTACTTTCCCAAATGCTTCATTAAAATCTTGTATTAATTCAACACCCTTTGGTAATACATAAATATTTTTTTGTCTTTCATTATTAATGGTAATTCTTCTTTCAATGTATCCTTTTTTCTCTAATCCTTGAAGCATACTAGTAATACTTGCTCCTTTGCGTTGAAAAACAACTGCTAAATCTTTTTGAATAATTCCACTATCTTGGTGTTCATAAATATAACCAATCATACGACCTTGTTGTGAATTCAATCCTAATGCGTTTATATTTTGGTCAGCCTTTGCTTTTATTTTCCAAGCAATAGTTCTTATTAAATCAGAATATGGATTTTCTAAAAAGGAACTATATTTCGTCATTAAAGTACCTCCTGCAACTTATATTAGAGCTCTAACTATTTATAGTATAATAATTAGAATTCTAACAGTCAACATCTTTTTATATCTATCTTTTTCGTCATATAGTGCTATTCTTATACTGCCTATGATATATCATTAACCAAACATGTCCTTCGCCGAAATAATGGCTGCAATTTTTCCGAAAATTAGTATTTCTACAGCACTCATTCATTGTCTCACTCCAAAAGGTTGATTTAGACATTTTCTTAACACAATTGCTTTTATAGTCCGGGGATTGATTAGAATCAATGTATCCGACAATATCTGTCATCTTATCATATTTAAGAAAAATTATGAAACGATATTAATATTTTATTGTTTTTATGCTGATATCATCCCATAAAACCTTTGATGCGAAAGATCCCAGTAAAGCCCAAAACAGATTCTTTTCCTCTCTCAAGAGAAAGGATTTCAGAACCCTATGAAGAATATCCTTATTATGTTAAATGTACCGCTTGTTCCCTAAATCATACTACCGATTAGAAATGAAACAGCTCACCCAATAAGGAGGACTATCTAAGAAATGTTTTGTCATGAAGATGATAAAAAGATTTCATGTTAGATAAACCGTTTGATTTGGAACATTTAAGTGGTGTTGTTGATGGCCTCACAGATGAGAAGAATCCGTTAGATTACGGAAAAATAAATTAAACCAATGTGACTAATAATTATTATGCCGCCCTTGCCGGGCGGCTTTAAATATAAATCATCTACGATATTACTTAATCGATTGAATAGAAACATTAAATTTGGAATATTAAGGAGCCATATCTCATAATTTTCTTGTCAATTTGTATCCACCTCTTCTAGGATTTTAAAGATACTCTAAAATGCTGATAAACCTAAAGATATGGCGCAATAAACAAGGAGAAGTGCCATCACAATATTGAGTTCCTTTTTATGTTGCGTAAATAGTTTTTGAAATGCCGCCCCAAACATCGCCCAACAGCAACATCCAGAAAAACCGATGACGGACAATATCAGAATAAACACCGAAAGCTTGGGTAATGTGTGATAATACGGGAGTATAAACGTAGAAAACGCTGTAATTCCATATAAAATAACTTTAGGATTAATAAGCTGGAGAACGGCACCCGTGAAAACACTGTTAAGTTTTAATTTAATAGTTTTATCCTCATGTGGCTTATCTTTTACAATCGTCCATGCTAACCAAAGGATGTAGATGGTACCTAAAATGAACATATATGGTTCAGCGGCGGGAATATACTGATAAAGTATTGAACTAAATATGGCACTCAATGTCATGACAACGATAAAACCAATCAGAATTCCTAAATTGAGACGGAAGCCTTTCTTAAACCCGTTTTGACCGGCATTGGTCATTGCCATGATGTTGTTTGGACCAGGCGTATAAGCCGTTAAGAATGCAAACGATAAAAATGCCATTAAATTTGTCATCAATTTTCCTCCTCAACTTTTGTATGATATACTAAACATATGCAGACAATATCCCGTACGGTTTATTATATTGTACATTTAGTGCACTATATCGTCAATAGTTGGAGGGGTTTCTTTTGGAGAATATTAATATCGTTTTTTCTGATAACTTAAAGCGATTAAGAGAGCAAAAGAAGTTAAGTCTGGATGCCGTTGCAAAACTGTCCGGCGTTAGTAAAAGTATGCTCGGGCAAATTGAACGTGGAGATGTGAATCCCACAATTTCCATCGTTTGGAAAATCGCTAACGGCTTAAAAATATCCTTCACAGAGTTAATGCTGCGCCCTGAGAATGATTATGAAGTGATTGAGAAAACATCTGTTCATCCGTTGCTTGAAAATGATGGGAAGTTTCGAAATTATCCCATGTTTTCGTTTGATAGTAAACGGCGTTTTGAAACTTATTATATCGAATTGGATACCGGAGGGTACCTAGAGGCTGAAGCTCACCCGCAGGGAACACAAGAGTTTATCACTGCTTTTTCAGGTAATCTAGTTGTCATCGTCGACGAACAGGAACTGACCATTGATTGTGGTTCATCCGTCCGTTTTAAGGCTGATCGCCCTCATGTCTATAAAAATACCGGCAATGATATTTGCCTTTTGAGCATGGTCATTTACTATCCTGAATGAAATAAATAAGGGCAAGCTGCTTACAAAGAAGACAACTCGTCCTTTTTAATAAAGTCTAAATAAGGTTTAAAACTAATAAATTTCCACGCAAATACAAATCCTCAAAACCCACATACAATAAATGTGCCGCTCCTTAAAATAATTGACTTATATCAAGGCATCCCGAAGGTTGCCTGCCAATTACCCCTCTATCAGAGCGGCTATGCTCTTTCCGCTTTATGCTTCTTAGGCTTTGTGGGATTATTTCTTGATGCAAATAAAGCTTTCATCGCCCATTCCACTAACTGTTCTCTGTTTTCCAAAATATCAACAGGAACCTCATAATATGGCATTAACATGGGCTTGTCATCAAATGGTTTGAATGGTTGCATGCCTGCCATTATATAATCTGACTTATTAGAGTCATCCACTTTAAAATAAAGAATGTCATCGGCAAGTAACCCGAAAATCAAACCGTCATAGTAAATACCAGCCCCGCCAAACATCTTTTTGACCGTAACATAACCTAATCTTCCAAGTTGGTCTACTACAAAATCTTTGTAACTTTCGCTAACTGACATAAATTTTGTTTACTAATGCTATTAGCCTATTACAAATTATCACAGAGAATTAACACCGTTTTATTCGCTTTGCAATAGTCTTTAAAATAAAATTAAAAGCAGAGGAAATAGCCCAAATAACCAATGCCATTATAACAGCTTTAGAAAACGAAATTTCTACTAAATAATATAAAAGTATAGTTAAGAGAATAAAAAATGTTACAAATTCGATAATTTCTTTTAAAAGAAATTGCATATAAACAACTCCTTTCCAGAGAGAAATAATTTTTAAACATATAGTATCAATATCACTAACTTTGATTGGAGTTTGACGCATTATCCTACAAACGTGCAATACCGCCTAATCAGACTACCCACCACCTTCCCGTATCCGATAGGTAAGCACATCCCTCCTGCGCAATTGAAGAAGTTCGGTGGCCTGACGAGTGGCTGGGGCTTATAGGTATTTGGAGTTGGGGATAGCGAGGGCGTGAGTGAATTGGGTATCGGAGATGTTTTAAATATTTCCGAATAATTGGTTGTGGGTTAGCCTCTATTCTGCTATACTATGAGGTGCTCGTTAGAAAATGTGGATATCCAAAAAACCTTCTTAATTGCCTAAAGCTATGGGAAGATTACATCCCACATCTGCGGGCAGAAAATTTAGGAGGTTTTTTTATGTTCGAAGACAAAACCCTTGTTTGCAGAGATTGTGGTCAAGAATTCGTTTTTTCCGCCAATGAACAAGAATTCTATGCTGAAAAAGGATTCACTAATGAACCGGGTCGTTGCCCATCCTGTCGTGCAGCCCGAAAGCAACAAACTCGTGGTAATAATGGCGGATACGGTCGCCAGCAACGAGAAATGTTCCCAGCAGTTTGCGCTGAATGTGGAAAAGAGACCATGGTTCCTTTCCAACCATCTGGTGACAAACCAGTCTATTGCCGTGACTGCTTCCAGTCACAACGACGTAATAATTGGTAAATCGTTCAAAAAGTCTTCCCTGGCTTAAAGCTAGGGAAGTTTTTTATTTTCTGGCAAACGTTAGTTTATATTCAACTCAAACTCTACACCCCCCTCCAGCTTTCCGGCTACATAACAATTCCCGCTTTACTGAACGTAATATTGCAGCTTTGAGTTGTCCGCCAATTGACGGAATTGGAGGACAGGCCAGTTCTAACCGCCCTCCTCCAACTTATTCCTAATTATACCACTGCACCAGGACAAATTGCTGTTCCCCCAAAACGTTCTAGCGGTTTGTGTGTTATAACAATACCGCAGATACGGTTGATACAATAGTACAGTGCAAAAGGCAGATGACATGATCTACCAGGCTAAATCTGCAGGCAGGAATTGTGTGCGATATATTCGAGTATGAAAACAAATACTTTGTATTAGAGATATTTACCTCGAAAACTGCCTAGGCTTTATAAAATGATATTACCTATTACGTACGTTGCTTGCTATACACATCCAACTTTTTAGATATGAACAAGTGGCATTAGTACTTTGGTTTAGTTTTCTTTGTGACATTCATTCGAAATGAATAACTTGAAATTGATTATTTGATTATATAAGTATTTTATAATATAATTAATTCGTAAAACAATTATACCGAAAAAGGTGAACATTATGAACCAAATTGAATTGAGTGCCAAAGTTTTAAAGGCGCTAGGCCATCCTATTCGTTATAAGATTGTCAAATTTTTGCTTGATGAACCGAAATGTGTCTGTAAACTCACTGAAGATGTAGAATTTAGCCAATCTAACTTATCACAGCACTTAAAGATCCTCAAAGAGGCCGGTGTACTCGTCAGCGAGAGAGTTGGTCTCAATGTTCATTACCGTATTAGCAGCGAAAAAGTAAAAGCAATTATCGAACTAACGGATGATTTTGCTATTGCCCATATTAAGAGCATTCAAGAATCAATTACTTAAGGAGGAACTGAAAATGGAGATTAAAATTCTAGGCAGCGGTTGTGCCAACTGTAAGAAATTAGAGGCTAATGCCAGAGCGGCTATTGCAGAAATGGGAATCGATGCCTCAATAACAAAAGTTGAGGATATTAAAGAAGTCATGAAATATGGCGTCATGAGAACCCCGGGATTTGTTATTGACGAAAAGGTTAAATCCTACGGAAAAGTATTGTCTACTGCAGAAATCAAGAAGTTAATTCAAGCATAAGAATAAGCAAAGGTTCCTTGCCTATCATTAACCATGATACTTTTAAAACCGCCATCTGAGGATGACGGTTTTTTTTCTCTTTTAGGCCTGCTTCTCTTGAAAAATAATAATTACATACTTCGGCATCCCGTTATATTCGAATGCTGCTGGAGTCATTCCGCTGGTCAGTGAGTTAACCAGAGCAGGTGTCGCTATGGGCACCGCACTTGCTTTCATGATGGCGGTCACCGCCTTGAGCATTCCAGAAATGATCTTACTGCGTAAGGTTTTAAAGCCAAAACTGCTTGTGATTTTCGTAACTATTGTCGGCTGTGGAATCATTTTTACGGGTTATATGTTTAACTTTATCATTTCATAATTTACTCTTAAACTCATTGGTTGTTTTGAGACTAAGTTATTCTCAAACCCCTAATTACCCTCTTCCTTTCACAAATTCGTATCAATTTTTTCGAGTCCGTTGTAAATACACTTAGACATTATTGTACTACTGGCTATACTTTATAAGAGGCTATTTCTTCTTGAGGTATAAATCACCGCAATAGAATCCCTTTCTGGATAGACTAGCCTGTTCGATTATTTCAGTATCAGCATCTATTACTCTTTTCCATCTCAACCCATGCATCAGAAACCAAAATAGTATTGATCGAATATTCCTTTTCGCTTTTTCACGCTGGTCTCTCAGAGTAGCAACATCTTCATTCTTTAGTGAATCACCCTCAAAACTGTCCGCAATGATTTTGCCAATAAGCCATGGTTCTTATAGAGCGATATTTACGGCAACAAGAGCCCCCTCACTCGTACAAGCAAGCACATCTCATCCTGCGGGATTGAAGGAGTTCCGGTGGCTTGACTTGCGAGCTGGGAATTATTTTGGGGTTGAGGTTTTTTGCAAAATCAGAAACGATAAAATCTCCAATATGACACTTTGGTCTAAAGAATTTACTTATTTTAAAAAGTTTAGGATTCTTTCGACCTTCTGGAAATCAATAAAACGGCTTTCTCTAAGAATTTCTTTGCCTTCATGAACTATAAGTATTGTTGGCACCGTAAAAACCAATAATTGTCCTGCAATTTCCACATGCTCATTTACACTAATATTTGCAACCTTGATCGATTGAGGATCTATTAAATTCATCAGCTTTGAAAAAACAGCATGGCAAACCTTACAGTCTTGGGAAGTAAAATAAAGGAAAATCACCTTCTCTTGTTCCATGAGTTGATTAAGTTGCTCTTTTGATTGAATATAAATAGCTGATTCAATTGTCATTGTGATCGATCTCCAATTTTATGTAAATATGAGTTCCGTCTCATCAGCCCATAAACCCATCGATTCCTCACTCCAACTCCGGTATCCACCAGGTAAGTACATTCCATCCTGCGGGATTGAAGGAGTTCGGAGGCTTGACGGGTGGCTGGGGTTTATGGGGATTTGGGGGTGGTGTGGGAGATTGGTTATTGAGGATATGTCTGGAAGTTCACGGCACTTTCCAACTCTTAGCAATATCTAACAACTCACCCTCAGCTTGTCCCCGATTTCCATTAAACATAGCACGTATCGTGTAGTCCAACACCATACCAGATCCTTGAGTATATGGACGAAATACCATTAACCAATATTCGAACGTAGACTTAGCAAAACCGTTCGACTGTATTTGCTCAGCAACTGAGGGCTCTTCTTTTACAAGAACCAAGGTACCAGAACCTAATGGAAGATTAACCTGCTTTTGAGACATAACTTCTGAAGCAACCCCCATAGCATCTTCCACTGGCCGTGCTTCTAACACCGTCATAGTCAGAAGCTGTAATTTGAGATCACCCCATTTAGTAGGCTCTGCATCGAACTCTGTTACAACCTTTCCATCAGGCAAAACCAGCTTCTGATCTATTCCTGATTTTCTTCCATGATAAGTTGATGAGTTTGTATTTATATTGTTATAATTCATCTTATTTATTGCATTCAACAAAAACCCTTCATATGAAGAATCAGTTTGAACCACAAAAAGTTTTCCTGAGTACAGCCCGTTATTCGCTGGTGCGGTAATGAACGTATTTGTTTTATTAGAAGAACCAACAGGACCTATTAGAAATTTCGTAATCATCTGCGTTGAACCATCAGGGTATCTAAACTCAACTGGAACAGTATATACGAATTCTATAGCAAGTTGTTTCGTAAGTTCTGAAACATCTCCTTTAACAATTGCAAGCTTCACTTGATCGTTTATAGATTTGTCACTGAGTACTTGATATATAAAGCCTTTTAAAGATTTAAATTCTGTATCGTCTTTATTAAAGACTACCATGTGTCCTTTGTTATAGATAATAATCCTTTCCGGTATTGAATTTGTACCCACACTCGGATTGATATGTATCACGCTCGAACTAGCTTTGCTATTCGGCAAATTACTTAATAAATGGCCTCGGGAATCAGCATTTGGAGAACACGCGCTTATTAGAACAAATACCGAAAAACAAAGAAGAGTACATATTCTTTTAACTACAATTTGCCTCCTTAGAATGAACAAATCGCAATAAATCAAAATCACCCCCTCAATACTTCTGGCTAACCCCCCACCTTCCAGTATCCACCAGGCAACCACATCCCATCCTGCGAAATTGAAGGAGTCTTGCTAGGTTGACGAGCGACTAACTTTTCCCTGTTTAACTTAAAGTTGTTGATATCATAGATTAAAAACTCAATTTGTTTACCTTTGTATTGCGCGAAAAAATTTTTTGAGTCTGCCAGTTCTTTAATGGGAGAACTCGCTGCAAAATCGTCCGTTATCGTTACCAAGAAATTTAAACCGCTATTTGGAGCGATCTCACAGTCATCACCAATCACCGAATAGAACTGCTCATCCCTCGCCATATTTTGCTTAATCTTAATATATTGTGCCAAATTCTACGATCAAATTTTTTGCAAAAAATCCAAGAATATTTGCGGAAAGTTACGCTTAAATAAAGGTATGTTATTTCAATTTTGCAGAAGCCTGCAAAATTGAAATAACCACTTTCTCGACCTCTGATTCCGGTAGAACCGGAGTAATAACTTCATATTTCAAACCGTTTTTATACGTAAACATTGCAGCAAGTAATGTATCACTTTGGGTTTTACGTAGTTTAACTTCAGTTCCCTCAATTAGTTTGGTGTCAAAATTCGATCCAGTTTTTAACTTCGGGGCTCCAAACGGAGTGTCTCCATTGTACATTACTACTTCCAAACAAGGATATAATGTATCTTGAAACGAATATTCAATTAAACAGGACTCTGACTGTTCATTACCTTTATAATTTATATTGGATTCTTTAAATTGAAATTTATATCCCTCTGGAACGACAATATCCCCAGGTTGAAGAGTCTTAAAACTCAACTTATCTGACGTAGGAAGACTCCTTTCATCGATATAAATATTTGTTGGAGGAATTTTAACTGAGACAACTAAACTTTCGCAGATTCTCTTCAATTCTTCTATAGAAACCACTCCAGCAACTGTTTACTCCACCTCATTCTTTGTGAATTGTATACTATTCAGTGCTTTGTTATCCTCAATTGCGGTTGCAGACAATTTGCCAATTTGGATTTGAGTTTTTGGCAATTGATCATTATTTGGTTGGTTAAATTCATTGGGTGGATTCTCATTTATGCTAAATGCCGGTACTAATGGGGGTAAGGAGTTTGGATTACCACCATATTCAGCAGTATAGTGGTAGGGGGAGTTTATTTCTGAATTGGTAAGCTGATATCCAGCGGTGTAGCTTGGTAGTAATGGGGTAAATGGCAGATACTTGCGGTAGTTAAAACTTCCGTCCGATATATATGAGGATTGATTAGACTGGGCAATTCCCGAATTGATAGTTGTCATTGTTGATGCATCTCTACTTTTATCAGGAGTACTCGCCTTAGCATTGCTCAAAGTTATTGCTGCCAGAACAATTACTAATGTAACAACTAATATCGACCACTTTAAGGATACTTTTCGAAAAACTTTTATCATTTTGATTCTCCTTTTTATTTGTGTTCCAGAACCAGACAAACTAGCAAGGCCAGCAATTTTAGGCGTTTTCATGTTGTTCTCTGCTAACTTGATAAGTGTATAGGCATAATTCTTAGGATCAGTAATTCCAACATACTCCATAGTCTTTGCATCGCAGGAAATTTCTTGGTCTTCCCGCATTCTATAAAAGGCGTACCGAAATATTGGGTTAAACCAATGCACAATTAATAACCCCTGTGTAAACCAATTAACCATAACGTCTCTTCGCTTGTGGTGAAATAATTCATGTATGAAAACATGGCTAAGCTCCGCCGGATTAAATTTGTCTAAAACCCCCGCTGGAATTAATAGTTTAGGATGAAATAAACCAAAAAGCGAAGGAGATGTTACCGTCTTCGTTAAAATTAAAGGAATTGTTCCCTGAATATTTAGTTTTTGTTTAGCCTCATTAAAGGCATTAAGCAACTTCAGGTCATTCACAGCTTGAGCCTCTATTCCATGAGCGAACCTTCTATTAACAAATAGAGTAACGACCAGTGAGACAACAATACCTATAATCCATATAAAGAACAATACGCTATATGTAAACGGTGAAGTTCCAATTGACACTAATAAATTTTTGTACCGATATGGAAACACGTCGGAATTCGCAATCTTACCTGAATTATTCTTGACAACGGCACCTGGTTGAAGTGGAGTAGAAATCATTTCGTTTGAACCGCCAATATTTGCTGGGTCAGAAACCGAAGAAGATTTTACACCCATATTCGTAAATGATCGCTGTGTGTCTAATTTAACAAAATTGTATAGACTAAGGGAACTCTGAGCTGTCCAGGGTAGGAGCAAACTGACAATTACAATAGACCATAAAAGGTAATGTAGGCGTGCACTAATCTTAGTTTTAAAAACAGTTTTTACCAACAATAAGAAGATGATTAAGACACTCACCTTTACTGAAGTCTGCCAAACCCAATCAAAAAAACGAATCAAATCTGGATGTAGTGGCGGCACTGTCACCCCTTCCTTTTCTCAAGTATGCGTTTAAGTTCTTCAATATCATTCTTAGATAATTTTTCCTCTTGAAGAAAGGTAACTAACATCGGTTTAAATGCCCCGCCAAAAACTCGGCTTACAAAAGATTTAGTCTCTGACCTAATACACTCAGACTCAGTGACCAGAGGATAGTACAAATACATTCTGCGCTCTTCTTTGTAACCTAAAGCTTTTTTCTTTACTAGCCTTGTGATTAATGATTTTACTGTGTTAGGTTTCCATTCAGCTATGCCATCTAACGCATCTACGATTTCATTTGCTGTACACGGATAAGTCTTCGACCAAACTATTTTCATCACTTCCCACTCAGCATCCGATATCTTAGGAATCTCAGACATGTATAATCCTCCTTCGATTTTTAATTACATTTGTAATTATTATTACACGCGTAAATGTGTCTGTCAACAATAATTTCCATTCATATAAATTTTTTCAATGTATAAATATAAAAGCCAGAGTGTTATTTTAACTCTCTGGCAAATTCCAACCCTTACAGTTTTCTAAATCAATAACAGTCTCAAGGGTAGTCCTATATGAATTGTTTAACAATTTAACACCTATTCTTGAAATCAGCACCACAAGCTGGTTTTTAATCTGTTAGTGTTTTCAAACTCACCACGCACTCAACGTGCCTGGTCAGTGAGATTTGTCGGTTCGGAAAACACATTGTGTGATCATATTCTATAACGGATCCTTTAGAACAGACTATTCATAACTTCCAAGATACTTTAGTATTTCGAATGTTCTATTAAACTGCAAATTTAGAAACTAAGTCTTTTAAGTAATCTGCGCTCTGTTTAATAGTAGTCATTTCGCCCTCAACTTCATCTGCTTTCTCCTTAATTTTTGTAACCTTATCTGCAACATTTGCGGTTCCTTCTGCCCCTTCATTACTAGCAGTTGTTATTTCATTCATCGCTTCAGAAACAGTCTTTATTGATGCCAAGAGCTCTTCGGAAGTTGCACTTAAATCTGTCGCAAATTCATTAATATAAAAAGCATCCTTCCCATAGTTTTCGCCTACTTTTACAGACTCTTTATAGCTATCGACTACTTTTGTTTCTATGTATTCCAATGTCCGTTTTGATGCATCTGCAAGATTTTTAACAGCGTCGAAAACTATATCTGTCGTAATTTGTATTTCATCTACTGTCGCTTTTGATTTTTCCGCCAGTTTCCTAATTTCTTCAGAAACAACGGAAAAGCCCCTTCCCGCTTCACCAGCTCTTGCTGCTTCAATAGCTGCATTTAATGCCAAAAGATTGGTTTGTGCTGATATCTCTAGTATTGCTTCTGACAATAATCGAATTTTTTCAACTTCGTTTGTTTTTTCCAGTGCTTCATCCATAACTTTTTTGATACTAATACGAGTTTCATTGGCATCTGTCTGAAGGACCGTAGAATTATTTTTCAATTGGATTGCTCTCTCATTTATCTCACCAGCAGATTTAGCTCCATCTTGAGCTCTTTTAGCAATGGTTTCAACAGCGTTCTCTATTTCTCCAGACATAGTATTCATTTCCTCGGCAGAAGATGCCGTTTCTTCCATCCCTGCTGATAATTGCTCGACTGTAGCAGATATGTCTTCCAAATTGCTGGTAAGACCGAAAATGCTTTTATTTGTGATTTTCGATGCCTGATTTACATGCTCCGTTTCAATCTTTATAGCTTTAACAATTTCTCTTATCGAATTTTGCATCGTATTAATTGCATTTCCCAACTCACCAATTTCATCTTTCGAATCAACCCTTATTGGTTCAATTAGCAAGTTTCCTTTTGCAATTTCTTGTAACGATGCAACACTACGCTTAAGTCTAACTGCGATAATTCGCGAAAGAAGCATTCCAATAATTGAGCTAACTCCTAAACTAATTACAAAGATTAGACCCATAATCCATTTAGCTTCAAGATTTGCAGTTCTGATATTGTCTAGGGCACTATCGTTCAATTCATTTATTTCCTTATTCATTTTTACTTGGACATGATTATAGGCATCCATATATCCTTTTCCATCGCTTAGGCGATCTCGTGCCGTCTCGAGTTTACCCGTTTTAACAAGCTCAATTTGAGAATCAAAATGAGTTTGAATAACTTTAATATTGGGAATTGTCTCGTTTTCAATCATTGCTTCTAAATATGAATCTATTGAAAGGTATTTCTTAATATTTGTGATGTCTTGATCAAGGTTTTTACGACTGGTACTGTAAGATTCCAGAAAACGATCATCTCCATTACTTGCAATGTAACCACGGACATCCGCTTCTTCACTGACCAATTCAGAAGTAGTTGTTTCTTTGATCTTTTCAAGTGGAAGTATCTCGTTAGTTACTTCATTCGCTGCTTTTTCCATATGATTAAAATTATAATAAGCGCAAATAGTAGTAAGTAGCATCATTACTAAAATTAGGCAGAAGCTAATAAGGATTTTAAATCTTATGTTTACATATCTTAACACAAAATACCCTCCTAAGACTTTATTGCATCATTAATATTTTCTTTCGTAATCACTTTATAATCGATCCATATGTATTTTCCATTAGTAATTTGATATCCACAATTATCATTACTGGGAGTTTCTTTCTTCGTTAACACGATTGCAAGATTAAAAATGGCTTTTCCTTGGTTTACTGCATCGTTTAACACCGTACCGAGTAATGTCCCTTCTTTTAAGGCGTTTATTGCAGCACTGCTAATTGCATCGACACCCACAACAGGAATATATTTGCCACCAACAAAATAACCTTTACTTTTTAGTGCATCAATGGCGCCTAACGCCATATCGTCATTATTTGCAATCACGCAATCAAACGCATCACCCTGTGCGGCCAAAATTGCATTCATTTTTTGCTGAGCTTGTCCCCGTTCCCACATGGCACTAGCTTCTGCCACTTTTTCCACTTTGAAGCCAGCATCTTCGATTGCCTTAATAGAGTATATAGTCCGCGCTATGGCATCTAGATGGTCTGCCGCTCCTTTTATCATTACGTATCGGATAAGACCATTTTTAGTAGGATGACTTTTGAAGTAATTGACAAGAATTTGTCCTTGCATGGTTCCGGATTTTTCTCCTAAAGCCCCTACATAATAGGCCCTATCCCATATGCTAAGATCATTAGCGGATGGTTCAACGTTAAAAAAAACAACTGGAGTATTAGCTTTTTTAGCTTTTTCAATAATTGAAGTTGCCGACTTCGTGTCTACAAGGTTTATTACTAAAGCATCCACTTTTCGCTTAAGCAACATATCAATTTTCTGATCTTCCGTAACCTGAGAATTATTTGAGTCCCATATGTCAACCTCTGCATTATTTTTTTCACCCATTTTATAAAGTTCATTACGTACGGATGTCCTCCAAGTATCATCAAAGGTAGCGACGACAACACCTATAACGGGCTTTTTTGTTGCATTTATTATCGGAAGGCTCCCTTTAGAACACCCCGTAACAAATAGACTTACTGCCAACATAAGAATAATGCCTACTTTAATGGTTGCTTTCATTTTTAATTTCTCCTTGTACAATTTTTTTACATTTAAAGCGAAAGTTAAACACTTCACAAACTTTAGAAAAAAATATTATCTGTATAAATTGATTTTCCAGTGTACTCGTTCAGCTAAAGCTGAACGTCGGGGCTTCAGATACAATAATGTCCAGTGGAACATTATTGCCGAGCCGCCTTTCTCAATAGGAATACTTAGCGGCGAAGAAGGACTCTACCCCACCTGAAGTTAACGAAGGACCCATCCCCACTTATAGAAGTGGGGTCTTAAAAACTGGATAAAATAGTCTCCGAATCGTATTTTCCTAGCTATATAGCAACTACTATATAACTACCTTACTTATTCTAACCTAATTAAATAACATTCTTGTTAATCCGATGTTAAATAAAAGTTAAGGGAAAATATAATAAGTTCGTAAACATTCCCACATATTGGGCTGGTTATAATAATAGCAATGTAGTACTTCCATATTTGGCAACTTATCTTCCGCCATTATCAATAGGATGTGCTCAGTATAAGAAATAACCCCATGCAGTCGTAGGGGCTGTGAAGCCCAATAGCCGCCTAATCCTAAGTTTTATAGCTTCCGACTATGGTTCAAGCTTGAGCGGCAAACTGCCTGTATAAAGATACTTGCAAACTCCCATGCTGGATTGCTATTTATATAGGAAGTATAATGCCGGACTTGAGCTGAAAAACTCTCCTGCTGCTCGGATTTGTTGGTTGAAACTCGAACATAGGCACAAATTCTGAGTTTATTTAGATGTTCGTTGACAGTTGGTGCTTTTTCAATAGTTCGTATTTTTTCATATATCTCCTTCCTTCCATAAGAGATTATTTATTAACAAGATATAGCAGAAGCATGGAATTGAAAGGAGAAATGACACCATGAAAAAGACGAAAAAGGTCGTAGCATCTTTAGCTATCACTGGTATGGCACTTATGTTGGTTCCGTTTAGTGCCTCAGCTACCGGAACTATGCCTACTCGCTTAGCTGGTACCACTGCAGCTCAAACGGCGGTAGTAATCGCGGACCAAACAGGCTGGACCGGTACAGTAATTCTTGCATCCTCGACGTCCTATGGTATGGTGGATGCTCTGACAGCTGGGCCTCTCGCTGCCTCCCTGAAAGCTCCTATCCTCTTAACCGGAGTTGGAAACTCACTCGATCCTGACACCAAAGCTGAACTTAACAAACTCAATGTTAAAACTGTATATGTCACTAGCGGTACTGCCGTTATTAAACAATCCGTACTTAATGAGTTGAGCGGCATGGGTATTTCAACTGTTACCCTTGGTGGATTCGACCGTGTGGAAACATCTGTGAACATTGCCAAGAAGATGACTGGTGTTACCAAAGTTGCTGTTGCTAATGGCATTCCTGATGCTCTCTCCATTGCTTCAATAGCCTCAGCTGCTAACGAGCCAATTCTCTTAACGAACAAGGATACAGTTCCAGCAAGTGTATCTGCTTATTTAGATTCTAACCCTAGGATCGTTTCTTCTGATGTTATTGGAGGAACAGGTGTTATCAGTGATGCTGTGAAAGCTAAGTTTCCTAGCCCAATTCGTCATTGTGGCAACACGGCCTATGATACCAACAGCCAAGTTATTCAAGACTTTACTTCTTCCCTCAAATATGACAATGTCTTCGTGGCTAACGGTGAAACAAGAATTGATGCTCTCGCGGGTGCACCACTTGCAGCCCTAACAAAATCCGCTATAGTGCTCATAGACGGTAAAACATTTCCTACTGTTTTTAATTTTGTACATGGGCATGTCTCTGGTAACACGACTTTTACTGCTCTCGGTGGTGAAACTGTTGTTCCAGAGGCTTTACGATGGCCACTGGTAGCAAAAAAGCCGGTAATCTACCTGTATCCGACAACTGAACAACAAATATCTGTAAAGCTCACATTCGACGGCAAAATTGCTAGTTCTTATCCGGAATATAACAACGGTTGGGAAGTAATTGCACATCCCGATGGGACATTGTTTAATTTAGGCGACAATAAAGAGTACTCGTATTTGTTTTGGGAGGGATTACTTTATAATAATAGTTGGGATATAACAGAGGGATTTGTGGTAGCCGGCAAAGATACCAAAGATTTCCTCCAAAACAAGCTTTCTTTAATTGGCCTTACTCCGAAGGAATACAATGATTTTATCGATTATTGGTTACCTATAATGCAGGGTAATGAATATAACTTAATTACTTTTGCGAACGAGGAGTATGAACAACAAGTACATTTATCAATAAACCCTAATCCAGACTCAGTACTTCGGGTATTTATGGTATATAAGCCTCTTACAAGTAAGATTAATATTACCCCACAACAATTGAAGACTTTTAATAGAACTGGATTTAGTGTTGTAGAGTGGGGCGGTACAGAGGTTAGATAGTATTAATTTCTGTAAGTGTAGTTTTTGATAGTCACAAGATATCCTACCGCCCTTAATCGCAATATCTTTGCCAAGAGACTCTCTGATTTCCTCGGCTTAATTGTTCACTTCTTCGGCTGCATTGGCTACTGCCTGAAAGTTCTTGACGGCACCTTTGGCGAACTCAGCATGGACTTGATTGGCGTTTTTCAGAACCCTTTCGTACTCGGTAATATCTATGCCCGCCTCTTCAAAGACGGTTCGAACACGCTGCTGAGACTGGGCCAAGGATTCTCCGGCTTCTTGTGAGAAGTTAACGACAACCCGTTGACCCGACTGAATCGCTTCCACCAGATTCGTGCTGCTGATGTAGGGAAGCATCCGCCCCGATACGAGCGATAATATTTCCGACAGTATTTCCCGTTTGCCTGCCTCCTTTTGAACATAAAAAAGGACTGAAGTAAGTTTTCAGTCCTTACATGTGAATTAATAAAACAAACAAGCAAATAATAGAGTGAAACGAAATGACTGTAGAGGTTGAATATGGGAAAATTCCGGAATATCGATATCAGTAACATATTCCATAAAAGTTTCAAAATTGGGCTATCACTTAAAGCTATCGATGGTTTTTTGGAGATGATAGGGGGAATATTATTACTTTTTTTAAACCCGGCCAGATTAAATAAAATGACTGTTATGCTGACAGAACATGAGTTATCCCAAGACCCTACCGATATAATCGCTAATACCATAATAAAAATGAGTTCAAAGTTTACCGTCAATACACAATATTTCGGAGTTATTTACTTGATTTCTCATGGTGCGCTAAAATTGATCCTTGTAATAGTATTATGGAAAAGAAAAGTTTGGGCTTATCCTCTTACAATAATATTATTAGGAATTTTCGTTGTTTATCAGATTTATCGGTATACTATCTATCATTCAACTGTTCTATTGTTATTAACATTTCTCGACATTATAATTATTGCCTTAACCTATATTGAATACAAAAAGCTAAAGACCAAATCTCATTATGTCTAGGGGCAGAATTCAGGTTCCAACCCTAATATTATGATTGTATAAACTTGCTCGTTATATTTTATTTTTATCAACCCCGGCCCGATTGTGAATACACCGTCGTCTGGCTTCAATACGTTTCCGTTAACTGATATGGCAACATCCGGCAAGTAGAGCTGACTCGTGTTCTCTTCCATTAGGTTGATACAATTAAAAACGCCCACGTCAAATTCCGGTGTAAGCTGGATCGGCTCCACCCTTTCTCACAAAATAGGTGCAGCGAATCAGCTAAATATATTTATTGCGTTTAAGAGAGAATTCGCTTTACTCGACCCACTATTCCACTCTCAAGGCGAACTTTTATTCCATGTGGATGAGTAGGCGAATTAGTTAGTATGTCTTTAACAAAACCTTCAGTTAATTTTTCCGTTCTTTGATCTTGTTTTTGCACTATTAAAACGTGTATACCTCGCATGATATTTGCACGATTATTTCCATCCATTACTATGACCACCTACATATCTTTATTCTGTGAATTAACTTTTAAAACAGGAAACCCTTACCACAAAGGGCGATTTCTTTATACTATAAGTTCATAGAGCAAAACATTACGCCCTTCTATACTTGATGGCGATTCCTCAATATATGCAGCTCCAATTTTGTCATAAAACCCTATCGCATTTGAATCAGAAAAAATCATAACCCGATTTATATTCTTCTTCCTGCATACCACTTTTGCATATGAGATCAGTTCGGAGCCAATTCTTTTTCCAATAAATTCCGGCAGTATAAAAAGGTGCTCTAACCAAACAAGATTCTTCATTCCAAAATTGCTTATATAAATTAGCCAATTGAGGGATGTCCTCAATGGCCATTTCACGTATTATCATTTTATCTCGAATCCTTTCTGTCCTTCTATCCCTTTTTGCAAATCGGTCCACCCAACACACATAATCAACACAAGCACAAGCGGCTTCAAAGACATACCCGTTTCCCCAATATGATTTTTGATAAATATAGCCAACTTCAACATAGTTTTCATCATCTGCTTGTTCGGAAATTAACCCGGTGACTCCAATTAACTTATCAGACGCTTTTTCCAATAACCCATGTCAAAATTTCTCCTGCCAAATATCTTTGATCTACCTTTTGCACGAATTATGAACATTGATAAATTCCTGTCTAAATACCTAGCATCCCATCCTGCGGGATTGAAGGAGTCCAGTAGCTTAACTGGTAACTTGGCTTTATCTTTAAGGAGGCGAAAATTATGCTTGAGGGTAGCAGGGTGTTGTGTTGGGGCGCTAAGGTGAGCAGAGTTGTAATAGGACCTTACACGATCAAATTTTTCTCAAGTTCTAATATAGCAAATGAGTCATTTTTCAACACTTTATCTCCAACATATTTTGTGATTTTATTAAACCCCAATTTATTCCAGAAATAAATTCCACTCCAATTTCTAAGTGTTACTCCGAGTCTTGCTTTAGAAAAGCCCAATTTTCCTATTCGGTCTAATAATTCAGTCATAACCTCCTGCCCATAGCCCTTGTTTCGGTAATCTTCACTAAATAAAAGAGTACCTATATAGAACACGTCTTTATGAGGATAACCAAGATAAATTTCTAAAAATCCCATGATTTTCGAAGTTTTCTTAAGAATCATTGATTGTATTTTATAATACTTCTTCATTCCACCTGGCGGTAAATTCCCTTTGATAAAAGCATTATGTATATAATCATTTGTGAAATCTTCGTTTCTTGTCCAACCTTCCGTATTTCGAGACTGCATATATATTTCTTGTAGCCTATCAATATCCTCAAGAATTGTATCTCTAATAATTATTTCTTCTGTTTTCCAGAAATCTAACACCGCAAACTCACTGTTTGTTATCTCTCTTCTAGCCACTTAATTTCCTCCCAAAGTCCCGAAGATATACCGGCTATTAACTGTAATGTTGATAACTCTCCCCATCCCACGCATCCCCTCCAGCTTTCTGGTTCAGTGAGCGCCGTTGGATAGGTAATGGCATCATTATATAGTTTATCTATATCTATCTCAATACAAAACTACAGGAGCCAGAATCATTTCATCTAAACTGCAACATCTTGTCGTCCAGAAAGCATCTCTATTTAATCCATATTAATCCATATTGACCCATATGATATGCTCGCCCGAATTGACGACGTGCGTATCCTTCTTGCTCCCCATATCAGCTAGGCAAAGCCCATCCAATCCTGCGGGATTGAAGGAGTTCCGGTGGCTTGAAAGGTAAGCTTGGTTTTATGGGGATTTGGGGTTGAGGGTAGTGAGGTGTAGGGGTAATGTTGGTGAGTAGCTTGTATAAATTGACATCTTTATGGGTTTGAATCTTCTTGTAGTTTAATCTTCAAATCAGCAATACCAATTAGTCATAACAAATGATACTTGATTTAACTCACTTAGAAATTGAATGTACGACTGCTAATGCTAAAACTGCAAGAATTATAATCCCCGAAGCTGGATGAGCCCAGTTGTTTGTCCAACCCAAGCCATTAGCTTTTGGTACACGAAAATTTGCATCATCTGGGTTAAAGTATAAGAATTGGTTATGCGTTCTCCGGTATTCGTCGACTTCTTCATCCGTCCATTTTCTTTTTGCCACGGTATTGCCCCGCTTTCACTCATTCTTGCCAACACAATTTCTTTGTACTTATTATAGCAGTCGTGGGATTTGTTTATCCATCATGCAAGTTCCCATAATCCTACTAACTATAATTTAACCGAAGCTCATCAAAACTACCGGTTATATACATTTAATCCATAAATCAACTCAGTACTGTATACCAAAAGTTAGCAAACAAATAATAATTCTCCCCAGGGATTCTACACTTTTCCAGATGCTCCTTCTAATCTTGCGAATATATTTATCTGTCTCCCCCAGAAAAACAAAAACACGCCAGAACCTTCCATAAAAACATGGAGAAATCTGGCGATTGCTGTTTTCTAAATCGTCACAGTTTCAAGGCCCCCTTTGACACAGCGACACATTTATTTTCATATCTTTCCTGCAAAAACGCTATATTTACATTCAATTTGTTTCCACGAACGCAGTCTTAACACATTCTTGACATTTTTAGCTAATTTGAAAGTAATCCCAGACCAGTCCAGTGTGTATTCAAAAAAGGCGAAGCGCCCAAAAGTGTTAAACTGGCATAGATAACAAAGCCGCAAGGCCACCAAAGTTTGCCCCATAACCAACACTCGTGGGGACGGCAATGACGGGTTTATCTACAAGTCCTCCGATAACGCTGGCAAGGGCTCCTTCCATGCCTGCAACTACAATAACGACCTTTGCACCCCGAATGATGTCTATTTTAGAGAAAAGTCTATGAATGCCAGCAACTCCTATATCCATTATTTTTTCACGCGATTGCCCAGAAGGATTGCTGTTTTGCTGTTTCTGCTGCTTCCTCCACTACGGGCATATCAGAAGTTCCTGCCGCAACAATGGCAATATAGCTGTCGGTGAGCTGTTCTTCTCTCTTCATGATGGTGATTGTTCTTCCGAGAGGGTTATATCTAGCCTCTGGACAGACATTTTTTACAGCAGCGGAGCGCCCGTCTTAAATAGCTCATTTCTTTCGTTGTTCATTGCAAGATCCTCCTTTATTTACAGGCGTCATTGACACACCTTAGTGCATTTAAGCTTCGGGGATAGCCGATATACGGCAAACATTGAGAAATAACCTTGATGAGAAATGCCTTATTATTGCCAATCCTCATGTTGGCGGCGGCATGGCTGACAAGCTGCGGCTCACAGCCACCCTGCGCTGCGAGGAAACAGAAGGTAATCATTTCACGTTGCTGATAATTCAAGCCGCCGCGTGTGTAATAGTCGCCAAAACAGTTATCAGCCAGCCAATGATTGATATGTCGGCTTTCTTCCGGACCGGACTTCCAAAATTCCTTCATACCTTCGCCAAAGATGTCCACTTGGGCCTGTACCCCTGCTTCGAGACGGTTCTCTGCCGTCGTAGTGGCTTGGCCCGGTAACGGCAGCTCCACACCGCGCGCCGTCAGCACATCGTTCGTTGCGTGCAGGAAAGGAAATACCCTTCCAATTCCCAGGTAGGCTACTGCCTGATAGACAATTTCTTTTGCTTCGACGGGAGTAACACCAAAATTCAGCGCTGCGGGCAGCATAGTCTGGTATTCGTCAATTCCCTGGCAGCCCATAAGCGTTGCTAGAATCGCCATCATCCGGGTACGGTCATCTAGACCGTCGTTGTTTACCACCTCGTCGAAAGCGAAGTTGTCGAAGCGTTCAATGAATTCAGGGTCGGTCTCCAGAAATTCGGACACATAACTGGGAAACATTTTTTCGTGATATTTATTTGCCTTTTCAGTGATTGACATACAACGCACTTCCCCTCTCTTACTTTTCTAACAATTCAACGGATGGATATCATAAGGGAGTTGTACAGTAACCAATCTTTTTATCTCGCAAGAAAATCTTTTCTATCTGATGTCCTGCTTCATTTGCACCGAGTATAAACCGGTCACATAGCAGATCAGAATTTCCACCTTTTCTCGGACTGGCAGAAAGCACCAATACTTTTTTAGCCATTAAACTAATCCTCCGCTCTTTTTAGCTCTTTTTCCTTTTTAACCACTGACTGTTCATAGCTCTCGATTTTGTAATTCAAGCGTTCCAGTGTTTTCTGCATATCCTCCATTCGTCGAATTAGCTGCTTACGCTGTTCAGTTAAAAGTTCCTTTCTGGTCCCAATCGTTTCATCTCCCTGTTGAAACAGCGCAACATACTCAATTAATGCTTATATCGGAAGGCCGGCATTTCTCATACATTTGATAAATTCGACACACTTGCAATCTTCTTCCGTATAATCTCTGATTCCGCTTTTGTTTCGATTAACATGAGGAATCAATCCGATGCGTTCATAATAGCGAAGTGTATCCTGCGTAAGATCGAATTTTTCACTAACTTCTGTAATTGTCATATGAGACTACCTCCTCGTTTTTACAACCATATCACCTGAAGTTAACACCAGGTCAAGCATTTTTTTATAGGAATACAATTAAATTTAACCGTACTCCTATTAGAAAAGGACTATTCAATATTTAACTTGATTAATGAGTATTTGTTCATCCTGTTTTGCACTTTTTCTATTTCTGCGCCAAGAACCGAATGTCTATTCTCATCAACATTTCCAGCCTTTATGCTCTGCTTTACCATGCCTTTCATATTCTCTTGCAATTCTTCCAGATGGGTATAAAGCTCTTCCATCAAACATTCTTCTTTTATTGATTCAAGTCCCCTGCACATATCCTGCGAAAGTTTCTCTAAAAAGTATTCCTTCCTATCAATAATCCCGTTCATAGCTCTTACAAATGCTTTCTCAATTTTTCTCCCTAACCGCCTTTTGATCACATCCAAGATTGCCGTTCATCTGTGACCGTGCTGTCATACCACTTAGAACCCTCTGACCCAGTGATTACCCCATCATTTTGCAGGTTACTAGCTATTTTATATGGGCTTTTACCATCCAAAAACTCCCGATAAATCCGGCGAACTACCTCAGCTTCTTCTAGTACAATAACCAACTGGCCCTGGTCATCTTTGGTATAGCCGAGAAATTTGTTATGGTTAACTAAAACCTTACCCTCTTGAAATCTGTAACTTATACCCATTTTCGTGATCTGAGACAACTTGGAACTCTCTTCTTCATTGAGGACTGGTGCTTTCTCAATGGTGCGTATTTTTTTCATGCTACTCAACTCCTTTACTAGCAAGGCTTGTGGGAACATATTAGTAGTAAAAAAATATCCTACGCCCGATTGTTATCCGGTGTAGGACATGATAGCTCTGTATGGAGTGAATAGCAAGGTAATTGTCTTATACTTTAGTTCATTCCATAAGATTCCTTATAATCGAATTATTTATTATTCCCCAGAGTTTTTGAAGGTATATTCAGTATAATGTCGAAATCTTTAATTTAATGTCGTTTTTAAGTAATTTTATTACAATAAGATATCTTGAATAATTGGAGGATTGTCATGAAAATTGAGCATGTCGTATCTATTGCTCCGCACTTACATGAATGGTACGACCAAGATATTTCGGTCTTTGTCGTCGATCAGAATTCGGTATTAGCTTGTTACAATAATCCAAGACTTAATTTAGGAGTCAAAACAGGAGATCTCATTGATAAAAATGATAATACTATTACAAATAAAGTGTTACAATCCGGTGAAAGAACGGTTGCCGCGGTTTCCAAAGATAAATCAATGTTCTCCATTCCCTATATTGCAATCAGCAGTCCTATTCGAGATAACGATCAATTGGTTGGGGTCATTTCAATCGTTGTATCTACCGAAAAATACAATACTCTCTTAGAACTTGGAGAAGAGATCTTAGCATCGGTCGAAGAAATTTATGCATCTGCTGAAAATCTTTCGGCACAAAGTGAAGAGCTTTCCGCAACCACTAAAGCAATGGATGATGAAACTTTACACGTTAAAAATGATATAACTCATGTTTCTGATATAACAGCGGCCATTAAAAAAATATCACAGCAAAGCAACATCTTGGGAATTAACGCATCGATCGAATCAGCTCGTGCTGGAGAAAGTGGTCGAGGTTTTGGTGTTGTGGCTGAAGAAATTAGAAAACTAGCCGTGACAACAAATGACTCGGTTAGGACCATTGAACTGGATGTTTTTGAAGTCCAATCCTCTGTCAATCGCTTAGTCGATTCTGTCAGTCAACTTGCTGTTGTAAGTGAATCCCAGGCACAAGGAGTAACTGAACTTACGCAAGCTTTGAATCAAATATCACGCATGGCTGAAAAGCTCGTTAGTTTAGGTAAAATTTAAGAATCTTCCAATCTATAAGTTTCATTAACCATTAATTTAGATCTTCCACAAGAACCACTTACGTATTTAATTCGTACTTAAGTTCAAAACATCTCATCTGTCCATGGATCTCACTTTGGCACTGAAAAACTTTCATACGATTTCCGGCGGTCTTCTCCTCGGATATTCGTTTAATCATCTCAACCTTAACCACATTTCCATTATGACGGAAGCAAATGGGGCGTGGTGTTCCAGGTATATCAAACCATGCGATCATTTCAATCGGGCTCATGACTATTTTCATATTACATGACCAAGGGAAACAAAGTCCAAAGGATAGAAAGAATCCTCTCGACAGCTTAGTTACTGCTGGAACGATTACCGCCGACCAAGAAACGGCTATTGAAACTGCTCTCCAAAGTGCTGCTCCAAGCGGCGCTCCTGACGGTGGACATATGCATGGTGGTCCTGCTGGTGGGCCAATGAATAACAGCAGTAACCAAACCAGCAATTAAAAATGGCAACGCGCAGGATTAACGATTTTGACCAGGTGCAGATATATGTGCCTGGTCGTTGCTTTTGTCTTAGTAATGTACGCAAAAAAGTGAAATGTTTCGTTTGTTTTTCAAACTAACTTTCAGGTATACTTCAGCAATCTTTCAGTCAACCTTAAGAGACATTTCAGCTTAATCCTTTATGATTAATACAATAAATCAAACATAAAGGAGCGTTTCTAATGTATAATCTTCAACTCAAACCGAACGAAAAAGTATTTCTTATTACTGTGGGTGGATTAATCAAACAGCAAGAGAGTCATAACTATATGGAAGAGTTATTAAAGAAATTGAAAACATTCAACACATCGGAGTTCTATCTTGTTCTTGATACTCAAGAATTACAAGCTTCGCCACAAGATATGCTCGATGAAGAAAAAAAGGGTATCGAACTTTTAGTTAAAACACCTTTCAAAGGCCGATTCAATATCGCATCGAAAACTCTTATTGCCAATATGCAGGCAAAGCGTATTGCTGGCGATACTCTAAAACTAATTACTACCGTTCATTCCTACGATAAGTTTGTTTCTATTATTAATTTACTCAACTTTCGCAGAGCGAAAGTTTGTTTAAAACCTTGGTGCTGAAGGGACAAGGCCCTATTCAGCATTATCATTGAAAATAGAAAACACCTCTTTTATTTGGTATAGTGAGTTTGACTAGAACCACTATCACGCAGAAAAAGAGGTGCCTTCTTCATGACAATGATAGCTCAAAAGGAACAAAGAAATCAACTACCTAAAGAAATTCAGCCTGCATTTAAAGAACTAAATGTTTTACAACATTTGAGAAACGCCGGTTTTAAAAAGCGATTTGGCTTTAGTTGTTCTTACCTATTTAAACTCATCTTCGTTTTGATTTTCTATCACAAAAATTGGTTCCGTCTCCTTGAAAGTGAGCGTGGGGAGCTTTTCTCAGGAAAGGATGCTGTTTATCGATTTCTTAACCATTCCGGATATGCTTGGCGTCGATTTCTTACCCTATTAAGTGCAGAAACGGTTAAGAAAGTCTCTTCTTTGACGTCAACTAACCGCATTAAAGCTTTTATTGTGGATGATTCAATGTATGAGCGAAATCGAAGTAAGACTGTTGAACTTCTTGCTAAGTTTTGGGATCATGCCAAAGGTTGCCACTACCTAGGATTTCGTATGGTTACATTAGGATGGTCCGATGGACACACGTTCCTTCCCATCGATTTTTCCTTGCTAAGTTCAACCAAATCCCAAATTAACGAGATTTCTAAGAAGATTGATAAACGGACATCCGGCTATAAGCGACGTACAGAAGCGTTAAAACGCGCTCCAGAGTTAATTCCTCTGATGATTGATCGTGCCTTAGCAACCGGCATGACAGTTTCCTATGTTTTAATGGACAGTTGGTTCACTTTCGCTCCTCTCATTGGAGAGATAACTCGGCGTGGCTTAGATGTTATAGGCATGGTTAAAAATACAAATCAACGCTATTTAGTGAACGGTAGGAAGTTATCTCTTAAAGAGCTTTATTGCGTTGCAACACCGGTACAAGGGAAAAACAGAGGAATTCTCCGTACCATCCGCACGCAGATGGTGCCAGGGATACCTATGATTATCGTGTTTGTTCGTCATCGAACCAATAAAAATGAATGGTTAGCAATCCTTTCTACCGATCTTACCTTGGCGGAAGAAGAAATTATTCGGATTTACAGTATGAGATGGGATATTGAAACCTTTTTTAAATGCACAAAATCGTTGCTTAAGTTACAAAAAGAGTTTCAAGGTCGATCCTATGACATGCTGATTAGCCATACAACCATCGTTTATGCACGATATATTCTTCTTGCTTGGCAACATCGACAAAATACCGATGAACGTACGTTAGGCGGACTTTTCTCATTATTGTGCGATGAGGTCAGCGAATTGGATTGGGCAATTGCATTACAACAACTATTGGAGATTCTTAATGATGTTTCTCAAAAAGCTGGAAAGAAGTTATCCAAATTGATTAATCGTCAACTCCAACAATGGATTATGGCCCTGCCCGCCTATATCAGGGTTTATCTAACTAATTGGAGCTGCGAAAGTTGAGTAATTTACATAAAGCAGTTTGAATTCCTAGGTTAATTTAATATCAGACGTTAACGAACCCCCGACGATCATAGCCGCCGAGGGTTTTGATTCGTCTATCTTACTCGCACTTAGCAAATCACCTTTGATACGCTCATCACATACATCTTTCATTTTTTATACCCATTTAAATTACTATTTTGGTATTGTCCCAATTGACAAGCCATTGCATAAAATAAACTAAGAAGACGAAGTGGAGGTGTTTTAATGGATGATGATTTGGATAATGAAGTAATACAGCAGCCTTCAATAGTAGATGAATGCCATAAACACGATCATTGTCCGACAACCGTTCATGAAACAGTTTGTGTTAAAGCAAAGGTTACAATTACTCCAGATATAAAAGTCCATGATATAAAATATTTCTGCAGCAATGACCCAATTATATGGGATTGTGAAGAAATGAAAGAAGGCACTGACTCGTGTACTTTTGAGGTAGGACAGAAGATTTGTGTTGAAATTCCTCTAACATTTTCCGCTAACGCAAAAGTTGATCCTTTGGGAATAGTTTGCGGCTCACCAGAAAAGGGGAAATGTCACCCCAAGCCCCCATGCATTGATAATAATCCTATATTAGACACTCAGGTAAAAAGTAACTTCATTTTAAATCAGGTAATCGTTATTTTAAATCGAAGCTTGAAAAAATTCTTTGATAAAAATAGCCTTCAAAATCAATCAAAGAAAGGATAATTTAGATGGCACCTTGTGGTTGTAAAGATTCAATGACTAAACTTGCATTTTCATTTGGAAGAAGCCTTGCCCGAGTAGGCCAAATTGCTCAATGCCCCGCAACAGTTCATGAGACAGTATGTGTTCAAGCTGATGTAACCATTACGCCCAGCGTAGTAGTAGGCGATGTAGAATCGTTTTGCGTAGGCGACCCAATTATTGGAGCATGTCCGGGAACTCCCTCCCCTACAGGAACGTGCACCTTCACCGTAAGCCAGAACATTTGTGTTGAAATTCCACTGACATTCTCTGCAGGGGCTACTGCAGTACCAAGTGGTATTGTATGCGGCAAGGCACAAATAGGGCAATGTGTCCCTCCGAGTTTCACATGTTGTGAATTTATCATGGCAACTCAGGGAACGACAGATAGTGGTACCAAACTAAAAAGTTTATCAATTCAACTCTGTGGGCCTGCAGGTCAATGTTCACCACAAGGTAATCACATCAATATCGAGTTTCCAGCTAGTGGTCCAAATTTTGAAATTAACCTTGAAGAAATGATAAGCATGCAGTGTGATACTCCTAGTTCTGGCTTGATCACAGTTACTGCACAAGCAATTTTTAATAATGGAGCAGGTAACTCTGAACTTGCAAATTTCACATTTGTTTTTGATTCAACAAATAATACCGTCCACATCACTGCAACTAGTGTTGCAAGTGGCAATACGCTTCTGGATACAACCATTACGCTTACTGGTAACGTTCATTTTGAACCATGCGTTCCTTCAATAAGTTAATTCATGAAGAATTTTGTCACAGCTTGACATCGGAATATATTAAAAAGCCGCTCAATTAGCGGCTTTTATGTTCTCACGTACCTACACACGGTTGACCTAGCTGAGATCTTGCATATAAAAATACAGATTGTTACACATTAAATTAACCAAACGTGCTAAAAGGAGGTGATTATACTTAATGCCAAAAGACAGATTTATTGCAGGAGGTATCGCAGGACTTGTGGCAAGCGTTACCTGTGACATTGTGGGGATTATCTATAAATCATTAGGATGGACCGATAGAACTTTTAACGATTACGCGACAATTATACTTACGTATCAAGTTTATTCCAATGAAGGAGTCTTTGGTCTAATCCTTTCAATAATTAGCCATGTAGCAGTATGTATAATCCTTGGTGTCATTTTTGCTTACCTGATAAAGTTTACATCCAGTAATTATTTATATATCAAGGGATTAGGTTATAGTTTAGTAATCTGGTTATTACTTAATACATTCGGAACATTACTTAATCTTCCTCTATTCCGAAAAATGCCTTTGAACGCCGCATATGCAACCCTATCTACAGCCCTAATATACGGGTTGATGGTTGCTTTGACTCTAAGGCTTATCGATAAAAAGATGCATATACTGTAGTACTGAAAGGAAACAACATATGCCTACATATTTTGTATATCCAATATACACAATTGTTATTTTTCTACTTACATACGCAATTGTGCCCAGACAGGAAATACGTTATCTAATACGCTATGGAATTGTGTCCTCTTTTCAAACATCCTACAGAACCTTGGAATCTTTAAGTGGAACTGGGGAACTATTATTGTCCCCTCAATTATTTATCTTTTTTGGCATATAGCTGTTACGTGAATATACATTAAAACTCGTTCAAAAAGTTAAAAGCGCATATCTGCCCTTATGAAGCTGCTTCTTACTTTGTTTCAGAAATGGACTATGCCCCCACCGAAAGTGAGGGCATGCTTTTATAAAACTATTCTCAACTTAAGCAACATTTCTCATGCTGTAATATGCATTTAAAAATAAATCGAGTCTCTGGCTAAGTTGAATAACTTCAGGGTCGACGAGTGGTTTATTTGACCCCAAAGTATTTAATTTTCCTCGTAAAATCTCAATAGACTTCAGTATTTCTACAGCACTCATTCATCGTCTCACTCCAAATGGTAGATTTAGGCATTATCTTAACACAATTGCTATTATATTCCGGGGGTTGATTAGAATCAATGAATCCGACAATATCTTTCATCTTATCATATTTAAGAAAAATCATGAAACGATATTAAAATTTTATTGTTTTTTGTACTGAATTTCATCCCCTGAATCCTTTGATGCGAAAGATCCCTGTTAAGCCCAAAACAGAATCTTTTCCTCTCTCAAGAGAAAGGATTTCAGTACCTTATGAAGAATATTCTTATTATGTAAAATATGCCGCTTATTCCCTAAATCATAGTACCGATTAGAAAAGAAATAGCTCACCCAATAAGGAGTATCTAAGAAATCTTTTGTCATTAATATGATAAACACGAAAGAGAGTTGGATGCCTTTTGAAACAGAGTTCTTTACTAGTGGTTGATGACAATCCGGGAATTCGAATACTTTTAGAAGACCTCTTTTCCTCTAAGGTTACAAAGTAGGCACAGCTGCTTCGGGACTTGAAGCCTTAGAATTGGCAAAAAAACAGTTACCAGATCTAATAATATCGGACATCAAAATGCCTGGTATTAGCGACATCGAGCTTCGGGAGAGATTACTTAGTTTTAATCGGAACCTTTTTTCCATGTATAACTATTATGCCGCCCAGCAAGGGCGGCATTTATTTTGACAAAGTTTCTCAAACATTCTCAGTGAATATTATAGAATTTCGATCTCCTATCAACCAAATGACATTAAAATACAGATCAAATACTTTAGTTATCTCTTCTCAAATTTCTATTTCCATAGTTATACTTTAAATTTCCCAACCAATTCACTTAACTTCTCTGCCAATTGTGCCTGAGACTGAGCAGCTAAATTCACTTGCTCCATGGAAGTAGTTGTTTGCACTATACCAGCAGAAATCTCTTCTGAGCTGGAAGCTGATTCTTGGGCCGTTGCTGTCACATTTTGAATTGCCTGGCTTATTTGGTAAACAAGTTGGCTCATAGATTCGGTAGCCAAAGTCAATTCACGCGACATCCCATCGACATATTCCGAATCTTTCTCATACTGTATGCCGGTTTGTGCATATGCTTCGTAATCTGGTTGAACCGTAGTCTCAAGAAAACCCAATAATTCTTGGGTATTATCCAGAAGATTATTAAATGCATTTTGCACCTTATTAATTACATGATTAATATTATCGACAGCCTGCTTCGACTGTTCTGCTAATTTTCGCACTTCATCAGCAACAACCGCAAAGCCCCTTCCCGCATCTCCTGCACGTGCAGCTTCAATACTTGCGTTTAACGAGAGTAAATTAGTTTGTTCCGATATTCCTCCAATGGTTTCCGCCATCAATTTTATTTCCGAAACAACCTTAGCATCTTCCAGAGCTTGCTTAATTTTAGATTCCTTTTCGCTATAGATTCTTGATGATTCATTAATTGCCAAGGAACCTCGATTCTTTACCACGCTGGCTCGTTCTTTAATCGCCATAGCATTTTTTTGACCTTCTTCAGCTTTTGCCTTCACCTGATTGGTGAATTTTAAAACTTCAGAAGTAGAAGCACTTACTTCCTCCGTGTTGGCACCAAGTTCCTCAGCACCTTGAGCGATTTGCTCGGTAGAATGTTGAACTGTCTCAATTGTGGCGGTAATTTCCTCCATGTTCGCAGACAATTCCTCAGAATGTGCATTCATTGTTTGGCAGCTATCACCGATAGCCTCAACCAGTTTTTTCATACTCAAAGTTGCTTTGTTAATTGAAACGCCAAGTTGTCCAATTTCATCATTTCCGTAGATAACTAATTGTTGTGTTAAATCCTCATTACCCAAAGCTTCGGCAAAACTCACAATATTTGAAAGCCGTTTTGACAAATTTAATGATAAAAATAGACCAATTATCACGGCTATAATTATGCTTACCCCTATTACAATTGAAAGCATAGTATAAGAATGTATATAGACATTTTGATTAATAGCTTCCTTATCATGTGCTTTACGTTCATTTAAACTCACTAATTTATTTAAGGCCGATATGGCATTGTCATTTGCAGCAAGTGCCTGTTTCAGACTTTTCCCCGCCTGATCATAACTCCCTTCGTTTAATGATTTAATCATGTTGTCTCTCTGATTTCGATAATTATCTTGATTTGTTCTAAAATCGTTATAACCCTTTTTTTCTTCAGAGGATAAGTTATTCAAATACGTCTTTTCGTAATTTTGCTCGTATACATTATTTTGAGCTTTTTGATTATTAATTTGTTGTATGTAGGTCTCTTGCTTAGATTTATCTTGATTATAATATAAAAGAATCATGGTTGAACGATTTTGAAGAAACGTAGCACGAATATCATTAAGGTCTTTAATCGATAAAAGATTATCAGTGTAAATTGAATTCCCATTTGTGTTTATCGTTTTGATGTCCTTCATTCCAATAAATCCCGCAAATCCGACTAAAAGTGTTAGAACTAAAAATCCACCGAGAAGCTTAATTTTCCATGATAAGTCATTCAGATGACGCACATGTATTCCTTCTTTCTTTGATTGAAACGAATGTATTATTATCGGTTTGCCTTCATCCTAACATGTTATCGCCGTAAATTTTGTCATATTTCGTCGATGTTATGAGATTAAATAATATATTTATTAATTAAAAATAATTTGTATCATACTTAAATTTATAATTGTCTATGCATATTCTCGTAGAATAACAAGAATCACCGTATCTTTTAATTACGGAAGCAAACCTAAGGTTTCTGAGAATTGTATTCCCTACGTGCAAAAAAGTGTGCTCTTACAAAGATGTTGTTGAAATAACGATACTGCATTAGTTTTTGACTCTTGTTCTGATGAATAAGATCTTAATTTTGTCTAAAGCCTTCCGCATGGATTCTTCTGTTGTTGTTCAAAACAAAATTACCATCAAAAAGGACAGCCTAAGCTGCCCCTATTTCCATATATCCTTCATCACTTGTTCGACTTCTGCTCTAAGTCGCTGAGTCTCTAAAATATCCACCTCATATTTACCGTTGACCTGTTTTAATACATCGCCCTCTTTGGCGTTTTGGGAAATATCTAGGGACGTTTAAGGTGGTTTTCTGTGAGAAGTATATAACTGTCCTACCATTTTGAAAAATCTCTCTGTCGATCATAAACTGATTAACAAAATTATGCTAGACATTACCCATCATGACTAACTTCTCAGCCATTTGCGTAATTTGCGATAAAGCATTTGATAGTTCTGTTGCCGCGCTGGCCTGAGATTCTGTAACTTCACTGAGTTGCTTAACTGATTCTATCAAATTATTAACCGATACCCGAACTCTAGTAAGATCTGATTCAATTTCGAGAGTTGAAATTTTCGTAGTTTCAGATAACTTCCTTATCTCATTTGCAACCACTGCAAACCCTCTACCATGTTCTCCAGCACGAGCTGCTTCAATCGACGAGTTGATACCAAGAAGACATCATTAGAGATTTCATAGCCCATTCCGCTAACTGCCATGATATTCCTCCAGAATTAGTCTTGGTGTAGAAACTTAACATAACAACTTCGCTCCCTCGGACCATCAAATTCACAAAAGTAAATCCCCTGCCACCGACCCAGGAGCAATTTTCCGTTATTAATAAGCACAGTTTGGGATGGTCCAACTGTGCTGGCTTTCAAGTGAGCAGCGGAGTTACCTTCAATGTGACAATCTTTCGGGGAATCCCAAGGGTAAATCTCATCAAGTCTCCGGAGAAAATCCTTTTGTACATCCGGATCAGCATTTTCGTTAATCGTTATTCCAGCAGTTGTATGCGGACAATAAACTACAGCAAGACCATCCTGGATATTTTGGGTAGCCACAAAGTTTTGTACTTGAGCCGTTATATCGATCATTTCGTCGTGTTTCTTTGTTTTAATATGTATCTCATGGATCATTTATGTTCTCCTATCTCTTACAGATTCATTTCATCCAACACATCTCTAAGCTTCTTTAATTCCTTTTGGAAAGTGTTACAGCATTACCCATCTTAGAATGATCTGGAGATCATATTTTCTATCACGATCTAAATCTTTCGCCGCATCATGATTATTGTTTACCTATAACCAAGATGCTGGTTTAAAACCAATCCCTCCTGTAAACCATTTGGGAATATATATAACAGCCGTTTTCTATCAAACACTGGGTTAACATCATGGATAATGCCGTGATGTTTCGTCAATCCACTGTACTACTTCCTCATCAGAAAAGGCATGTTCCCAAGCATACAAATCAGACTCCGCATCCACAACTATCCGGTTCAGTTATCCGGTCGGTAAAGGACATCCAGCAGCATTGGCTGTTTGGGATTGAGGTTAGAGAGACCTTGCTGGGGACTTAACATTAATGAGATGTTCAGCACATCAGGATCAGTTGTCATAAATAGACCCTTCAGATAACCTAACTTACAATTCCACCACTATAGGTTGATGTCCAGTATAGGGCAAAAACTTTGTAAGAAGGTCTGATGTCTTGATCTTTAAACTGGAAGTATTAACGCAAGGATGACATCCTACATATTCACTCTGAAGAACATCCTTATCAATTAGTAGTTGTACAGATTGGCTTATGTCATTCACAAGGCCTATAACACTAACTGATCCCGGTTTAATATTCAAATGCTTTTCCATATCTTCAGCCTCGGCAAAAGATAATCTAGATGACTCAATCTGTCTTGATAAATCTTTTGTCCTAAACTTCTTTCGACCTGGCATCATTAGCAGATAAAAGCTTGTTCTTTGTGAGTTGCTAAGGAACAAATTTTTACATATTTCAATTTCCAATAGTTTTTCAACCTGATCACACATCTCAATGGATGGAGTCTCATCATGGTCGAGCCTGAAATATGGAATATCAAGTCTTTCCAATAAATCGTAAACATCCATTTCTTCTTTTGATCGATTTGCTTTGTTCGGTTTCGTCTTATAAATTGTACTATCTATTTCAATGTTTTTCATAGTTTACCTCTTGTCTCCTGTTTGATCATGCCAATCCAACCAACCTTTGAAACTGTCCTTCTTTTGTAACCTTTATCAAGCATCCCCCACCTTCCCAATTCGGTGAGAACCTTTGGATAGGTGAGGACATCCCTCAGCATTGGGGGTTAGGACTCTTTACTGCAATGCAGAGTTGTCCACCAATTGACGAAATTAGCGTCCGTGACGGTTCTTGGCTTCGCCAACCGCTCTCCTCCAACTTATTCCTAATTATACCACTGAACCTCGACAAATTGTGGTTCCATTTAAAAATCCAGAGCAATACGCCCTGGATTACATTCCCCACAAAGCCGTTTCGATTATTTAGTTTTTAACACCGCTCTCGCAAGGAGGGATACTCAAAAATCAATAAAGTGAGTTTTTCATACAGTTGATAGACCACGAGCACCTGCTCTTCAAAGCCTTTCTCTGTACTTTCAATCCATTTTCTGAAAGCCATGTGAAAAATTTCAACCGCAAATCGCGCGGCAAGCTCTGACAGCTCGCTATCAAATTTGACAGACAAAGCGTTTGTGACAGACTCAATTAGCACCTGCCTTTTTAACAACTCTCGTTCCTGTAAATCAGGGTTGCTTTGAATAATTTGATTCCGAGCCAACACCCGCTCCCGCGAGCCATCAAAATAATCAGAAATCGACGCAAAGCCGTCAACCGCAAGCTTCAGCGGCTTTTGCTCGACGTCAAAATTGTCAGTGATAAAAGCCGCGACCCGCTGCCCCATCGTATTACTCGTATCAAAAAGTACGTCCGACTTATCCTTGAACTGCCGAAAAAAGGTTCGCTCCGTCACACCCGCAAGACTCGCAATCTCCTGCACCGTCGTGTTTTCATAGCCTTTTTCCATAAATAATTTCGCGGCCGCCACCTGCAATTTCTCTTTACTTTTCATTTTTTCTCATTCCTATTTTTGAAAATTTTGCAGAACCTCTTTGTCAATTTCTTACATTTTTTCTTGACAACAAAATTCGGCAAGTTTACACTAATCTCGATGTCAGTTTGTGACATTATTTTATCAAAATGAAGGTGGAAACACAATGAAAATCACAGTTCTCGACTCTCTCGGGAATATCAATCGTAACTACCTTCCACGCCTCATCGCTGACGGCCACGACGTCACTGTCATCACAAGCTCGCAAGACCGAGTCGACGCTATCCATGCCCTCGGAGCCAAAGCCGCTGTCGGTTCAAACCGCAACGTCAACTTCCTCACCGAAACATTCAAAGGCAGCGACGTCGTTTATCTCATGATTACAGGCATCAACCCGATGTCAGGAACTGATATGTGGCAGGCCGCCATCGAGCTCTCTGAAAATTACAAGGCCGCTGTGCAAAACTCAAACGTGAGAAACGTCGTCAATCTCAGCTCGATCGGCGCTGACAACCCAAAAGCCGGTATCCTTTACATGTATCATTTTATGGAAGACGTACTCAACTCGCTTGAAGGCGTTAACATTGCTCACATCCGCCCTGTTGGTTTTTACAATAACCTTTTTGCCAATATGCAAAACCTCAAAACCCAACAAGCTATCTTCAGCTCAGCTTCAGCTGACATCACGCGCGGTTGGGCCAGCCCCGTTGATATCGCGAACGTCGCTTTCGCCCTGATTTCCCACACCCCAGCGGGCAAAAGCGCGAAATTCGTCGTGAGCGACTGGGGCACAGGAAACGATTGGCTCAAGGCTCTTGCTGAAAATGATATCGAAGCCAAATACCAACAAATTCCTGTCGAAGCTCTCACTGCGAACATGAAAAAAATTGGTATCCACGAGGACACTGCCAACCGTTTCGCCCAAATGAATCGTGCCCAAGAAAACATCGACGAATTCTATGCTAACCTCCGCGCCACGGATTACCATCTTGGTAAAGTCAAACTCAAAGATTTTGCAAAAGTTTTCGCAGAAGCATATAAAAAATAAGTTTAAACAGTTGGGAGACTGTTTTAATCTGCAATTAGCGCATCCCCCAGACTCCACCTTCCCGGTTCGGTTATCCGCTAGGTAAGGACATCCTGCAGGATTGAAGGAGGTCGCTAGGTTGGTTGACGGGTGGTTGGTGTTTATGGGGATTTGGGGTGAGGGTAGCGCGGTAGAAGTGTGCGTGGGGGAGGATTTGGTGTCGGGCGAGGATGTGGCAAAAAACAAGATGATAAAGTAACTTGAGTTTATTTGTATTCGCAATTCTGAGGTGCATTTTTTTAACATTGTTCATTATCCTAATTTATCACCTTTACGAACTACTTTTTCCGGCTGAATGAGTACAACTCCTTGGTTCGCATAAACTCCTAAAACTAAGACTTCTGACATAAAATCTGCAATTTGTCTTGGAGGGAAGTTAACCACTCCTAAAACTTGTTTCCCAATAAGTTCATCTATCCTATAGCATTCGGTGATTTGAGCGCTTGATTTTTTTGTGCCGATTTCTTCACCGAAGTCTATAAATAATTTGTAAGCAGTTTTTTTTGCCTTTTCAAAGACTTCCGCCTTAATAATTTCTCCAACTCTAATATCTAATTTCATAAAATCGTCAAAAGTAGCCAAGACATGCCTGCCCCCTGATAGTTATTGTTAATATAATACAACTAAAATTACATGCCTCTAAAATAATCTTTAAAAAGTTTTCATTTTAATACAATTGCCCCTCCAATAATACACTCCCATGAAACCCATCCTACGCATCCCTCCAACTTATTCCTAATTATACCACTGTACCTCGACAAATTGTAAAAATCCAGAGCAACACGCCCTGGATTACATTCCCACAAAGCCATTTAGATTATTTGGTTTTTAACCCCGCTCTCGCAGGTAGGGATTTTAAGTCTTCCCCAAGCAATGGAGGCCTGCAAACACAACCACTTAAACCTAATTTTATTTAACTGCAATTTTTCTGAGTTGGATGCTAAGAAAAGTTTATGATTTCTAATAGATTGGAAACATGCACCGCAACTCCACTGTCCTCAATTTCGAAACAAGCAGGTCCTGCAATATCCTCAAGATTAATTCCGCCAAAGGTAGGTTCCAAAAGCTTTACGGTTTCGACCACTTTGTCAACACGATGGCTACTGTATTTCCCCTATTTGTATATACATTAACCAAAGACCGTTCTTGGGCAATTTCTTTACAAGGTTCGGCAACTCCGGGAGAATAGGCAAGACTCAAATCACGGGCATCCTTAACGGTTATTTTGCCTTGTATCGCTATTTTCCCCCGGTTGTCGCTGTGAAGCTTTAAGGCTTCTTCTCTTAGATTATGATTTTAATTTCAACCTACAGAAAGGAGTGCTGAATCAAGCCGCAGAAGCTTGGCTCTCCTCTTGTACTTTTGACCCCGGAAGCATGGTGTAGTAGATAATCGCACCGACAAAAGCCAGGATGCCTGCCAGGATCAAAGCGCTGTTGAAGGAGTGGGTAGCCTGAACGAGTATACCGGTAACTGTTGGGGCTAGGAAACCGCCAACATTTCCGCCAAAGTTTTGGATTGAAGCAACGGAAGCGGCCTGACCTGCGGGAGCAATTTCCGAAGCAGCGGCCCATGCGGCTCCGTTTGAGAACATGACTCCAAATTCAGAAATTGTCAAAAGAGTTAGAGCCATCGAGGCAGAACCTGCGAATACCGCTGGGATAATGGCCATGGCAAGAATGAGACCCAGGCTCATGGCGATCTTTCGGCCGTTCGGTGTCTTGCGCACCCAGACGTCTGAGGTTCTTCCGCCAAGGAAGGCGCTGATCGTACCGGCAATGAACGGTATCATCCCGTAAATACCGGAATGCAGAAGGGTCATATGGCGGGCCTGCACGAGGTAGGTCGGAAGCCAAGTGACAAAAACAAACATGATATAGAGCTGACAAGCATAGCCGAGCATCAGACCCCAGGTCGACACTTTCTTAAACAATTGTATCCAGGGTACGCGGGGCTGTTCCTGCACCGTTGTGATGTCGGCGTCAATTAAAGCATTTTCAGCCTCATTGACTCGCTTGTTGTCTTTTCGGTCACGGTAGAGAACAAGCCAGAAAAAGAGCCAGATAAAACCAAGTGCACCGGTGATGATGAAGGACATTTGCCAGCCAAAAGAGCTCACAATCCATGCAACAAGAGGGAGTGCTATAGCGGAGCCCATGTTAACTCCGGCTGTAAAAAATCCGGTGGCGATCCCTCTCTGCCGCCGAGGTATCCAGTCTGCAGCCGTCTTTGTCGCTGCCGGAAAAGCAGGGGCTTCGCCGACACCCAAGATTAAGCGGAAGATGTAGATCGATCCGAAGGAAGTACCCAAAGCGGTCGCCATGGAGGCGAGAGACCAAATGATGACAGACCAGATATATGTCATCCTGGTTCCAATTTTGTCAATGAAAACACCGATCGGCATTTGCAGGAGCGCATAAGTTATGAGAAAAGCTGATGAAATGGCGCCCATGGCCGCAGGTGTCCAGGATAACTGTTTGGCAATGACCGGAAGTGCAACTGATAAGTTGGTTCGGTCGAGATAATTAATCGTCGTCGCGAAGAATAACAGGGTTATGACTTCCCAACGCACTTTTGTCGGTTTCATTATAGATCCCCTCCCAATTCATTCTCATGTTAGAATTGAACCAACGGCAAACCTGAGTTGCGTAAACTAAAGTTAACCTCCTTTTTAGATAATAAACGCAACTTCATATTAGCCGAAAATGGGGACCATTGACAATATTCTGCAAATTAAGACTTATTTTTGCAGATTAAGAATTTTAAGTTCTTTTTGCTCTTACAAACTTTATCTCCATAAAGGACATTATCTCAGAACTCCTTGAGTTTGAATTTATGCTGAGGACGGCCGACTTTTCCATACTCGATCAAAAGCTCTAATTTTTCTTCGCGTTCCATGACGTCAAGATATTTGCGGACAGAGGCCCGCGCCATTCCTAAATATTCCGCTAACTCATCTGCAGTGAAATACTCTTCGCCGTTGTGGGCAATATGGTCCCAAATTCGCTGGTAAGTATATTTGCTCAAACCCTTTTCCAAGGGCTTGTCCGTTTCAACTTCCGCTCTCCCGGTTAGAACATAACGGTCCAAGGCTTCCTGTTCTATAAAAATACTGTTTTGCAAGCTTTCGGCCCACTCTTTGTATTGCTGCATTGCATCTTTGAAACGTTCAAAGGTGAAAGGCTTGATCAGATAATCGACAGCCCCATAACGAAAGGCTTCCTGCACACTCTCGCTGCGTTTGTCGGCTGTGATCAGAATGACATCGATGTGGATTTCTTGGCTGCGCAGCCACTTCAGAAAGTCAATACCGTTTTCTTTCGGGAGGAATAAATCGAGCAGGATCAAGTTGATCTTTTCCTTTTGAACATACTCACGGGCTTCCGCCAAATTTGCTGCCGCACCCACCAAGTTAAAGCCGGAAACTTTCTTGAGAAATTTTGTGTTCACATGGCTTACCATAGGATCATCTTCTACGATCAAAACATCAAACATTTATGTCCCTCCCCTTGAGGGGCACTGAGATGTGCCATGATGTCCCACGGTCAACCTTAAAGCGAATAGTGCCCCTCGCATCATCAATAATTTTTTTCACGATATACATACCGTAACCACGCTGCCCAGATTTGCTGGACATACCCAAGTTGTATATGTATGGCTGAACGGATTCGGGGATGCCAGAGCCGTTGTCCGCAACCGTAATATTGAGAATATCATCTTCCTCATCAAGCTTTACATAGACTTCTCCGCTACCGTCACTCTCAACAGCATCGAAAGCATTCTCAATCAGATTTCCAAGTACAGAACACAAATCATCGGCAGTTAGCGCTTGAGGAAGTTCGGATAGGCTGCAATTGGGGTCAATCTTCAGCTTTATCCTAGACTCTTCCGCCTTATTGTATTTGGCGAAGAGCAGCGCTGAGACGGAAACATTTTTGATCTTTCTTGTCAGAATACCGCTAACATTGTTTCTCGCCTTGGCCGTGCTGGAAATATAGTCAACGGCTTCATCGTATTCTTCCATCTGGATCAAGGCAGAGATCGTGTGCAGTTTGTTCATAAACTCATGATTTTGTGCCCTCAGTGACCAAGCCATTTTCTTAATGCCTGTAAGCTCTTCAGCCATCTTTTTAACTGTGGTCAGATCACGAAAATTGATCACAGCACCCATGACTCGGTTTTTTTCATCGATGAGGGGACTATATTTGCATACGATCGTAAGTCCTGGTTTGATTCTGATTTCCACATCCTCCAGCAACTGCCCAAGGGATAGAGGACCCTGCTGTACGTCCCTGAAGATGAATTCAAAGACGTTCTTTCCTTTGTCACTTTCATTTAGATCCAAGATGATAGCAGCTTGTTTGTTATACAAAGTGATTTTTCCCTTGTCATCGACGGCGACAATTCCCTCTTTGACATTTCCCAAAACAACCTCCCTCTCCTTGAGGGCTAAAGCAATCTCTTCCGGTTCCATCCCAAAAATTGTATTCTTAATACTGAACGACAGGACAGTAGCGCCAATCCCTCCGAGAAAAAGGCCAAATACGATGAACGGCAAAAAACGCAGCAGCGCTTTGTACACGTCAGTATCGAGTTCCGTCAATAGTATACCCACAGATACGGCTCCGATTTGATGGCCGTTTTTATAAATTGGGGCAAACGCACGCAACGATGTTCCCAGCGTTCCATGAGCCTCAGAAACATATTCCTGCCCTGATGTCAGGACTCTTTTTTCATCTCCGCCCTGAAATTTTTCTCCAATTCTTGTTTCAACTGGATGGGAATAGCGGATTCCTTTCATATTCATAACGACAATGAAGGCGACACCGGTTTTCGCTCGGATCGTTTCTATCTGCTCATTAAAAGCATTTTCCGTTAAGGTGCTCTTCCCTTGTAGAAAGTCCTGAACTTCAGAAAAATTGGCAACAGAATTAGAAATATTTAAGAGATTTCTGCTAACCTGATTTTTTACTAGACTTCTCATTTGATAGACTGATAAAATCATGATACTTCCAATTGATACGGATAAGATGACGAGAATATAGATGCTGATTTTACGTTGCAATCGCATTAGGTTCCCTCCGCAAAAAATGAGGTTATCTGAAATTCCTTGAGTTTTGTGTCAATTATACCACTGTACCCGACAAATTGTTGTTCTCCATTTAAAAATCCAGAGCAACACGTCCTGGACTACATTCCCCGCAAAGCCGTTTAAATTATTTGGCTTTTGACCCCGCTCTCGCAGGTGGGAGGTTTACCCTATTTTTTTGGGAAGTTGGAAAATCGACTCTACTGTAAGTTCCTATTTATCTCTCTCAATTAAGATTTTGTACTTCCTTTCATTCCTCTTCCAATCAAACATACCTAATCCTAATCCCCCTATAAAAAGAAATGCAACACCAAATAGCCCTCCAACCGGAATTGCAACGCAATGCAGAAATACATGCTTTATTGGCCCTTTCAGACGCTTTTTTTCCACTTACGAATAGATTTTGCTGATTCCATCAAAAATAACCTCCAATGAGATGACGATCATTAAATCTTCTCCGGAGACTCCATAAACCACTGAATCAGTCCACAATTTGTGCAAATGAGTATAGTAGCTGACTTGTTGAGCCAATCGAGATTTAGAAAAGTCAACCCTTGCCACAGGCGGCTTTCAAAATGTTAGTGTTTCAAACTTACCACGGTCTCAACGTGGGTTGGTGTTTCTTCATTGTTAATTCATCAGAGGTACTAGTTCCCTCGTCTCGACTGTCTAATAACTCAATGATTGATACAGATTAACGATGCACCTCCGCTTTTTGTCGTATTAATATTTCTAGTTGTCACTAATAGTAAAAAAATCAGCCAAGAGCATTAAGCTCTGGCTGATTTTATTGAAGTCATAGCATTACAAATAAGCTGTTTCGCCGTGCAGAGTGACATCCAGTCCCTTTATTTCCACTTCCTTAGGCACACGCACAGATTCAAAAACATTTATGATCTTTAAGATAAGATACGTTACACCAAAAGCATAAAGGGCCGTGAAGGCAACCCCTAGTACTTGAATTAAAAATTGGTGCAGATTTCCTTGAAGAAGACCGCTCGTATGATTTACGCTTGATATGGCAAATACACCCACCAAAATAGATCCAAGAATACCGCCGACTCCATGCACTCCCCATACGTCTAGAGCATCATCCCAATCAAGTTTTATGCGTAATTGAACAGCTGCATAACAAACGCCAGCAGCTAGTAATCCGATGATGGCAGCACCCCAAGGCCGGACATAGCCTGCAGCAGGTGTAATAGTCGCTAAACCAGCCACCGCTCCCGTTAGAACACCTAGCATGGTCGGTTTTTTCTCGTGAATCCAAGATATGACAAGCCATGCGATCATTGCTAGGGAACCTGCAATATCAGTATTGACGCAAGCTGTTGCTGCAATACCATTAGCAGCTAACGCACTGCCGCCATTAAACCCAAACCAACCGAACCATAAAAGTCCTGTCCCCAAAGCAACAAAGGCAATGTTATGCGGCGCAGTACTCTCTCCTGGTTGCAAAACTCGTTTCCCGACAAAAAACACTGAGGCCAAAGCGGCAATTCCGGCAGTAACATGAACAACAATACCGCCTGCAAAATCGACAAGCCCCATTTGGGCTAGGAAACCGCCTCCCCAGACCCAATGGGCCACAGGTATATAGACAAAAATACTCCATAATACTAAAAACTTAAGATAACTTTTAAAACTTATCCTATCGGCAAAAGCACCCGTAATCAAAGCAGGCGTTATTACAGCAAACATCTCTTGATAAAAGAAAAATACTAGGAATGGTATGGTTGGCCCATAAGCTGGATTTGGGGTCATGCCCACTCCACTTAAACCAAAATATTGTAAATTACCGATAATGCCATGAAAATCTTTACCAAAGGCCAGACTAAAACCTCCCAGGACCCAAATTGCTGTCACGATTCCCATAGAAACAAAGTTCTGAATCATGATTGTCAATACATTCTTCTTTCGTACCAGGCCACCGTAAAAAAATGCTAAACCCGGGGTCATAAGACATACCAAAGCGGCACTTATTAAAACAAACGCCGTATCCCCTGTATTAATCATCATAATCCTCCCATTTATTAATTTTTAATGTCAAATAAATCTTAAACTAAAATGAGGGATTAATTAATACAGGATTTACTGTATTGTACGGCAATTTTTACTGTATTCAATTTTCGCACTATTAAATTATACTTCAATGATATGATTTCGAACTGCATATAAAACTAAATCCGCTAGGCTTTTAAATTCCAGTTTATGCATTATATTAGACCTATGAGTTTCCACGGTTTTTAAACTCAAATTTAACATGGTAGCTATTTCTTTGTTACTGTTTCCTTCAGCAAGAAGTTGGATTATTTCTCTTTCTCTTGATGAAACGAGTTCATCTGGCTCTCCTTTCTTAAGATTAAAATTCTTCACAAAGCCAGCAACGACCGTGGAAGTGATATCTGTTGAAAGATATATTCCACCTGATTGTACTATTCTAATAGCCTTCAATAATTCTTCGAGGGCATTATCCTTTAAAACATAGCCACTAACCTGAGACTGATAGGCTCGAGCTACAAATTCTTCATTCTTATGCATTGTTAAGATTATTACTTTTATTTCTGGGCAATCTCGTTTAATTCTTTCAGCCACTTCCAAACCATTAAGCCGAGGTAGGGAAATATCAAGTATGGCGATATCCGGTTTTAAGCGCAGAATTCCATGCAGTGCCTCCTGCCCATCAGGGGCCTCACCGATTATTTCTATATCATTTTCTTGTTGGAGTAAAATAAGTAATGATTCTCGGAGTATTTTATGATCATCTGCTAAAAATACTTTAATCTTCAAAAGGCACCTCCATCATCAATGAAGTTCCTTGGCCTTCTGCCGTTATAATTCGAAGACTCCCGCCCAGCATTTGTAATCTTTCTTGAATCGAATTCAATCCCAATCCCGTATGCACTCCTTCAGACTCAAAACCTACTCCATTATCGCTGACCTGAAACAAATACAAATCGCTTTTAAGCCTTACAAAATTAACGTTTACCATTGTTGCCTGAGCATGTTTTAAGATATTTGTTAAACATTCCTGGATTACTCGATATATATTCAAGACCGCAGCATCCTCCCAAGCCGGAATTTCCGTTAATAAATTAAATTCTGATTTGATCCCTGTAGTCTTTTCAAAGTTCTTTATTAAAACTTCAATTGCAGCACTAAGACCCTTATCACTTAAAAAAGCTGGTTTCAAATTAAAGAGCACAGCCCTAATATCCTCAATAGTCTGAGTTGCAAGGTTAACAGTTCCTTCAACCTGATTACTTAATCTATTATCTTTGTACTCTGTTTTAACCTTATTGGCGATCATACCCAATTGCAATTTTAAAGCTGCCAAGGATTGACCAACCCCATCATGAAGATCTCTAGCCAACTTAAGCCGTTCATGCTCTTGCGTTTCCACCAAAAGTTTAGCCTGTTTCTGTAATAATTGATTTTGAGCATGAATTTTAAGGTTGAGATCTTGTGTTAAATTTTCATAATGTGTCATCTTCAAATAGTCTTGCCATGAATAAATATCAGCAAATTCAACAATGTTTAACCCTTTGTCCTCTTCTTCTTCAGTTACCCGTAAGCCAATTGTTTTTTTGATTGTATAAAATAATAATAGTCCTAAACCAAAAGCCCAAACAAAATTAAGTATTACCCCTGCTAATTGAATTAGAATCTTAACTATACGTGTTTGGCCTCCAAGAAATTCTGCTGGAGTGAATAAAGCTAATAATATGGTTCCTGCAGCACCTCCAAAACCGTGTATAGGTACTGCACCCACAGCATCATCTAGTCCCAGTTTTTCAAGCAATAAGCTAGCTAATATAACGGCCGACCCTGAGATAAAACCTACCATAACCGCATGAGATGGATAAAGATAATTAGACCCAGCCGTTATCGCCACTAATCCACCCAAGGCACCCGAAAAAACAGCTTCCATATAGCTATGATCTTTAATGAAGATACTGGTTGTCAGTATAGCGCCGGCAACACCTGCTGCTGCCGAAAAATTAGTATTTAAGAGGATTAGTCCAACTCTATCATTAAATTCCAAAAGGCTTCCCCCATTAAACCCGAACCAACTAAACCATAAAATAAATGTTCCGAGCACAGCAAAAGGTATATTCGATCTCCCTAATTTCTTAATCTTACCATTAGCATCCCATTTGTCCTTACGTGGCCCCACAATGATGATTCCTGCTAAAGAGACCCAACCTGCTGTGCAATGTACGACTGTGGCTCCTGCAAAATCCATAAATCCCAACTGCTTTAGCCAAGCTGACTGATTGGTAAACATATCTGCCCACACCCAATGCCCATATAAAGGATAAATAAATCCTGCCAGAAAAACGTCGGCAATTAATAGAGGTAAAAGTCTAGTTCTCTCCGTCATACTCCCAGATACAATAGTTACCGCTGTTCCAGCAAACATTAATTCAAAAAATACAAAAACGAAGCCTAGAGAATTATGCGCATGAGATATGTTATCGAGAAACCAGAAATCGCCGCCAAAAAGCCCCCAATGACTGTTTCCAAACATAAGTGCAAATCCTATAAAACAATAAACTAAAGTTGTAATGACAAATGTAATGATATTTTCAATGGCTACACTAATTACATTTTTTGATTGAATGAAGCCAACTTCATAACAGACAAACCCCGCTTGCATAAAGAAAACAAAACATGCACTGACAATAATCCATAAATGATTAATACTCATATCTTATATTTCACTCCAGCATAACCATTAAAAATTCACAAAAAGGTTATCCATGTAATGGAATGGGATTAGTAAGATTACATTTCGCTAATTAGCTTATCAGGAAGCATTCCACTAAACATCCGAAATCAATTTATTATCCCCAGAAATTTGATAAATATCCAAAACTATCTTTACAAACGACTTAATGCCTAACTGTATAATATTAGCCCTCTCTAGCATTTTCATCCCATGACGTTTAGAAAATCCACAGCCAGATCTTCAAAAATGATCTGGCTGTGGATTTTTTATATTCACTGGTCCTTTCAAGACTAGTATTAAAACATAACATAAATTATCATATTTGACAGCATATATTCAATCAAGTATTCTTTCAAAATATATGCTGTCACACCATTGTCCATTCTTAAAGATATATTTATTAAAACGCCCAACAAACTGGAAATCATTCTTTATTAATACTATTTGCGATCCTATATTATTGGGTGCTGTCCCGGCCTCTAGCCTATGAAGCTTATGTTTATTGACTGCTTCATCTAAAACAAGTTTTACAGCGCGTGTGGCATATCCCTTTCCCTGATGTTCCTCGCCTATTCTATAGCCTAATCCAGCCTTATTAAAACTTCCTCTTACTATTGATAATAAATTTATTCTACCAATAATCATTCCGGTATGATTCTTTATTAAATACATATATACTAATCCTTTTTCTTGTTCCTCAACTGACTCCTTTATTATTGTATTGAAATGATTTAATTCATAATAGTTATCTCCTCTTGGAAAACCTACTCTCTCAAAAAAAGGCCTATTTTTAATTTCAAATGTAAAAAGTTCCTGTGCATCTGACTCCTCAAGTAGATTGATTATAATATCTGGCATAAAATACCTCCTTAAGATCGTAGTATCTTACCAATACGTCTTAGTTTATACTATTGGGCAACTCATATATCCCGAGATATCGAGCATCTAATCTTATATTTTTGTATTAATAAGTCAACCACACTCATTGGACTATCTTTTTACAGGGTGACTTGCTTTATTTTATGTGTAAACCCATCGACAAACTTGAAATAGTAACTATTTTGCCCATGAAATATGTTCAGTTAATAATTTTAGTTAATAATTTCACCCTTGTTTTTAGCTAATTTTTCGCGCCATTCACGTCGCTGCGTAGTTGTCAGTTTCGCCCACTCTGTTTCTTCACCAATAATTCTTAAAGGTTCTTCTGAGCGATAGGAACGTGTTCTCTTCCATCTCCATTAGCTAATGCTGCTGCCAACCCTGCGCCAACTCCTCATAACATTTGGCAATGTTTAAATATAACGTTGAGTATGCACTCTTAACATTATCATCATTTATTTTTAATGCACACTGTAATGATGTTTCCATCCATTTCAATTTATCAGTAATACTTTTTTGTTGACGAGCTAAATGATACGCTGCAATAAATCTTTCATAGTCGTCTGTTGCTTCGTACCATGCTTTATGAAACATCGTAACTGCATCTTCGTACTACGCGCTTGACACCAGTGTCGCGTGCGGCCCGCAACACACGCAGGGCGCCATCTCGGGTCGGTGCGATTAGTTCATTCTCATTTTTTGGCATAGTGCTCGGATAAGGTGACGCGACATGGAGCACGTAGTCGCAACCGACCATCGCTTCTGCCCAACCTGAATCAGCATTCAAATCAGCACGAAACACGGTAAGACGCCCACCTACCTCATATGCTCCCCCTTGGCGCAACATGGCACGCACATCATTTTCACGCGCAAGATCACGAACTGTGGCTCGCGTCTCATGTCCAGCCGCCAATAGCTAAAACTCGTGCCATTTTAATTCCCTCCCATTCCATGCCTTACTAGATCGAGTCACAGTTAGTGAACTCGCTAAGCCCGATGTAGATCCAGTGATGATATAAGTCTTAAGATCTATAAATTATCCAAAACAATCTTCAACATTGATCTTCTGGGAAACTGGTCTAAGAATTGTCCTTACGTTTTCAAAACTAAATTTTTAACCAATTTTTCTGTTTAAAGGAAATTACTAAACGTTGTAGAATAGACTATAGTAACTATATGCACAGTGATAATAGTTGAGGTGTACACATATGAACGATGAGTTATTAGGTAAATTTGAATTAACAATTCCCTTTGAACGTTCTATTCAAGCTGAGTTACTGCTTCTACTGGGACAAAAACCATCGCATGGATATGAATTAATTCAACGTCTGCATGAATCTGATTTTCAGATCGGTGAAGCGGACACAGCAACCGTCTATCGTAATCTAAGACGTATGGATAAGGATGGGTTAATAACTTCCCATTGGGAGGTTGGAGAGTCCGGCCCGGGCAGGCGTCTTTATAAATTGACACCTCAAGGAGAAGATGCCCTGAAAACATGGGCAAAGTACATGGCTCAGCAAAAAATCAAATTGGAGAACTTTCTTAAAGCCTACCTACAATTTGAAAGTTCTATGATCAAAAAGGAAGATGGAGTGAGCTTAACATGATAACCAAGCAAAAAACCTTGAAAATAATCCATGCCGGTGCCTTACAAAGAGTTATGGAAAAATGTCTGGAACAATTCTTAAAACAAAATCCCGGTCTAAAATGTGAGCTGGAAGGGGTTGGTTCAAGGGAGGGTGCGAAACGATTATTGTCCGGAGAACATTACGACATCATTGCTCTAGCTGACCAAGCCTTATTTTCTGAACTCTTAGTACCAGATTTGGTGGAAAAGTACTTTGTCTTTGCTGCAGACCAAATTGTCATTAGCTACACTCGTGCTTCAAGGAAAAGCTCCGAAATTACTCAGTCCAATTGGATCGATACCTTACTGATGCCGGACATTAGTTTTGCCCATTCCAACCATCATCTTGATCCCTGTGGTTATCGAACACTCATGGCTTGGCAATTGGCTGAAAAATTCTATGAAAGGCCCGGTCTTTACACAACTCTAGAGGCTAAATGTATCCCTTACGATACTTACCCTAAATCCATAGCTTTATCGAAGGCCTTATTTAAGGGGAAGATTGATTATGCTTTTCTATACTCCTCTGCAGCCCAGCAATTAGAACTTCAATATATTACATTGCCGTCCAGAATAAACCTTTCTAATCCGGCCCATGCTAATTTCTATGATCAAGCTTCCGTATCCGTTGAGAGCAAAATTCCTGGCAAAGACATTATTATTCACGGTAAACCCATTGAGTTTGCAGTGGGTTTATCTAAGAACTGCCAAATTCCTGAACTGGCACAATCCTTTGTTGATCTCCTTACTGGAATGGAAGGTTCTTCAATAATAGAAGAATGTGGCCTGATCCCCTGTTAAGCATATATGGCGATTAGGAGGCTGAGTAAAATGCAAGTTGAGACGAACAGCGATCATAACCAGACACTTGAAAAACCGAGATTAGTGAGCTTCTTTGAGATTGCAAGAACTTTTCTTCACATAGGGTTTGTATCTTATAGCTTAGCTGCTCTTGGCGAGGCCAAAAAAGCCTTGGTCGATAAAAAACACTGGTTGACCGATGAGGAATATTTAAACGGTCTAGCCCTTTCTCAGCTTTTGCCAGGTGCACCAACGGTAAACCTCAATACCTACATTGGGTACTTTGTAAGGGGTTTTCCGGGTGCATTAGTGGCTAGCATCTTTTTCGTCATCCCATGTTTTTTGGCAATGGTCGCTCTTACCCACCTCTACCTTTATTATAATAATTTACCTGTCGTAGCCGCCTTATTTAAAGGTGTCGGCGCACTCGTGGTTGGGCTTGTCTTTAACACCATCATTGATTTATGGAAAAAAGGAGTCAACACTCTTCAGTTAACCATTCTGGCTGCTGCTGGATTTGGCATGGTGTATTTTTTGAAGGTCAATATTATGGTTCTCCTTTTGGTTGCTGGGATCGTCAGCCTGGCTTTTACTTTCTTGTCGTACAAGGTTTCAGGTTGGAAATTAGTAATGGATAAGAAGTTCTGGGTTCCTAAAAGGTCCCCTCAAAACGAAACTTCCGCCCTAAAATTTGAGTTTAGTCGAAAAAAGTATGTGAGTATGCTAATCATGATTGGTGTTTTACTAATCCTTAACTTTTTGATTAACTTTAGTAGCCCGACCTTTCGAAGTCTCGGCAATACGTTATTTGGGATCGGTGGCCTAACCTTTGGAAGTGGCTATGCTATGCTGCCGTTCATTCAGAATACTATGGTTAATCAATTTCACTTTGTTACAGACAAGGAATTTGGGGTAGCTTTAGCTTTGAGCTTACTTACGCCGGGACCAGTTACTGTGATTTCCGCCTTTATTGGCTATAAAGTGGCTGGCATCTTCGGAGCTGCCTTAGCTATGGCGAATATGTATTTACCATCGTTTGCCGTTGTTAATATTATTTCTGATCTTTATAATCGCGCAGGTAAGATAGAACTCTTCAAAATGGCGATTGGCGGAATTGTCGCTGCATTTATCGGAACGCTTTGGGCTGTCATCATTAAATTGACCGGCAGTTCCATAGTTGATTTACCAACGATCGGGCTTGCTCTAGCAGCCTTTGGTGTACAGCGGTTTACGAAAATTGATACTTTATGGATTATAATCGCTGGGGCAATTTTGTCGTGTTTCATTTTCTAGTGTCAACATTTTAAATGTGCGTCACTATTGCAATTCCATGCTCCTATTCCCGAGAATCTTATGATATTGATGGGGGTGCTTAAAAAACACTGATCTAATTCCATCGGTGCTATTACCGTCCTAATGAAGGATTTGCTGTATCAGGAATAGGCCCAGGTTTATAATGCTGGATGCAAAAATTCAGAGTTCCATCTTAAAGCACAGCATAAGAAAAATCTGTAGTACTATAACTACAACATATTTTTCATTTCCTTACTTTTACCAGTTTATTTCTAATCCTGCCGTTCAAGATCTCCGCCCCGCAACACTCGCCCCATCTCGACTACCTGCTAGGCTTTATTACGGCGACTATTTCTTCTTGAGGTTAGCAGGGCGACGTAATGAACGTGGTAAATATGTAATTGGAGGCATCAATTTTCTCTTGACATTCCATGTTGATCACGGCTTGGCGGCAAGAAAACAGGAGCGTCTTAGCCTTATGTGTAAATTAATGCTCCTTTTTCTTAGTAAAAGCAAAATACAATCCAAAAGATAACAAAACTAAACCTAGAATAACTGAAATAATCGGCTTCAATAGGCTCGAAAATATTAAAACTACAGTTGTAACAGTAGACAAAATAGTATCTCTATTCATCATTGCCTCCTCCCTTCTTGGCGACCTAAAAATACAAATATCGCCCAAAACGCTTCGGTGTGGTGTAACTTTCCCATCCTGCAGGATTGAAGGAGTCCGGTAGGTTGACTGCTGGCGAGCTGGGGGGTGGGTTTTATAGGGAGACCGTTATCTCTTCTTGAAGTTAAGGTTCTTTCTAGAAAGAAGTATTGCAACCGTCATTAGGATCAAATAACTCAAAACAATAAAAGGTCGTGTAGATCTGCTCATGTTTTCTGTCCAAATAGAAAAAATCATAAATGCCGTTGCTATGACCATTATCGCAATTGATACAACTTTACTTTTTGATTTAATCATTAGTTTCTCCTTCAATAATTATAGAAGCATAGCAATTATCCATTACATCCTTCACACTCTTTCATATACCAAGAAAATTTGGAATTACATTTTTCACAAGACCATTGCTGCTTTTGTATTTTTAGCCATTTTTCTTTACCCATGTCTTTAATCAAAATCAGGTTATCTATTGATTCTGCATGATGTGGTTTTCCATCATTGCTAAATTCTAATAATTTTTCACATGGAAATTCGTTGCATAAGCCGCAATATTCTATTTTCTTACCTTGTGCACATTCTCTTATGCCACAGTCTCCACATAGATTTTCCAATCGACAACCAGGGCAAAATTCAGGTGGTCGGCTCTTAAAATCATCATAAATTGAGGGCATACGCATAATATGTTCCTTGTTGCTTTCTTCAAAGCCTACTTTAAAGCTGCATGCACCGCAATAAAGGCCACAATAAGCAATCAATTCATCTGGCATCAATAGAACTCCTTCCTGCAATTAACAAACCCCGTTACCCATTATCTAACACCTTCCAAGACAAGCAACCATTCACCTCCACCTTCCCCTATCCACTACCTAAGCCCATCCCATCCTGCGGGATTGAAGAAGTCCGGTGGTTGACTGGGGGCTGGGGTTTATAGGGATTCGGGGTTGAGGGTATTAAGGTATAGCGGTGATGTTGGTGAGTAGCTTGTATAAGTTAGCATCTTTATGAGTTTGAATCTTCTTGTAGTTTGATCTTCAAATCAGCAATATAAGTCCTTTGAATCTTTTCTAGGTCCCAAAATAAATTGGAAATTATTCTTATTAACGGATTCTTAATCAGAATTTTTTCAGTAAAAATCACTTTCGCACCTCCCATTTCGGTAGGAGAGAAACATCCTGTCCAGTGACCAGTAAACATTTTGTTTTCCATATCAAAAACGTATCTGTTATTTTCGACCTTTTCAACAAGAGCAAATTTCGTATAAGCTTTTTCATTATAATACTCCAGCCAATGGTTCCCGTCGGAAGAAACTTCTATTTTCTTAATATCTGATCGCCATTTATAATCCACATTATTAGTTACAACATTCCACACTGTCTTAACATCTGATTTAAAATACGCAGTAATTTCAGACGCTCTTACTTTTGGCATATCATAGATCTCCAATCCAAACTATTAAAACAAATTTTGACGTAATCATAACATAGCTATTTGATCAAATCCTGTCATCCCATGTTTTCCAATGACTAGTTTTGGGGTAGGGGGTGGGCGGCTAATGTGGCTATCTATATTTCAGATGTTCCAAAGATTTGGATAAGATGATGGTCCAAATGCCTCAAATAATCTTGAATAAGCTCTAAAAAAGTAAAGCATTTATTATTCCCGATATCACATATGTATAATAATTTTTCTTCCGGAATATTAGAAATAACTCTAACAATTTGCTTATTTATAGCTGTCCAAAGTCCAATAACCTCATCAAACGGTATATTTTGATAATCCTGAATTGATACCCAATCATTTTGTTTATATGGCACAACAACAAACGGCTGATCTTCAAACTGAATCCTGATAAACCTATGGTGATTATTCGTGGCGGAATCACACAAATGTCCAAGAATTTCTTTCTTTGACCATTTGCCGTTGGGCTTTATAGTAATTTCCTCTTCAGAAAATTGATTTATCCTACTCGGGAGTACTTCAATTAAGTAAATTAACCTTTTAATTATCTTATCCATTCTTATCCCTCACTTTTAAATAATTTTAAATCATTATGTTGTGAAATATATAAACTCTCCCATCCTGCGGGATTGAAGGAGTTCGGAAGGTTGACTGGCAGCTGGGGTTACGGGATGTTCCGCCCCCTTCTCATATGCATCGGTACTTTCCCCCTTCGTGGTCTACACTTATAGAGTTTTCCCTTAACATCACATGAAGAGTTCCCAAGTCCATATCCGCGCCTAGATTAGATTCACGCCCCTTTTACACCGGACACCACATGGCCAGTACATAGGTTGCTTCCATGCTCATCCCGAAGAAGAGGGAAGTCTTCGGTTTTGATGTCGTCCTAGAAAGCTTTCGATGCTTCATCAGAGGTTCACTTTCGTTCGTCTCTCTAATCCATACATGCCGAGATCATTCTCGGCTTTTAACCGTAACGTTCACCACCGCAGCCTTTCGGTCTGAAGCTGCTTACGGCTGTTTGAAACCAATTCCTATAAACCGGTTTCGAAGGATCTACCTTCATCACGGATACAGCATCGCGTTCTTCGAACACGTTCTTAGCACAATCCCTCCAGCTTTCCGGTCGGTGAGCGACTTTGGATAGGTAAGGACATCCTGCAGCATTAGGTGTTGGGATTTTCTTTTCCTCCGGCTATTCAATACCTTATCGCACCAATCAGCACTATACACCTGTAATCTTTTTTCATGATGGCTTTTCTTCTTTAGGTTAGCTGGGGGTGACGTGAGTGATTAGGCATAGATGAAGTGTCTGGGATGTTTAATAAAATGATAGGGATAGTAATTTCCAACCCGCTATGTTCATCAATGTGACTACAAGTTGCTTGGCAATGGAAAACTTTTGATATGCTCAAAGTTGACAACCTCAATTTTAGTAGGACTTACTCGCAATGTGACATGATCAATGCCTACTTCAATATGAGCTCCGATATAAGGTTTTACTTCAAAACTGACCTCATAAACCTGATCAGAACTAGGTTTTCTTGCCTCTAAGACCCTCACCATATAGGGCGGAGCTAATACATCTTTTTTGTAATATTTCGTGACAGACTGTTGAATATATGGATCAACAGCCGTAATTAACATCTCTCTAAAAAGTTCATTATCAGTATTTCCTGCCGACCCCTGTGGAAGGGTTACATTTTTCGACTGCCCATCTCTGTTTACATTGGCTGTTAATGTGTTCGGCGTATTAGTATTGGTGCTTGCACTTTGTACATTCGCACATCCATCTAAAATTATCATCATTACAAGAAAAGCCGCTATTAGAAGCTTTACTCTCATGTAGGTTCCTCCCGTTCTAAATCATAGATGAAGGTTAATTATCCACCCAACACTTATGTGACGCATCCCCGACTTTCCGGTTCGGTGAGGGCCTTTTTCTAAAATAACCTTGCTTTGCCAGGTCAATGAGACCAGCCATAGCCTTCCCCGTATAAGTGGGATCTAGCAAAACACCTTCTGTTTTGGCCAGTAATTTGACTGCCTCGATCATTTCGGCGGTAGGCCGCGTATAACCGGGACCTATTATATACTCATCAAAGCAAACAATGTCTTCTCGCGACACCTGTATATCAATTCCCTTATAGTCCGCTGTTTGCTCTGTCAGCTCGGATATCATGTTTTTCAACACATCTTTTGGATTGAGAACACTTATCCCTGTTACAGGTATTTGATAATTGTTACCATGTAAGCCAAGTAACAAACCACTATAGGTACTTTCGCCAATGTTCGGCAACAAGAAATTCTAGTTTTCGTGTCTTATTCCCTCCCTCGGTCAACCCCAGCAAATCATCCCGTTTAATATATATATTGGGACCGCCAATAGCTTGAGAAAAACGGGATAACTTCTCTATAGGAGTTTGCCCTTCCATATAACGACGTTGCGGAAAACGCCCTAAATTCATACGATTACCTCCAATCTCCAATATGTTATCTTGTTCATAATTTTTGTTTGCTTAATTCTTTATAAGCATATACGTAACTCATAAAGCGATCAGAATGATTATCAATATCTTCTTGCGAGATACCCAACCAAACACGCAATTTATTTAAAAACCGACGATTCACTTCACCTGTTTCATCATCACAAACGAATGAAGCGACAAATATGGCGGATTTTACTTCAATACGAATATTCATATTAAATTGAGCTATATGTAATGCAACAAATTGCAAGTCGTATTTTTCAGAAGGGATATCTCGAACTATTTTTAACCTCTGGCCAAAATCCAGTGGAAGAGATTGAGAAAAACCTGGATCAAGAATCTTCAGAGCGGCATCTTTTAATGATAAATCCTCAAAACGTTCAGGAATTTCAGTGGCATCAAAAACTTGCTTTAAAAATTGTACTAATTCTTCCCCAGAATGTGGCTCTGGTCTGGATTTTAAGATGTTATCAATCGTTTCTTGCATAATAATTAGCCTATTATTGATTCTTGTCAGCCAAGATACTATCCAATTTTTGTTCAATTGACTGAGCATTTTTTAATTTTCCAAACCATTTTGATTATCCACATAATAAACGCTATCCATAGCATTGCTACCCAAAATCCTGGTGCTAAAAGTTCCATATATGAACCTCCTCTTATTATAAGACTCACAATACGCCTCCACTTATCAGTTACTTATATTCATTTTCATTATTACACATTATTCAAGTAAAATATGTCATAAGTGCTCGAATTATCGAGTAGCAATAGGTAAGGTTTTGATGTTATCTCCACCTTCTCCCCTGCCCCACACCGTACATGACAGTTTCCCCTCATACACTAAAAAGACCCCCGCCAGCAAAGGCAGAGGCCAAAGAAATGGAGTAAATGGGACAGACCTGTGAATATATATAGAATCAATGTTTGCCCATCACACAACCCCTGCCTTTACTCTTTAATCATCTCACAACTTTATAGTAAACGCAAAAATTTGATTGGACTCAGATTTAGTAATAAAAAAGTATTCGATGGATCATCTACATAAAAGGTGAGTCCGCGGATTTCGTCCATTGACGGAACACTTGAACCTAAAACCGAATCATCAATAGAATTTATATTAATGTAGGTCTTACCGCTTAACTGTGCAACCGAGTAATGAACATATTTATGGCTTCTGGCGTAATCCAACAATCGCGAAGTGCGAGCAACCAGAATTTTTCCTTCATCGTTATAACTCTTTAATAACTCAAGCGATTGAATACCTTCTTGGGTAAAAGGAAATCCCGCACTTCCTTTGCCTAGATGTTGTGTAACAATTGAATACTTTCCGTCGTGAGCAAGTTGATCTAGCCTCGTTTTTGTAATTTGCTTTGATATAAATTGAGTTTCCCAAGTCCAATTAATCTTACCTTTATTCCGTTCATTCGTATAACGATGGAAACCCCAGACCTTTTGACCATCACGTAAATGAATTGGAAACAAAGGGTCATCCCAGCTAAACTGATTTTCCCCCGTAGAATCCCAAACATAACGAATCCCATTCCCAGCGTAGTATTTTTCTACGAATAGGAGGTTTCATTATCATGATTATATTTATGAGAGACCCTAAGAACCCAGACCATACAACAAATAATATTCTACATTAATTTTCGATTTCCTTTTAGTAAACGGAATTATAGCCAAAAGACAAATAAACTTTTTCACAATCCAATATAAAATTATTTAGATAAATCCAAACTAACAACGGGCAACCTTCTTTCAACAGTAAGCTTTCGGCAGATACTTTCCAAAGCACAAACCGTATTCTCCGGAGCCCTTGGCTGACCTCCTGAATCATGTAACAATACAATTGATCCGACAGACATCTTTTTTAGAACACGATCAGTAATTTGTTCTGGACGTCTTTGAGTGAACCAGTCAAGGCCCTCAACATTCCAAAGAACCACTTTCTTTTTGCGCCATTTCAGCCATAACCAAAGCGCGAGGTTAAAGAGTCCCCAGGGAGGACGTATCCATTCTACATTTTGCCCGGTTAATCGTTCCAGCGTAGCGACACCTTCATCCCACTTTCGCCATGTAGCCCATGGATTGAGGAACCATGGACAGAGATGTTGTTGACAGTGGATACCGAGTTGATGCCCATGTCCTTGAATTTCTTTAATCAAATCAGGATAGGAGGCGGCGTTCTCTCCCACAACAAAAAATGTTGCAGGTACATTGTATCGCTCAAGTACATCTAAAATTCTAGGTGTATAATCCGGGTCAGGCCCATCATCAAATGTTAGTGCAACTCCTTCCGATTTTTGCCTTTTAAAAGTACCGATACCTATAAAACGCAAAACTAAATTTGGAATAATTATATAGGTCACTATTACAAAAAACATAAAATCTACGACTAATCGTTGCAAACTCATATAAACCTTCTTACTCTCCTCAGGTATATAAATAAATATTAATCCCTAGTGTCTTAGAATTGGGAGGTGACACATTAGGCCCAATTATTAATCATGGTCAGCATGCTCCCTTAAGATCTTAAATCTACCTGTATCATCATATTATAATAACATTTAAACTTCCTTAAAACCCCTTAAGAAATTATATAAATTTTAATACTTAAGAAACTCGTAATTATGGTTTCTGTGAGACTGGGATACATCTATTTTAGTATTTCTTTTACCTCAACCCCCACCTTAAACACAAACTCCACCTCAACCATCGACTGCACCTTGACCTTCTCAACCAACTTCCTAAATATATCTTCATCAAACTTATCAACCTGCTCACTCCCCCTAGCATCCAGATAGGCCTTGAATTCCTCTGCCATCCTACCCTTCCATACTCTCTCGGCTTCATCACCCTTCACTCTCTGCTTAAGCCCTTGCAACTTTTCAATCTCAGCAGTTGAATACTCCTGATTATTCCGCATCGCATCCATCAACTCATGCTGTAACTCCGCTATCTTGGCATCAATAGCCTCAAAGTCAAACTTCGGCCCACTAGTTTCTTCTATTATATAGGCCTCTTTATTGGCAATGATTCTGTTCATAACCCTTACAAATGCCTGCTCCAAAGCCTTCTCCTTGACACTCTTCATATCACAACCATCGCCAGTTTGATGGTTAATACATATCCATACAATCTGCAGATTCTTACCACTTCCCCATTTGCTGCGTCTGAATTTACTCCCGCAATTCCCGCAGAACAATTTCCCAGAAAAAGCATAGTCACTGGTGAACTTACTCTTCCCTGTCTTAGAATAACCTCGCAAGTTTGACCGTCTTTCGAATTCCGCCTGCACTGCTGCAAACTCTTCTTTAGAAACAATAGCTTCATGACTATCCTCGACATAATACTGAGCTGCATGTCCAGTATTTTTAACTCTTTTTTTGGTCAAAAAATCTGTCGTGTAGGTTTTCTGCAACAGCGCATCGCCCATATACTTCACATTTTTGAGTATTCCAATGACCGTACTGTCATACCACTTCGAACCACCAGCCCCAGTAATAACTCCATCCTTTTGCAGATTACTGGCTATTTTATAGGGGCTTTTGCCATCAAGAAACTCCCGATAAATCCGCCGCACTACCTCGGCTTCCTCTGGGACTATAACTAACTGCCCCTGATCGTCTTTGGTGTACCCGAGGAATTTGTTATGGTTAACTAAAACCTTGCCCTCTTGAAACCTGTAACTGATCCCCATCTTGGTGATCTGAGAAAAATTGGAACTCTCTTCTTGCGCTAAGCTTCCAAGCAAGGTTATTAAAAATTCCCCTTTACTATCGAGGATATTCACATTTTCCTTTTCAAAAAATATAGCCACCCCCTTCTCCTTGAGTAGCCGTACATATTTCAAAGTATCGAGAGTGTTTCGAGCAAACCGGCAAATTGATTTGGTAATAACCATATCTATCTTACCCGCCATGCAATCCTCAATCATTCGGTTGAAACCCTCACGTTTCTTGGTGTTGGTTCCATTGATTCCTTCATCCGAATATACCGAGATAAATTCCCAAGCTGAATTGTTCTTGATGTAAAAAGTGTAATGTTCGACCTGCGCCTGATAACTGGAAATTTGCTCCTCATTATCCGTTGAAACCCTTGCATAAGCGCAAACTCTGAGTTTTGCCGTAGCCTCTAGACCTTTTAACTCTTGCATCGGTTTTGCTGGAATAACTGTTACTGTTGCCATTAATAAAAACCTCCCTTAGAAAATATCGTGGCATTGTAAGGCAATTTATAAATTAACTTTGAAGTAGTTTACCAAGAAACATGTACCTCCTACCAATATTTTCATAACATATAGATATAATAGTTTTTTTCTTGGAGGGCAATGTGATGAGCGAAACTAATTATGAAAGACATAAAAGAGGGGAATACTCTGACCCATCTCCCTACCCTGAAGTGAAAGTTCTTAGGCCTAATCTCAGATATGCTGAAATATTAATGGATGACTATGCGGGTATAGTTAGTGAGTTTTCTGCCATTAGTCAATATCTTTATCATCATTTTTTATTTGACCAAATTGATAAGGAGCTTGGAGATTTACTAAAAAATGTTTCAATTGCCGAAATGCTTCACATGGAAATACTGGCGGATACAATAATTAAACTTGGGGGAAATCCAGGTATAAGGGGTTCCAAAAGTTCACTTCAAGGGAATTTTTGGTCTGGAAAATTCATTTATTATGGAACAAATCTATGTGAGCAATTGAAAGCAGACATTGATGCTGAATATAAAGCAATAGAAGAATACCAAAAACACATTCGCTACATTGAGGATTTTCATGTACAAGCAATACTTCAGCGAATCATATTGGACGAAAAGGTTCATATTTGTCTCTTTAGTAAAGCCCTTCAAAAATATTGTGGCTCTGAGTATTCCGGGAAAACAACTGATTGATTTGATGATCAAATCTATTCAGCTTCAATTATTTAGGTATACTGTTACTGTTGCCATTATAAAAACCTCCCTTAGAAAATATCGTGGCCTCGCTTCAAGGTGTAACTTTCCTCAAAAGCAAGGCCGTTATTTAATTGAAATATCAATTTGGTTCGTTCCTTAACCACTATTTTTTCGACTATCTTCCGATACAAATCATCGTAAAATTCTGTGAGATTGCCATTCTGTGCCTCAAGTACGGCTTCGAGTTCCAGGGTTCTCGCCAATCGATTATCTCGCTTATTAATTTCAGTCATCCAATCGGATCGTTCTGTTTGAAGTTGGGTTAAGGTTTTAACCAGTTCTTCGTGTTCAACTTTCACAATATTATGGTCTACATAGCCCTTTTCTTCTATTAAAAAGAGCGCCCGTTCTTGTTTGATGAGTTTCTCAATTTCCTCATCCAACTTCGCGATACGCTCATTATCTAACTCTGTTAACTTTTCTCGCTCCAGCTTTGTCCCATAATCTGCCAGTAACCTGGCCCGGTCATCATAAATCCGGTTAAACACCCTGACAAACAAACCTTTAATCGTCTCTTCTTTAACCCTCCCAACCCCACAAGAATTTTTACCATAAGTGTTGCAAATCCAGCAAACTGACTCCGCAACTGTTCCGCAATTGTCTATATGCCTTTTAAATGTGTTTCCACAGTGGCCGCAAACAATGGTTCCAGTTATGACATATCGATTTGTGTATTTCTCTCGATTACCCTCAACGTTTCCTCTTGACTTGGCTCTATCTGCCATTATATCTTGGACTTTCTCAAAATCCTCTCGGCTAATAATGGCTGGGTGGCTATCCTTCACATAGTACATTGGGGCTTCGCCAGAATTTTTCTTCCTATTATATAGGGCCGTTGTAATGGTCTTTTGAAGTCGTGCGTCTCCGGCATACTTCTCATTTTTCAAAATATCGCGGATGCTTGATTCGGCCCATTTAACCCTCCCGGAGATATTATTAATTTCATCAGCTTCAAGTCCTTTAGCTATTCGGGAAGCACCCAGGCCGGAAAGATAATTTTTAAAGATTCTCCTGACAATGGCGGCTTGATCCTCGTTTATTATTAGATCTCCCTCTCGGTCTTTATCATAGCCAAGGAAGCGTTTTGTGTTAACTGAGAACTTACCTTTCTTAAACCGGCGTTGATTACTCCAATGCATGTTTTGGGAAATGGAGTCAAGTTCTTCTTCGGCTACTGAGCTCAGAATGCTAAGCATTAGTTCGCTTTCGGTTGTTAAAGTATTGATTTGTTCCTTTTCAAACTGGACAGCAATCCCAAGAAGTTTAAGTTTTCGTACAGTTTCCAAACAATCTTGAACATTCCTAGCGAAGCGACTGATTGACTTCGTTATAATCATGTCAAACTTTTTATTCTCAGCATCCTCGACCATCCTCTTAAACTCAGGTCGTTTTGCCGCGTTCTTGCCGGATATACCGTAGGCTAAGGGTTATGTTCCCTCGCCGCCGAACCGTGCTTGCCTCTCGACGCACACGGCTCTCCATTAGTAATTAACATATTTTCTTTTACTCAACATGAATTGCCATATGGCAATCATCGCATACAACTAGCGTCTTTCTGCGCTTTAATTGTATGACTTGTTCCCAATGTGTGTTTCCGCTTAATCCTTTTAGGCTTGACACATGGTGAACCTCATAACCTGTTTGGCCTCTTTTCCCGCAAAGCTCACATATTCCAGCGTTTAGTCTTGCTTTTATGCTGTCGTTGCTCTTAGCGCTATAGATGTGCCGTGTGATTGTATCGCCAGTCCTCACAGTATCCCGCCTTCAGGAATTGACGGATAATATTTAGGAATTTACTGTCTTTAATTCTTCTTTGCAATATCTCGATTAACTTGTCATGGTCGATATTATCAAAACAGCCCCGAATATCCCCTTCAATGAACCATCTCGCACCTTTAAAATAGCAACGTGTCTGCTTTAGGGCTGTATGGCAACTCCTTTGCGGTCTGAAGCCATGTGAAAACTCACTGAACATCGGCTCGTAAATTGCTTCCAGAAACCTGCGAATAACCTCTTGTAACAGTTTGTCTCTGAACGAGGGTATTCCTAATGGCCGCAGCTTACCGTTCTTTTTCTTGATATATTCTCGGCGTACCGGTTTTGGCGTGTAGGTGTGGTTTTTCAAGTCTGAGATTAGACAGTCAACGTATTTCTTGCCGAAACCATCCGCAGTATCATTATCAATACCTTTAGTGGCTGCGCCTTTATTGGAATATAGCTTTTGGTATGCACTGTAATAGATGTCTTCCCTTAGAAGGTAGCGATAAAGGCGGGTTTGAGCGCCGTCTTTGTGGTCATTTGAGTTTTGGAAAATACGCTCCAAAATATCAGATGTTGGTTTCATTGAGGTTTCTCCTCCCTTTCACCTTTCATATTTTGGAATTTACTAACTGTTCCCCTTCGCCATGTAGCAGGCTTTCCCTGCCTCGGACTACTATGGGAACTCCGTTACCATGCAGGATGTGAGTCCTGTTTAGGTAATCCTCAGTTGATTTTGTTTATCGGATTGTGGATTGTCGGAGCTGCTTTCGGTCCTTTAGTACACGTTCTCGTGCCTGTTGTGTGATTTTATCGATAACTCTATATGCGACCAAGGTACATATAGCTAATCACACTTGGGGTGCCAGGACATTTTCCCCAATCCCTACACAATGGAAACTCAGACCTCACATTCGCCAAACGTAGGCTATTCCTCATATCCACTTACCATCGCAACTGAGTCGTAAGCGTTGTCCTCGCTTAACTTGTTGCTTTCCTGCCGTGCTATTTTCCCGTATCAGGTTTCCCCCAACGGTAAAGCAGGTTGGCACACCCGTTATCGTGGGTGGTAGCTCCGTTATGCTACTCTAAACAAAACCCTATCTGGGCGAACTTGGTCACTATAAATGCCTGCAAAGGTCCATTCTGGATTGTTATTTATATAGAAAGTGTAATGCTGGACTTGGGCTGAAAAGCTTTCCTGCTGCTCGGATTGGTTAGTGGAAACCCTGACGTAGGCGCAAACTCTATGTTTTTTAAGTTGCTCATGGAAGACTGGTGCTTTCTCAATGGTGCGTATTTTTTTCATGTGGCTCATCTCCTTCCTCAACACAGTAATTTAGCGAGGCTTGTGGGAACATATTCCTTTCAAAAAAAACATCACTACACCCGCCAGATTGTCCGGGTGTAGTGATGTTAGCTCTGTATTGGCTAGATTGCAAGTCAATTGTTCTTCCTAACTGAGTGCCAGTAATGGACGCCATCAACTAAAATTTTTTCTCTATTGGACTGTGGTTGTTGAGGTACTGGCAGTACTTCCGCCCAAATCCACTAGGATCTTTTGAGCATCCGTTATTAGCTGCTTTCTGGCGCTGATTTGATTATTTAAATCGGTGATGATGTTTTGTAAGTCTGTGGTTATATTCGTTTCATTTTTGCCTTGGCGATCAATATCCAACTGGAGCTCATCTTTTCTTAGGGTTAACCTGTCAGTAAGTGCTGTGGTGTAATCATTCACCATTGAAATCTGGTCATTTTTTGCATTTAATAGAACGGTATAATTCTTTTGAGTCCAATCCGTCTTACGTTGGGCTTGAATATTTTGTCTTAACCCTTGTAATGTATCACCTAATCCTTTGTCCGTTTGGCGTAGTGCCTTGATCTGTGTCCAATATGTGGTGTTGGGATTAACAGTAGGCGCGACTGGTGCCGCTGTATCAGCCATAGCTGGCAAGGCAGAAAATAGACAAGAACCTATCACCAATCCTGAGGTCAGTAAAACTTTTAAATTACGCATTAAACATCTTCCTTTCTGATTATCGCTTCAAACATAGTCTAACAATCAAAACTGAGAGTTCCCTGAGAATAAAGCAGGACTTAAGTCCTGTTTTTAAAGAATTCTAGGCTGGGCTTTTCCTTTTCTTCAGCTATATCTTCCACAAAAAACCATTTACATACTTCAGCTCATATTTGAGTTCAAAAGTTCTCATTTGCCCATGAATCTCACTTTGGCACTCATTCAGATATTCGTTTAATCATCTCAACTTTAACTATGTTTCCGTCATACCTAAAGCGGATGGGACGCGGTGTGCCGGGGATATCAAACCATGTAATCATTTCGATTGGAGCCATAACGACTTTCAACTCAGCCACACTTCGCCCAATCACTCGTAATACATTCGGTGCATCCTCCGATATGTAGCAGTTTGTTCCGGCACACTGGGCATTGATTATGGGCAATTAACCATTCTTCGCGAGGTTCCATACAATGGGATTCCCTCTAACATCCCTCATCGACAAATCGTTGAGGGATGTTAGTTTTCGTTTGAGGTTAAAGAGTCAACCGTTAATTTAGGCCAAATCATTATTTGCGATTAACTAATCACTTTAATCGTATGAAAATTGGTCATTAATCTTACAAGCTCTCATATAATTTATTACTTGTACAAATAATGGAAGGAGCCACAATGAAAATGAATAAACGAAAGGGTTTAAAAACGATTATATCTATAGCAGCCGGAATCACGATTATTACCTTAGCGACTACAGGATGTAATAGTAAAATGCTTTCATCGACTCAAAAACAAGCCCCAGGCAATGCCCAAGCAACTCTTTCTACGATGACACCGACAACCGAGCAATCATCTATTCCAACTTCCAAGGGATCTAAATTAGCAAAAACTAGTTCTAAATCCACAACTAATAAATCCGAAACAAGCACAGAACTTACTAATGAAATAAAGGCATATTTGAAAACAAATTATGGACCAGGCTCTCATGAAAAATCTTGGTATAAATACATCTCTCGAATAGCGGTCAATGGTAAGAGTGTCACAATTAATACTAGTCTTCACACTGACAAGAAAGTTGCAACTGCTATAGCCAATGCTGTTCTAGGATGGCCTAAATTTTCTGGTGAAGTCATTATCGAAGGATCAAATGGTACCACCCTTGCGAAAGAATCAAAAGCTTAAATAATAGTTAATTAAAAAGTTATCCTCCAATTGGCTCTAAATCTTTTGGAAGGTAACTTTTTTCTTAGTAATACGTACCTCTATTTATTTAATTCTCTACTTAAACATATGTGGTTTAAAATACTCTTACATCCTTCAAACTACATAATTCACTTAGCTTCACACCTGCACATTCGAAACGATTGGCTAAAGCTGATTAATTAATTATTGGATAATTCTAGAGGAGATTTATCTTATTTATCGAATTACTGATTATGGAATTTTATGGAAGGAGCAACAGCCTTAATGATGTATGGCAAAGCTAGTCCTCGAAGATCAGATTATGGTAAAATCTTAGGTTTTTTTATTTTGGTGCTCGTTATTTCCACTACAGTTTTCGTGAAAAATTATTTTTTTAATGGTTCTAATTCACTTAAAAAACCTAATAAGCCCCCGTCATCTGCCAATGCAACTTTAAATAACAATCGTTCCGAATCATTGGATCAACTAAATCCCACGAGAACCTCGGCTGGCCCAATCAAAGTGGTGTATGAACTTCCGGAGAAACAGCCCGTAGTCTATATCACTATTGATGACGGTTGGTATCCAAACGAAGAAGTTATAAAGTTAATGCAACAATACCATCTACCCATTACTACTTTTCTTATAGAACAGGCTACTCAGAAACATCCCGACTTTTGGCATGAATTCGTAAAGTCAGGTGGGCATATTGAAGACCATACTTTTAGCCACCCTTATTTAACGCATTTGTCACCTACAGATCAAAAAAATCAGATCTCTCAACCTATAGATTATTTAAGCCAGTTCGGTTCACCACCCAATGAGTTACGGCCACCTTACGGGGATTTCAATTCTGAAGTCGGACAAGCAGCCCATGATTCCGGAATTAAATATATCGTAATGTGGGATGCAGAAATGGAAAACTCCAGATTTACTACTAGAAGTGGACTGGGTCTTAAGGCAGGAGATATTATACTTTTACATTGGGTTCCTGGACTGGATCAGGAACTTATAAAGCTATTGAACATCATTCAGAAACAGAATTTAGGTATAGCTGATTTAACCCAGGCATTAACTGGAGATCCTTTAACAATTAGTTGGATAAAAACACCAATTCCCGTCCCCAATCCCACACCAACAACGTCTACCGAAACCAGTACTATTACTTCCGGAAATCCTAAAACTCCTAGAACTTCTAGCACTCCTAGAACCTCTAACACTTCCGGAGCCTCTAATACTCCCGGAGCCTCTAATACTCCCGGAGCCTCTAACACTCCCGGAGCCTCTAATACTCCCGGAGCCTCTAATACTCCCGGAGCCTCTAATACTCCCGGAGTCTCTAATACTACCGGAGCCTCTAATACTCCCGGAGCCTCTAATACTCCCGGAGCCTCTAATACTCCCGGAGCCTCTAATACTCCCGGAGCCTCTAATACTCCTGAAAACTCTGGCACTTGGGGAGCATAAACATACTGAGACTTTATAAAAATGGTCCATAGTATCGCGATAAATACCGGGGTTCGTTACTACATCAATCCTTGCAGGTTAAATTTTAGTGATTCATTTTCTTTAATTCTCTTTTTTTAGGACTCTAGAATGTCCAGATGCTGGATACATCCCCAGTGGTTATATACTTTTGGGCAACCATTCCTGCAGACTTTTCCGCACTTATTTAAACTTTTAGCCACTTTTCAAATTTTTTATAAAAGTTTGGTCCTTTTTAACTCAAAATTTGGCGGCGAGTTCTACGGAGGTATGCAACACGGCAGCAGGCAAGCCTCTTAAAAAGCAAGGTGGGGGGGTAAAATTTGGCCTATCTGGCCAGCAAAAAAGGAACCTCCCTAGAAGTTCCTTGATACACTTAAACAATAATCTAATGATTCCTTCCCAATTGTAGATTTCAGTTCTCACTTGCAATTTTCTTACGCTTAGCTTCTGCTGCTTGTTTGGCTTCAATCGTGCGATAACTAGAGTCTCCATCAAGTCTCTTTAGTAAAATCTTACGAGCAACTTTATAAGCCTCCCCTATCAATCCCAACTTGAGCAAGAAACAGCGCATAGCATATTTTTCGTTCACCGCTTCTCTAATTTTAATAGAAGAAAACTTTTGCTGGATTGATTGCTTACTTAGCTGTTGGCAAAAAAACGCAAAAGCAAATATCTCATCAATATCCAAGCTAGCGTTAAAAAAGCTAGAACTCAATGTCTTCTCGGCCATATTAAAATCTATTTGGCAATCACCTTTAATCACACCATTGTCGATACCGACGTTAATAACCGTCGCAACTTCTTCCAAGGTATCAATCGGTACTGAATTGATTGCGGTGATTAGACTCTCCGGAATGATGTCTGTCACCCTAGCCAGGGATTTTCGGATAAGAGATTGTTTGCACCAAAGAAGATTCACAAGATTTCGGAGAGTGTTGCCGTTATGGCTAGTCATCGAAAGAGTTACGGTTGCATCACCCTCTGCTATGGCCTCAGCAGTTTTTAGTGTATCGAGAATGGAGCAAAAGGAATCTCTTTCCATTAAGGTAACTTCAGGCGAGATAATAAGACCTTCCCGGTCAATCACCCATTTGCCCACACGGTAACAAAACGTAGGTGCACCCATATACTCTATTTCCATACCAAGTACCCCGGCAATAGCGTTAGCGACCTTTTTTCGTTCTATACCACTTACCCTCATGGAATAGATGAACGTTCCGTTAGTCATTTATCATCCCACCTTTCCAGATGAGATGAGTTTTGCTGAGCAGGCCGTAATCCCCATCCACCAGTCGTTGGGACGATATCCCCAAAACCGACAGGCTTTACGTTTTGCCTCAGTGCCATTTTTCGCAGGAACAATCAGCTCCCGGCCTCCATGGTGTCGGACTTTGTAAGTTCTAATCTCGCTATCCATCAATGAACACGACCTTTCCTGTTTTTGCCTTTTAGGTGGTGTGTCCATTAACGCTCTGTAGTCCCTGCAAGTCAAGGTATTTTAAGACGGAAAAAGGGGCAGATGTCTACCCCCAATTCTATTCCTTCTCATCGCCATAGAGCCAAGCAAGTTCTATTCTCCTCCGAAATTCAAAGATTTCCCGATCCAATACCTGTTTTTCAGGGTTATCACACCAGTTGCCCCGGTCTTTATTTTTCAGTAGGATTATGATCGCTCCAACATCGGCGGGCATATGCTTTCGTATTTTTTGGACGAATTTTGCTTCTTTACCGTCAATCATTCTAAGGGACGTCCGCGAGATTTCATAATCATACCCGAGGGCTCTTTTGTAAAGCGCATTCTCTAATTCAGCCACAGCAACCGTTCGTCCCTTCTTCAGCGCCGATTGATGTTCCGGGTATTTATTTTTAAACTCACCCAGAGTACTTCGGCCAATCCCCAAATTATGGGCTATCTGTTCCTCGGTTAAGCCCAATTTAGCCCAACCTTCAACAAGCTGTAACTGCTCTTTTACCTGGGGCCACTTAGATTTTGCCATAGTTTATTGGCACCTCCTTAATAGAAAGGGCCCTCAGGTTTTTATTTCGAGAGCCACTATTTAGTCAATCAGTCGTACTCATAACACTTCCAATAACAGGTTTATGAATGAGACTTATGCTTTTTAAGGTTACGGATTTTAAAATGCCAATTTAGCTCTTTAGAGTTAATCGGTTTATACCCGGCATACAGCATCGCCATTTTTAATTGATCATTCGATATATAATGATCTAATCCATTCTCCGCCAGATGTTTTAGGGTATAACTGCTCTGCTGATGATTCATCGTATTCGCTGGTTGAATATAGTCATTAATCCAGCAACCCAAACGTTCTTTCATTTCCGCAGACAGCTGATGATACTCATTGTGAAACGGTTCAAGTAATTCTTGATCCTTGACCAACATGACACCTTCAGACTTGATCAAATCTTTGCGGCCATAATTCTCACAGAGTTTGTCAAGAGTCGTCTTCAGCTCTAGCAGATTCTTAATGTCGCGTACATATTCAACGGACTTAGCTCCTTGATTTTTACCATTTCGCACATCCCAAACGCATACATAATTACAATAACTGCCCTTTTCAGGGTGATTAATACCGGAAACTTCAATATCATAGCCATTTTTCATATCCAAATAAATACAGGTCTCCCAATCAATTTCCTTGGTCGAATAAGGCTTGCCTAAAAACTCCAACGCCTTATTCATCTTGCTAATAAACAATGGTGGTGCCTCACCCACGACATGCCATGCCCCCGGTTCAATCCTGACTGCTTGCCAGTCATCATTAGCCAAGTCGTACCAGAAAGTGTTCTCCCGTTCAGCTACCCGGAGGGATAACTCAATTTTAGGCCCTTCAAACCGTGCCTTTGCTTCCAGAACACCCAGCGCCTGTTTCAAAGCATCCGGTCCTATTGCCTTCCTCGTGGCCTCGTAGAACTGTCCCGCTAGCCATAATTTTGTAGCCTTAGCTTTTGTTAACCAAGTTTCTACATGACCATTTACAAGAAAACGTATATAGGTGACAGATGCTGAATCGTGGAATAGTTCAATCCCTATAGCTTCAATTAATTCTAAGAGGATATCTGCTTGACTTTTCCTACCTGCTGAAGTGGAAGATTCGTCAAATCCAAGGGCTTTATCAAAGGTCATCGATCGGTAATCATCCCTATCCCATTTTTCCCGATAAAGCCCACTGTCACAGAAAATCCTATCGATCTGCTCAGTGTCATTGGTATGAAACGCAAGCAGGTTGCAGAAACTTTGGTCTGCCTCGCTCTGAGATTGGAAATACTTCTCCCAGTCTCCCTGATAAAGGTTGCTGAATTTAGTGCCATTCCGACCTGAACTTACTTTGGCAATAAGGTCCTGATCGGATAAGGAACCCGAAGGGGTATTTGGGCCGGGTACTTTGACTAACCTTTTGGCATTGGGAAAGATCTTCGCATAAACCTTATTCAAACCGCTTTAATTTTCGCGAATCACGGTAGGAGTCCCTTCGAGATGATCTCCCGTAAAGCAAAAATACCGATCTTGGTCGTACATTTCAAACTTACCTTTGCGGTTGAGTTTCCAAGGCTTCTTACCTTTAACAATAATGTGAAGTCCTTCGCCACTTTGGCTTTTTTCGGTATAAGAATCGAGAATACAAATCATTTCCTGGGCAACTTTGGAGATTTGACCGTCTTTATCAATGCATTTGTCCATATCCACTCCAGTGTATCCATCGTCTTTGGCAAATACATAACCGATACCGTTGTACACATGTGGGTTATTCCAAACGAATTGGACAACATCTTCATACATAGCCCAAGTCCTTGGAGTTGTGCTATCGGCACGACGGCCATTAACCTGGTATGGAATCTTAGCAGGTTTTTCCTTACGCATCTCTAATTTCCAAAAAACCCATTGTCGATGTGATTTCAGTTCTTCAGGAATGCTAGCCACATTCAGGATAGGTCGCTTCCGCTTTTCAATCAAATCTTTACTCCTATGATGGATTTTTTTCAAAAATTTGCGCCCTTCTCTGAAACAAAACCTCTACCCAATAGTAGCTACGCTTAATTGAAAGAGCTAGATAAATGGTACAAAAAAAACTCATCTGAGATGGCCTTCAGGAATTGTTATCTGTAGCACACCCTTACTTCGAGTACGAAAGTACAGAAACTCTGACTAAGACCATCGGCGATTATTTTAATGCTCTATTAATTCAATCTAGTTACCACGATAGAGGCTTCGACTTTGACCCCGAATTTTCCCCTATCTACAGTAAGGATTGGTACTTTGAGAGATTCAACGCCTTAACCTCTGATTTGCTTTTTTTAGAGGATGAAGACCCCGCCGAAATTTTTTTTAAGCAATATGAAACTTTCATTAATTTAGAAAGCGATTTACCCCTACCTCTTTTGCCAGTTAAAGGCTTTTTCGGTGTATTGGGCGTTCAGGATGCTGCTAGACGGTGGCTTTTTGGGCTACTTGATACTACTGCACCACAGATAAACTCTCTCACAATTCCTCAACGTGTCTGGCTTTTTGGCAACATTTTTAATAATATTTCAGACCAGCCCGAGATGATACTCACTAAACAGATGTCCTTTAGAAATCCGCATCAGCGAGGCTACACGTCGAATTATCGTCGCTTAGAATATATTAATGGCGTAGATCACCACGTTACTTTGGTCGGCGATTTAATGGATTACCATCGCAATCAAGATGTTCATCCCGAGGCATTAAGGTGCTTGCAGCAAACAATTGATGTTGCCAAACAGATCTCTACTGAAGAGACCTTTGAAGAATATAAAATCCGCAACATATACCAGTTACTATTTCTAGAAATTCATCAAATGATTTTAAACAATACTCTAATCAAAAAATGCCGCCATTGCCATAAATACTTTACTGTTACCAACTTAAATGTGGAATATTGCGACAGGATTGTTGAAGGTGAAACTAAGCCCTGCTCTGAAATTGGCTCAAAACGCGCTTTCCAGAAAAAGCTTGAAGAAGATTATCCCCTTAAAATATATAACAGGGCATACAAAACACATTATGCTCGGGTAAAAAAAGGCCGAATGTCTAAGGCCGAGTTTAATACCTGGTGCACTCAAGCTCGTGAAAAACTTTCGCAGGCTAGAGTTGGAACTCTCTCAGCTACTGACTACGAAGAATGGCTTAAGATCTAATATTCTTGCAGATTTTCTTTACTGATTTATCTGTTATAGTTTGGTTCCTTCATAACCGGTCAGCAAATCTGGTAACACTCGGACTTCCAATATCTTGTCATCAATATTAATTTGAATTGGGTTATACGGATAGGCCTGTCCACGAATCAATGACCGAGGCTTAGAGATTAAGGAAAAATCTTTGCAGTATAAACCAAAAAGGCGACCTCAGCACTTGAAGGTCGCTTTACTTTTTTATATTAATTCATACGACCATTGAAAATACTCATTTTCTAACTGTCCTATTGTAAACTTATTTCTTGCATCCATTAATTCGGGGTTAAATTTACATTTATCTCCGTCACGAAGTAGGATTATTCTCATTGAGGCATCCATAGGTCTTCCTCCATTAGATATTCACATCCAATTATACTTTATAAATGCATAACATTTTTTCAAACAAGTCAAGAATGATAATACCAACTACAAGCAAAATCTCCCATTGCTGTATGGTGCTTTAGCAATCTTTTAAAGTATTTGTAGATGTCTTAGGGCAAAAATTTCATGGTATTCTATACTAAATAGATCTTGCTCAAAAAAGCCGCAGACTTCAAGAACAGGTTGCTTTTCTTGTAGTTTTTTATGGAGAATATACTGTTATATCACTTGCCGTTTGTGATGGTGAAATTAACTCATTCCCAGTTCCTAAAGATCGCGCTACAGAAAAAGCAGCCATAATTTCTCCCTCTGGATAAACGATCATTTCTTGACTTCCTCCGTAATCCTGGCTAATCCATCGTGTGTCAAATTTAGCATTTTGTAGCTTATTTAAGACTGTTTGGGAACCATAAACATTTACCTCAATGGTCTCCGGATCCGGTATTGGTGGTAATCCTGTAGAAGCCCCAATGGCTCCATATGGTTGTAATGTTTGACTAATTACCTTTGGATCTAAAACATCATAAAAAGCACCCGATAAATAGCCCTCTTGGTTTATGCCATCAAACGGTGTGTTCGCAATGTCCATTGAGTCTTTAATAGAGCCAAGACGGATTAGTTCCACTGATGAACCGGATGATTCCAACCCCATGCCTATTAACATTGGTGTAGGGATATTTGTTGCTACATCATTCTTCCATGTTTCTTGAAGTTTTTCAATTTCGGAAAAGTTTGTACCGGATGTTAGTAGTTTTGTCTTAAGTAAGTTTAAAATCTCCAGTTCTGCATCCTGACGTTGAAAATCATCGGTTCGATCATTATTCCCGGCAATATTTTGACGAATACGAATAAAGGCTAAAGCTTGCTCACCATTTAAAGTCTGCAATCCAGGTTGAAAGTTTGCCCCACTATGATCTGGATCATAAAGTCGTTTGGGAATATTGACCTGTATTCCACCAACAGCATCGATGGCATCAGCAAAGCCTTTAAAGTCTGTTACGATGTAATAAGCAATGTTTAAACCTGTAAGCCTGGACACATATTTCATGGCTTGTTTCGGTCCTTCTTCAGGGCTCTGTTGTAGCCCTAACTGGAAGGAAGATTTAATTTTAGGGATGGACTCTTTATATTCGGGCATTGCAACTAACGTATCGCGGGGAACAGAAATCAAGCTGATCTTATGCGAATCCGGGTCGACATGCGCCACAATTAAAATGTCCGCTTCCCCAGCTGCAGTTCCTAGAGATAAAGGGTTAGTTGCATCCCGTGCATTGTTTCCAATTAATAAAATATTGATAGGCCCTTTTATTCCAGATACCTTACTCGTAAGTGTTTTTCCTATATTAACCTTAATTTGTTTTGATTCAGTTTTAGCTTTATTACCAAAACTTGTTGAATATTTTAAGCCAATAAATATTCCAAGGATGGATAATAGAGATAAAACTATTTTAATATATCGATATTTATGCCCAGTCATAATTCCTCACTGTAAAGTATAGTTTCTTTCATATTATTGATCAATTCACAATTATTTATTCATTTGATATTTCTCTCCCTCTATCTAATGGGTTATTACCCGAACCATCAAATATACACAATCGTTACTTGTTATAGGGTGATCTAATCGGTAACATAAAAAGCCTGTCTCCTAAGCATACGAAGACAGGCTCTTAAATAATTATAGATTTGCCTAAACTGTAAACATTTCTAATCTTCTATTCCGCGAGCAATTTTAACTATTTCCAATGTGTCTTCCTGATAAATACTTGCCAATAGCCACTTCTCATCCTGCCAAACAAACTTCCAAAATTCTGTAAAGTAAAGTCTGTGATTATCGTTTCCGGATATTAGTTTTCCTGAGTTATCTACTGTATAGTCAATTAAACTCGCAGAAACCATGGCAATAAAATACTGTGATTCTTCATCTAAATGACTCTGGATAAACTCAATATCCCAGGTGTTCAAAATAGGTTCCTTGATTATATTCCTCTCTCCGCGAGCTTTCATAGCTTGCAGATCCGCTTGGTATTTATTGTTCAACGTAATTATTAGATACTCTTCTGCTAGCGAAAGATCCTGTCGGCTCCAGCCATCCTGCAGCCAGAAGAAAACCTGGCGAACCCTTCCGACAAGAAAATCTCGATCCCAACGAGGGAAGGTTTCTGCTAAATAGTTCATATTCTCGCGTGTATAGTTTATCGCTTTACCAAAGCGCTGAAGATTTTCCGAATTTGAAATCGGGCGGCCATTTAAATCTACAGCCGTCTCCCTGGAAGAGCCATCATTATTCATTGATCTGGAACTCGTCATTGATGGGGAACGATCATTACGGCCCCATCTTCGTCTATTTTGGCTTGCATAGTAGAATCGCCACGCCATATACAGCAAAACGAGGAAAAATATTCCTCCCGATCCTCCATACCCACCGAAGAAGAAAGGAATCGGAAAGAACCCGCCGAGTCCTCCACCTCCCAAATAGCCCCCTCCAGAGAAAGACCCACCGCTGAATCCTCCTCCCAAACTGTCACCCAAACTTCCGCCCAGACCGCCACCGCCACGGGCTAAGGCCAGCGAAACTTGACTTCCCAAGAGAATAAGAGTTGTTAGAATTACCGCTATACGTTTGATCCTAGAATTCATGCCAATCACCGATCCTAAACGTCTCTTTGAAAATACTTGTAATCTTCCATTGGGGCTTTCTTTAATAGAAAAGCCTAATTCTTATTTAACTCGATTTTATTTCCTGCTTTAAGTCGAGCTAACTCATCCTCAATCTCAGAATTAACTTTGCTTGCTTCTAGTTCTGCAAATTGGTCTTCAATTGTACTTGTGTGAACCATTGTACCGGTCGCTTTGGCCTCCGCCTCCATGCGTTCAACCCGATCTTTCATCCGGTCAAAATCTCCCAAGGGGTCGTGGGAAGAAAGTCCAGATACAGCTTCATTTGCCTTTTTCATGGTTTCTGCCCGCCGTTGACGTATAACTAGGTTATTACGCTCCAGCTTTGCCTTTTCCAGTTTCTCCGAAAGTACATGGAGATTATCCTGAAGATCTTCAACTGATTTTGCCTGTTCGGCAAGTTGAGACTCATACTCTCTCTTGCTGGACTCAGCTTGGTTTTTATACGTTAGAGCAGTCCTCGCCAGGTCATCCTTACCCTGCTGGACAGCAAGTGCAGCTTGTTCGCTCCTCACTGTAATTTCCTTATTCAAGCCTTGAATACGCTCCTCAAGTTGAATCTTATCCGCAAGAGCACGGTTAACTTGAATTTGAAAATTGTGAACTTCCTCTGTCGCACGTTCAACATAAAGATTTAACATTTTTTCAGGATCTTCAGCCTTTGCAATAAGATCCATTGTATTTGCTTGAAATAGATCTTTTACCTTACTAAACAACCCCATTGCTTCCTTTCTCCTTTCAACCACTGAAAACCAATAGTTATCGTTCAAACTCTCACTTCAACTCTATCTTTAATGTAAGCATTATAACACTGTTTATTGTGTAAATCTCGAACAATCTATGAAATCTTCATGAAGGTTAACTTATATGATTGATGACAAAATCATTCAGAAATTCTCCCCTATTAGGAAATACTATTAAATTTACTGATTACAAAACTAGAATTATTTACCATGGAACCCTTAATGTCCTGGTACTTGCGCAACTCCTCAAAGACATTAATAAGATGAAGCATATTAAAATTGAGGAGTGGTTTAAGTGGCGTTAAATAATCTGTTACTTATCTTTGCAATCGGAATCGCATCTAATATTGATAACGCCGGAGTAGGTATTGCATATGGTGTAAGGAAAGTTGGAATTCCATTGATCTCCAATACGATTATCGCGTTAATGGGCTTCGTATTGGCTCTAGGAGGGGGCCTCTTTGGACATTTGATTTCACACTGGCTTACCCCGTTTACATGTCAATTAATTAGTATGTTAGTTCTTATTAGTCTTGGGATTTATGTTTTAGCCCAACAGTTTTTTACGAAAGCTCCCGAAGCTGTATATGTATTTAGTCAGCAACACCAAACTGATCAAACGATCGATCAATTTTCAGATAATCATTTGCTTCGCGTGTTACGTAACCCTGAGGAAGCCGATCTGGATAATTCAAAGTCGATAAGTCTTACAGAATCAATAATTCTGGGGATAGCTTTATCCCTTAACAATTTGGCAGGCGGGTTTAGCGCTGGTATAACAAAACTTAACATTTTGACGATGGCAACTGTGTCCGGTTTGTTCTCCTTCTTATGCACTGGTCTCTGTGCAATGTTTGGACTTAAATTTGCTTCTGAAAAATTTGGAGAAAGAGCGACCACAATTTCAGCGATTCTACTTATATTGGTGGGCATCCATCAAATAATGAACTAGCGATTATTCTGTTTCATTCCGGAAGAAAGCAGGAGTGGAACTATCCCTCCTGCTTGACATTAAATTTTCTTCAAAATCTTATTATTTAGTCCAAGGAGCGATTACTTATGTATAAGAGGGTTAAAGATTCAACTGTAGAGAGTACTCAATTTATCAGCCTAAATTCATTACTTCCTAGACTAGAAGGGTTAATCCTTATCGGAGTGGGATTATATGTTTTATTAAAACATTGATTCAAAAGTTATGTTTCTTTTAGTATTAGAAATACAGGTATTAATCTGTATTGCATTTCTGCACCTATATTGTTCCATATATTCCAATCTGAACATATTATGTGCTTTCTCTAAATAAAGGAAGAAAAGTCAATGGCATTTGGCGGAGTTGGCGTCGATGGCGGTGCTTGTGGAACAGGTGTTGGATTTGGCGCGGGAATCGGTGTAGTGGTTGTAATTATTCTTCTGCTTATTGCAATGGGTATAGTATTTTAATTAGGAAGGAGGAAAATTGATGTACAGAATGGGCTATGGTGTATATGGTATGGGGGGAGCAGTTGGTGAGGGAGGAAGCTGCATCGGTGCTGGAATTATTGCCATCGCTATTTTGATTCTTATCGCTTTAGGTGTGATTTCTAAATTCAATCGGCTATCATCTATACAGGGTGATAGCCGATTGAATATTTAAGGTACTTAATAGAAAGCTGGGAGCAAGATAGTAGTAAAAAACTCCCATCAATTATAGATGAGAGTTATAGGTAGGACGATATATTTCTTGGATATCTTGTCCAAAGATTTGGCTATTATGTAATTCTATCCTAATATAAAAATTGTAGTAATAAATATATTTCCCTAATGCTATTTGCTGAATACTATATGATTGTAATTATCCACGAACAGAGAATGGACATGATCGGCCTAAAGGTTCTTGATAAACCGTGCCCAAGATGTTCTGGACTCGGAAGGATTGAAAATCCACAGTGGGTCCAGTTTTGGACCAAACTAGATTCGTTTCGAACCCCGGCAGATCAATTAGCCACTTAGAAAAGGTAAAGTCAGACCTGCCGACAGAACCCATGTTCTTTGTCTGTAAAGAATGCCATGGTAGAAGAAGAATACTTACAGCCGAGGGGAAGCAACTTATCGAGTTTAGTAGGTTTTGGATGAATCCGAATTATTAAATTCAAGGGTCCGTATTGAAATAATAAATATCGTCCGACTTAAGAAAAGAACGGCTTCTAAACCATGTCTGAAGTTCAGATATGTAGCCCTGCCCATACCCTTAGGCTGTTCGTTTAGCATAAAATTCATTAATCAATCTGTCCAGCGTATCACTAACTTTAATCACTCTTGAATCCTTTAGGTCTTTATCTGCTGCAACTTTTATCATTTACAATCTCAGTTTTTCAATTCGTTATTCCAATTCCATAATAATATCACTCTTTCTTTAGCTTTTATTCAGAAATTGCGAAACCTCTCAATAGTGTGAACAAAAAGCCACATGATAATAATGTAATGATCAATCTCATAATAAACCATCTCTTTCAATCTGATATGGTGGGAATTCCCTTATGCTTAATAGGATACCCCATATTATTTAAGGTTACGTGAAGTATATATGAAAATTCCATTATACATTTGTGAAAAATTACCGCGCCTGGGACTCTGTTCACAATCAGAAACATTAAAATCTAAACTAGAATTAGATTTGCCTTTCCAGAGGATGAAATAGACCCCTTCAATTCTAAAGGTTCACTAAGAATCTGCTCAGCCTGTGATTTGTTAATGACTCCATTATCGACCATACACTGCACGACAATACGTTGCCGTTGCCGAGCGAGTATCAGGTTATGATATGGATCATAAACACTTGGGGCATTAGGAATACCTGCAAGCATGGTTAATTCTCCTGCGTTCAATTCTGACGGAGTTCTTCCAAAGTATTTCTCTGCTGCTTGATACAATCCGTTAGCCCCATGACCGAAGTAAATGACATTGGCATAGAAGGCAAATGTTTCTTGCTTACTCATCGTGTCATAGAGTCCAATTGCATAGATACTTTCGAGGAACTTTTGCGGAAATGATTTAGAGGTATTTGCTAACAAGGTATTATGAATCAATTGTTGTGTAATCGTCGATCCACCCTGAAGGGGGTGTTCATGACTAATATCCACTTTAACTGCCCGTAATGTTCCCCGCAAATCAATTCCTTTGTTAATCGAAAAACTACGATCTTCTGTAGCTATGACAGCTTCTCGGTAAATTGTCGGTATGTCATCGTATGATAAGAATAGACTATGCTGGGTCTGTAATTGGACGATAACCTTATTACGCACTTGTGTAGAAATCCTATTAATATCTCTAAAATAATATTTTAGTCCGTACCAACCAACTATCGAAGTAACCGATACTAGTAGAAGGAGTTTTACAACTCCTCTAGTTATTCGTTTCACGATATTCCTCCAAGATTAAGCAATCTAATATTTCCATTCTTGACGTTGGACCATCTCCTTAAACATAGTTCATGCTTTTGTACATAACAAATTGTGAACAGCTAATAATAGTTACATCACATTTAAGGAGTTGATCTTCAATGAAACGAATCAAGATCGGTATTGCACTTATTTCAATGTTCGGGTTACTACTAGGAACAGCCAGCATCGCAAATGCTAAAACCGTTTCCCCGGCGCATCAACTCAAAGTTTCGCAAACAGCAAAGAGTACACATCATAAGGCTAAACAAGCCAAAACCGTCCATAAGACCGTTAAACTAAAAGCTAGTAGTAAACAAGCAAGTAAACACGTAACCAAAAAAGCTTAATTTTCCTGAGAGCCATCAGCGATGCTGGTGGCTTATTTAATTTAGGCCATAAAAGTGCCCTCACTATTGGTGAGAGCGGACAGCGCTTATACAAATACTCCTGAATTAAGTTTAATATGTATTTCTTATGAGGTTTAATGAACTTTACATTGACTAAATTGTAAGCGGTGGAACAAACACCGTCGTGTAGCTCAACCTCCCATCTGATACACTCTAGACAAGTGATCAGATGGGAGGTTTTTAGGTTGAAATCCACAGCTGAAACTCTGCAGCTCTGGGAACAGCGA
>NZ_NAHZ01000011.1:0-67271 GCF_002196785.1 Desulfosporosinus sp. FKA | reverse complement strand
CGCTGACTACCTGTTGGCGTCTGATCGACCGCTCTTTAAGAGTCATGGATATCCCCCCTCAAATAATATGAGGTAATTATCTCAATTCTTAAAGGCAGTTACTATGTGCAGAGTTTTTGACAATTACTAAGTGTCAAATAAAAGAGGACTTCCCAAACTATCGGTTTACTATTGAGTTTACCGACTCTAATGGTATTCCGGCGAATAAGGGTGATGTGCAAACATTGCTTAGTTCTATGATTCCAGCTCACTTACAGACAACTTACCAATACGATTACACCATAAACAATAATCAATATGTTGGTACTTTATTGTTACAATCTTTCAACGTAAAGATTAATCCTGTGAAGTTCACAATGCCTAATTTGAATTTTGGTATGTTTACTTCAGGAATGATAAACAACCATAAAAAATCCGTTATCAACTTAAACTCGTTTGTAATGCCAAATTTAAGTGGTGGTGTGCAAACGGCTTTTTCTATGTCTATGGGTTACAAAATTACAATTAAAATGAGGTGATTAACTTGGCTCAATTTGCTGGCATGGTTTTGACAAATAATGGTTTGGCGCTTCAAGCTAAGGCAGAAGCTGGAACTACTTTAACTTTTACAAAAGTTAAAATTGGAGATGGACAGCTTGGAACAGGTCAAACCCTAGAAACTTTAACAGATTTAATACATCCACTTGAAAACCTCCCGATAGCAAGCGTTTCGGCATCAGGAGGTCTTTGTACAATCACTGCTACAATAACAAATGTTGGAATAACACAAGGTTTTTATGTGCGGGAAGTAGGATTATACGCAACAGATCCACAACTTGGGGAGATACTTTACGCTGTAACTAATGCTACAGTAGCAGATTATCTGCCACCTAACAGTGCTACAACAGTTGTAAACAATCAATTTGATATTGTAGTCGTCGTAGGGAATGCTACTTCGATTACAGCTTCAATCTCTCCATCTGGACTTGTCACACAAGATCAATTCAATACTTTGGAAAGTACCGTTAACACTCATGAAACTGTAATTGCGTCACAAACACAACTTGGTCATGTCAAGATTGGATCAGGTATTTCTGTTCAAATTGACGGAACAATAAGCGCTCAACAATTTAATCCATTAGTTTCGCCATTTATTTAATTAATAAGGGAGGTAAATATAAAATATGGCATGGACTCAAACATTATTAAAAAGTGTTAATCCACTTGAAACTGTAGCGTTGACTACTACTGCTCAATTGATTTATACATCACCAGCATATAATTCTAATACAACAACTCCAAGTGCAACGGCAAAAATAATAGAAGTTATTATTTCAAATACAACTACAGGAACAGGAACCCCACCTACTTATACGATTTATAAAGTTCCAAGTGGTGGTTCAGCAAGTACGTCAAATATAATTTGGAATGCTCCATTTAAAACTAATCCAGATAGCATTACAATGTCAGGATTAAATACTAGCTTAAAAGCAGGGGATATGATTTATGCAATGGGAAGTGTTACAGGGATAAATCTTACATTAACAATTGAAGAATATCAATAAAGGAAGGTGATTTAAAATGCAATCATCTATTTTTATTGATTCAGCAAACGATACTCAAGGGGGTTCTGGTAATGTTACCGCATCCCCTCCCGAAATATACGAAGAACTTTGGTGGTATTCGGGAGGAAGTACAAGTTTTCCAACCGCTACACCCAATGGTGCTTTTCTTCAAAAAGGGTCTACTAGCCCTGTATCATCAGGAAGTTCTATGGTATTAATTACTCTAAATCCATTACTTAGTCCAAATACAAAATATAGTCTTGAAGCGTCAATTGCCCTTAGTGTTGGCGGTTATACTGGATATGTAGATTTGTATGATATCACGGTAGGTCAAGCGGTTGCTACTTCTCAAATATCCACAACAACAACAACATTTACATTAGTTCGTTCAAATCAATTTACATTGATTCCTGGTCATCAATATGGAATAAGTTCATGGTGTCCTAACTATAGTACAGCCGCTCCAAAAATAACAGACGCATCTCTAATAATCTTCCCTCAATAATCCAATAAAATGTATATTTGATGGTAAATATCGAACCATATAACCCTTGATATCAGCGGTTTGTACGTTTTTGTACAAGTTAATTTTATGAATTTATGATTTTTAGGTAAAAACTTAAAGATATTAATATTTTTAAAAGAGAAAGTATTAGAACTTTCTCTTTTTTGTCTAAAGGAGAGTTTTAATTGAAAATTTACAATTGCTTTTCACAAAAGCTCGCAGGATTTCTTTTAATTAATGGATTTCCTCTTATCGGTCTTAAATCAGATTTAAAGAAGACTGGAAAAAATGTTTATTTATTTAGTGATTCAATTCAATTAAGAGAAGCAATCAAAAAGTATAAATAAAATTTAAAGGAAGAAGGTTGTTTAAACATGCTTAAAAACAAATATAGAATTGAAAATGATTTTGTTTATATTATTATGGATAACTCTAAACATGGTTATTGTGAAACCAGAATTTCATTAGAAGACATGTCTAAAATATTATCTATTAATGGTTCTATATATCCACAAAAAGACAAACAAGGTAATTTACGTGCGAATATATATTTTAAAAACGAGCGAAAATATTGTCAATTATCAAGGTATATACTTGATGCTCCAAAATCTTTAATGGTTGATCACATTAATCATAATACACTTGATAATACTCGCAACAATCTTCGTTTTGCTAATGCGTCTCAAAATACACAAAATCAAGGCAATGTACGTTCTGATAACAAATCAGGTTATCGTGGTGTGCTTTATCGTAAAAGAGAACAAAAATGGTTAGCATATGCTTATTTAGATGGCAAACGTCATGAATTAGGACTATACAATACGCCTGAAGAAGCAAATGAAGTTGTTACTAATTTTAGAGCAATGTATCAAACTTTTTCTAAAGAACATAGAGAAATAAAAAATCCTAGTCTACCAAAAATCAATCATGTCAAAGGTAAAGAAAACAAAAGTTGTGGAGTAAAAGGTATTACTTACAATAAACAGAAACAAAAATATTTCGCTCAAATACGAGTTAAAGACAAACTCCATCGAAGTAGGGGTTGTGATACTCTTGAAGAAGCAATAGATGAGTTAAATAAATTAAAAAATAAATTAAATTTATTATAAAGGATGGTGTTTATATGTGTTCAATTCATACGATTTAAATAATTTAAGTTTAGTTAATTCATCTTCGGGGTATAAGGAATTCTATGTGCCGTTGTGGATTTATTCGAGTGGGTATTTAAATGCAGGTGGCTACAATTCTGCTGGAAATGCTTTTGTTGGCAAAGGAACCGTAAATGCAACAGCCTCCAATTTACCTAATGCCATTTTGCATAAATTAAGCTCTAGTTGGTCTGCAAATACTAAATTTGCACTTGAATGTTCCTTTTCTGGTCAACAATATACAAATTATATAGCATTATGGGATTTGACTAGTGGTACAATTGTTTCTTCTTCGCAGATTTCAACCACTTCAACAACCATGACATCATTACGTTCTAGTCAATTTACATTAATTCCAGGGCATAACTACGGGATTACTTTTTGGAATTCAAATAGTTACAATGTTTATATTAGTAAAGCCCATCTTGTAGCAATAATGTCATAACCAAAACCAAATAAAATTGAAGTTTTCTCGGAATATCAATTTCTACAACCCTTATAAATCAAGGGTTTTACGCCCTTTAAGGTAGGTGATGAAAATTAATATTTATACTGCATCTCAAGAAAGTTTAGCTAATTCTGGTGGAAGTTCGATTGTGGAAAGTAAAATTCCTTTGTGGTGGGCTGATGGGACTAGTGCTGGATCAGGAACAAATGCAGGTAATAATGTAGCGGGTTATATATTCTTACATGATGGTGGTTCATTATCCAATGTAGTAGATAGTTCTGAACATTTATTTATTATTAATTCTAACTATGCCGCATCACAAAAATATTCCTTTGAAGCAACATTACTTGTATCATCCTCAGTTATATATTGTAATGTAGGAATATGGGACTTTACTACAACTTCTTTAGTTTCTGGTTCTCAAATTAATTCTAATTCAATTTCTGCAACTACAATAAGATCAGGTAATTTTACACTTGTTCCTAGTCATATTTATGGTATAACTTTGTGGTGGTCTGGATCTGGAGGTTATACGTTTAGCATCGTTGACGCATCCCTTATCGTATTCGGTTAAAGGAGTGATAAATAATTTATGATATGTTACACAAATTCACAAACTGGTGAAATCTTTGGAATGATTCATGGAGAAACAGAAGAAGATTTCGCTGGTGTTACTAAGTTAACTTCAGGTGCAGATTATGCCGTTTTAGTTGATACAACAGGTTTTGTTGATTCTAACGGCAATCTTTTGCCCAATAATATTTATACAGTTACCAATGTAAAACCTGTGACAGATAAACAATTCTATGTTCTTTGTGCTACTGGGACACTTATTGCAACACCAATTTCGGCAGATGTTTTATTGGCTAATGCTAAGTCTGCCAAAATACAAGAGATAACTCAAGCATATGCCTCTGCTGTAAATTCGACTTTTACTTCTTCTGCCACAGGCACAGCATTGGTTTATAACTTTAGTAATGTCGGAGTCGAAGGAACGCCTTCACCGCAAGATACTTGGAATGATTTATTTAAAGCGATTGATAAAAACCTATTACCTTCAACAGCTTTCCCCATGCCTATAACTTTAGCCAATGGTACAGTGGTAAATCACACACAGGCCCAATTGCAACAAATTGAGGCTGATATTGCGGCTTGGAAATTTCCACTTTACCAGAAGTACCAAAAGTTAGTTACTGGGGATATTCCGAATGCTACTACTATTGATGGGGTAAACGCTATTAAATGGTAAGTAAATATAATAAATTACACACCAAATAAATACATAGTTCTTTTGTCAAACTCAAAACTCCTATAAATCTTTTAATACCCCCTCTGAACGGTAATATATGTCCCTAAAAGAGTAATATATGTGCCCAAATGGGCATATTATGGGTACAAAAACCGTTCGGAGGGTGATATAATATGGACAAGAAGAAGGTGGATAGTCCTCAAGAGGAGGGAAAGAATATGCCAGCATTAGCTAACAGCGTTCTATTTCATAAATCAGAAAGAATTGTATCTAGAAGAACTAACAAATTTTCAAAAATGTCTAAAAATGATATCAAAGAATTTAATGAAGTAACTAAAAGAACAAGAGGATTAAGTGGAATTACCTATAAAAATGTTTTTGGAGATGGTAAATAATTGACAGCTAGATACTTAAACTCTGATCATTGGTCTGAAATAAGTAGAGGTCATATGTTTGAGGCAGTTATTTATTATCCCTCAGATACAAAAAGACCTTTAACTTTTTTTATACCAGATGAAGACAATAAGAACAGAGGTTCAGTTATTTCCAGTATTGGTGATTTTAAAGCAAAAGAAATTAATGGTAGAAAAAGAGCAGTCGTACAACAAGCAATTGTTGGCATGAAACCACGAAAAGTTTTGATTTTGTCTAATGATGAATTTAATGCATCTACTGATTTTGAATTTGTGCAAGTTGCACCAATTATGTCAATTGATGATAAGGATAAATCAAAACAGTGGTATCTATTAACAAAAAATGATGAGCATCCTGCGTTTGTTTATCTTTCTGAAGAAATAACGGGTCGGGAATGCTATATTGACATAAGTGAAATTATGAGTATACATAAAAGTATGTTATTATCAAAAATCAAATGTTTACCAGTTGATCGAATTAAAGTAGTTGAAGATAATATATTAGAATGTCTTGATTTAGGGTTTATTGAAGATCAACAAGATATTAGTGTTAGTGATAAAGTAATTTAATAAAATAATTTATTTAGAGAGGTTTTAACCTCTCTTTTATTATTTCTAGGAGTGGATTTAGTTCTGCTCTTTTTTGTTTTGTGTTTCTGGTGGTTTTGATTGATTGTGAGGTGAAAATTAAATGGAATTTTTAGTTGGTGATATTATATTAGTTCATGGAGATAGTTTAATTTCAAAAATGATTAGCGGTGTTGAAAATTCTAAATATACCCATACAGCAGGACTGGTACGCACAAATGAATTAATTGAAAGTAATTGGAACGGTGTTCAATGGCAAGCTTTAGATTATTATTCTGGAAATGCAGATGTATTTCGTTGCCCAATGTTGACAAATGAAAAACGTTTGTTAATTCCTGATTTAGCAATTAAAGAATTGCATAATCCTTATGATTATGAACTATTAGGAGTTCAATTATTTAGATATTGGCTACATGTCAAATTACCTTATAGTGAAGGTAAAAAAAGAGAATGTTCAACATTGTGGTCAAGGATTTATAAGGAATTGGAGATTGATTTGTGTCCAGGTGTTGAATTTCCTAGTCCGAAAGATTTGGGAAATAGTGAATTACTTTATAAAGTTGGAAGTTTGTAAAAGAGAAACACCTTTGATGATGGTGTTTATTCTTATATCTGGAAAGAGGTGTTCAAATGGGAGAACAAGAGACAACGGATATTGCAGTGCTTAAAGAACAAGTAAATTCTCTACGAGACAGATTAAGTACATTAGAAAAAGATGTTCAATCTAAGTTTGATCGAATCGAAAAGAAACTTGATGATGCTATTAAAGGTAGACCAAGTTGGGCAATGGCGATTTTGTTGAGTAGCTTAATGACTGTATGCACAGGTTTAGCGGTTTATATTCTTACGCATTAAAGAAGGTGAAAGAAATGAATGGAATTGATTGTGCTACAAGATTAACTTCTTCTTCTGCTCAAGTTTTAAAAAGTTCGGGAGTAGAAGTTGTCGGTAGATATTTAGGGCATACACTTTCAAAAGGTTTGACTTCAGACGAAGTAAAAGCTATTCATGGTGCAGGTTTAGATTTGTTCCTTATCTTTGAATTATCACCACTTGAAGCTTCTTATTTTACATTTGATAAAGGTGTGTCTGATGCCAAATTTGCATTACAAGAGGCTGAAAATTTGGGTGTTCCTCAAGGAGTCTGTATCTATTTTACAGTAGACTATGAAGCTCAAAGTGCTGATATGTCAGCTATTGCAGAATATTTACACGGTATACATACAATTTTAACAGGTAAGTATCTCGTTGGTGTCTATGGTTCATATGCAGTAATAAACGCTATGAAAGGGGCAAATTATCCCCCTGACCGATATTTTCAAACCTATGCTTGGTCTTACGGAGCAAAAGTACCTAATCATATCTATCAGTATAAAAATAATGTTATGGTTGGTGGGGTTTATGTTGATGAGGATTATGTTAATGACGATGCAGGGTTATGGAGTAAAAATATAGTAGATAAAGTGAGTGAAAATGACATGCTTGATGTATGTGTGCTCTTAAATACAAAAGAAGATTTTTGGGATGGTTTTGATGTTTCCGTAAAGAATGGTTATTGTCCTATTGTTGTTCGTCCTAATCCTACTACTATTCCTGATGTAGCAATGAAAGCTAAACATCTTATTGTTGTCGGTGGATCAACGACTGGACATCAGAATGAAAAATTATTGAATGGTAATGACAAATATGATACTGCGGCGGCAGTTAAGAAATATTTAGGATAATTTGAAAGGGGAGTAACTTATATGGATGTAGTTATTAGTTTATTACAGCAATATTGGGGAATTGGTGCTGTAGTAGTTGGTTTTGGTGTCTACGCTTTCTTTAATTTGCAAAGTGCAAAGAAGATTATTTTATCCGTAATGTTGCAACTTGAAAAAAATGCCGAGGCATTAGTATTATCTACTGGTGAACAAAAATTTGATTATCTTGTTACTAGGGGATATCAAATCCTTCCGCAAAGTGCTAGGGTTTTTATCACTCCTGCAATGTTTAGTTCGTTGGCACAAACTTTATATGATCGGGCTAAGAAGTATTTAGAAATTCCTGTGACTAGTGATGTAATTGAAAAAGATGAACCAGAACAACAAACCGCATAAGTTATGGACTAGGATTTTACTCCTAGTCCTTTATTATTTACAATTATTATTGTTCATTAAATAATATTTCCCCTAATTTTATACAATTGACTTGTCCAAAAACTAAGATTAAAATAGAAATAAATATTGACTTATTGTAGTAGAAAAAGTCAATAAACTAAATCAAATAGGTGGTTTGCAAAAACCATGAAACCCCTGATACAAGCGGATCGTAGCGATGAACATAGAACGTCAGAAACCAACAAACTCAGAGTTCATTGCTCTTTTAGCTGACAAATTAAGAGTAATGAGTAAGGTTAGTTAAGGCACTGATACGAGGGGTTTGAGGATTTTGATAAGGCAATGAACTTTTTGTTCGCTAAGCACTTTCCTTTCATACGTTTATCTGTATGATAGGGGAGGAAAATTATTTTGAAGTATTCTAATTTTGACCTAAGAATCGAAGAGTTTATGCTCTATTGTACGGCTGAAGAGGGGAACAACAATCCCTTTGTGCGTAGGGACAGAGGTAAACCCATTTGTGTGAATACCATTAATAATTACGTTAGGAATATTAAATTATTTTTTAATTGGCTTACAGATGAGGACGAGTAAAATAAAATTTCATGACTATAGAAATTTTGTCATTACTTTACTTCTTCTTGATACAGGCTGTTGAATTTCGGAATGCTTGGGGATTAAAGTTGATGACGTTGATTTAAAGAATCAAAAGGAACGACTTATTTTCTTTTCCGTCAAGTTAAAAAAGGAATTGAAAAATTGGATCCGATATAAGGATCGTTATGTGACGAATGAATTACTTTTCCCTTCAAACAAAGGGAATTTGCTAAAGCCTACCAATTACGAAGGAACATTAAATAAAATTGGCAAGAGTTTAGGGATTGAGTTATTCCCTCATCGCCTTCGAGCTAATTTTGCAATGTATTATCTTCTAAATGGGGGAGATATATATACTCCATCTCGAATATTGGGTCATTCTAGCTTAGAAGTCACAAAAGTTTATCTCCAAATAGATGATCAAAATGTTTCTCGACGGTATCAGAAATTTAGTTCTTTCAAATGGGTTGAATGTTACGTAATAAAAGCATCCAAATTAAGTTTCTCAGTAATCAATAGTATAAAGGAGAGAAAACGCCTCTAACTTGCTTTAAGTGCGTTTAGAGGCGTTCAGTATCATTAATAATCCACCAGTAGTATTAAGAAATAATAGCCCCTGCAACAATTAGAATGCAGGGGATTTGTTTTGACAAGACCGAATTTCAACTCGCTGAGCCAGTTAACATCTGTGAAAGGGTATACTGACTTGGATCAGCTTTTCGCAGACTTGAAAAAATGAAATATACCGTCAAATTCACCTCGAAATTCAAAAAAGATTACAAACTTGCCATCAAGCGAGGAATATATAGGAATAGGAACATGCAAAATGGTAAGGATTATATTGGGTAAGGTGGTATATTCTTGGAAGATAGGAGAAATGCATAAGAGGTTAATATGAATAAGATTTTTCTCTATAAATACCCAGATGGTAATCTTTATGGCGTAGTAAAACCTCTGGAATCAAACGCACTTGCAAGTATTAAAGATCTAATGGATGATATCAAACGACAAACTAAGGAACTTAAAAATGGAACTCATTTAGATGGTTACCTAATTCCTTGGGGGCATAATGCAGAAACATTGGTAGTTCAAGAAGGGAGTTTTAATTGGAGTAACAGAGGATTTTACTACGAAGTTAAACAACCAGTTCTATAGTAGTTTACAAATAAACTACTTAACTAAATCGCGAATTTGAAGATCATGCTTTGCACATCTAAAGGCGTTCATTTTTCTTGACATTTTACCCGTGTATTGTTTTTTCTCGCGGTTTGCAAAGGTAATCAAATTGGTTATAATTAAGACCGTCAGCAAAGGTTGACAAGATTTTTGTCAACCTTTTATATATTAGCACTTTGTCTATCAGTGGAGGAATCAATTAAAATCATGGATGTTATTGTCATTATGATGTGGGTTGGATTTGCCTTTATTCATAGTCTATTAATTGATTTGAGATTTACTGATTGGATGAGGCGATTGTTGGGAAGATACTATGCATATTATCGAATTTTTTATAATCTACTTTCCATTCTCCTGTTTATGACGTTTCAAAACTACACCAAATCTATAGACACAAAATTGGTCATAAAGTTTGTTCCCCCATGGACGATTTTACAATCTGGCTTGATTATTTTCTCATGCCTGACAATTTTATGGGCCTTTGTAAGTTATGATCCTTTAGAGTTTATTGGTATCCGTCAGATAAAGGAGTTTGGGGAGGAAAACACTCTCCCTAAGGCCATTACTAATAAAGGACTATTGGGCATAGTTCGTCATCCGATGTATTTAGCCACGATCGTACTTATGTGGAGTCTGAATTCGTCAAGGATAGATATTATAGTTCATACAATTCTAACCGTTTATATCCTAATAGGTATTAGGTTAGAGGAAAAGAAACTTGTTAAACAATTTGGCTTATCGTACATGAGATATCAGAAGAAAGTTCCAGCCTTGATTCCGTTTATGAAACGAGTGGAATAGTTGTTGTTTAGTTCGTTTTGGCGATACCTCATTGGAAGACCAACAGAGATGTTACGTGCTCAGAAACTTCGACTAAAGTTCTATTATATGTTTAGCTTGAACTTTATGTAGAACGTTTTACAAGTCGAGGAGAATGAAGTCGAAAGAGAATGTCCGAAAAACGCTAAGGAGGGATTTCTTTTGAAGGGAAAGCTGATCGTTATAGAAGCTGGTGATGGTTCAGGTAAAGCAACGCAAACAAAATTATTATTTGAGCGGCTAAAAGCAGAAAATTATACTATAAAAAGAGTGGAATTCCCTAATTATAAGAGTGATTCCTCGGCCCTAATTAAGATGTATTTAAAAGGGGAGTTCGGTAGGAATCCTAACGATGTGAATCCTTATGCTGCTTCTGCTTTTTATACGGTTGATAGGTATGCATCCTATAAGAAAGAATGGGAAGAGTTCTACTTAGGAGGCGGCATTATATTAGCTGATCGCTATACCACCTCGAATATGGTTCATCAGGCCTCTAAATTATTGGATAAAGGAGAAAGAAAAGTTTATCTTGATTGGTTAGAAGATTTGGAGTTTCAAAAATTTAAACTGCCTGTTCCGGATTGTGTAATTTTCCTCGACATGCATCCTCATTTTAGTCAAACCTTAATGAATAATCGCCAAAATAAATTTGGCGGTGAGAATAAGGATATCCATGAGAGTAATTACGAGTATTTGGTACATTCATATAACACTGCCTGTGAAATAGGTGCTGATTACGAATGGAAGAGGATTGATTGTGTCTCAAACGATAAACTGAGAAGTATTGAAGAAATTCACAACGATATATACATAACTGTCAAACAGTTGCTAGATTAGAAAAAAACAAAGCCACAACTCTCAGGTTGTGGCTTTAAATACATTATGGTGCGCCCGGCGGGATTTGAACCTGCGACCTCCGGCTTCGGAAACCGTCACTCTATCCACTGAGCTACGAGCGCATAAGAGGACACTTCTTTACTTTACCCAATTTGTTCCGATTTGTCAAGATCGAAAGCTCATGATTTGGTCGGGAAGTTGTCTCCTAAAGGAGTCTGCTGTATAATGCTACAAGGAAAATAACTGAGCTGATTCAAGAAATGAGGAATTTCATTGCACTGGAAGCAGATAAAAGAGACCTTTTCTTGGCAATTATTAAAGCACCTCTTAGGAATAATTCTCGGTGCCACAATAGTGAGTGTAAGTATTAATACTTTGATCATTCCTAACCGCATAGCGGATGGCGGGGTTACAGGGATTGCGATTATTTTGCATTATTTGTTTAAATGGCCTGTGAGCTGGATTATATTGGCTTTAAATATACCTCTTTTCATCGTAGGGCTTAAATTAGTTGGACGCAGATTCTTACTTTTAAGTGTGTTGGGTGTTGCTGTTTTGTCAATGACTCTCTCTATGACGACCCAATTACCCCCTTTAACTCATGATACGCTGTTGGCCGCAATTTCTGGCGGGGTTGTTTCAGGGATCGGCATGGGAATTATTTTTCGTTCGCGAGGTTCTCTGGGCGGTACAGATATTTTGGCTGTTTTATTTGCGAGAACGACGCCTTTCAGTGTAGGTCAGATTTTACTGGCAATTGATGCGGTAATTTTTATGATGGCGGCTGTTTTATTTAAACCAGAAATGGCCATGTATGCCATGATATATATGTTCATTGCGACCCGGGTAGTTGACTTAGTTCAGGAAGGTCTCAGTTATTCTAAGTCAGTAATGGTGGTAACCTCTTGCCCCCAAGAGATTGCGAATGAAATAATGTCCAAGCTGGAACGCGGGGTAACCCTATTTCAAGCGACAGGCGCTTTTTCGGGAGAATCTAAGCAGGTTGTCTATTGTGTTATTAATCGTACGGAGTTGTCTCAATTAAAAGAGATTGTTCGCGAACAAGATCCGATGTCTTTTGTGGCCATTTCTGAGGTTCCTGAAGTCGTGGGCGAAGGCTTTTCATCATGGAAGGGACACTGATAATCCACCACCGATCGAGGAGAGATCAAGCAACTAAACGGCAAGAGGTTGATTCGCTCTTAAAATTTTTAACCAGAGAATCGCAATGACACTTACTTTGGGGATGATTCATTATCTAATTTACTTTCAGGAGGCCAAGTTCCACTGGCTTCTGACAATAGTTTTCCTACGGGCATAAGGGTGTAGCCCTTATTTTTTAGCTGTTCTATGACTGTAGGCAAGGCTTGAATCGTATCAGGCGCAGAGTCTGAAGCATGAAATAAAATAATGTCCCCTGCTTTAGCTCCTCCACCTGAGCGTATCCCATTAAGAACGTTATTAACTACTGCCGATGGTCCGGGTCGTTTCCAGTCAAGTGAGTCAACGCTCCATTGAATAACTCGGTAGCCAAGCTTATGGGCGACAGCAATTACTTTATTATCATAAGCTCCATTCGGAGCGCGGATAAGCCGCACTTTTTGACCGGATATTCGTTCTAGAACTTCTTGAGCGGAGGATATCTCCTGTTCAATTTCGCCAGATCCTAAGGTGTTAAGATCAATATGGCGGTTTCCATGGGACCCAATTTCGTGGCCATCCGCAACTATGCGCTGGACTAAGGCTTGATGCTTTTCAGCCCAAGGACTAGAAAGAAAAAATGTAGCGTGAACTCCTTCCCGTTTCAAAATATCAAGAATTGGCCCTGGGGTTTTTTCTCCCCAACTGATATCAAAGGTTAGACCTATAGACGGGGTATTGACTGTTGCCGAATAGATGGGTTTCAGTTTTCCAGAAAAAACTGCAGTCACATTCTCTCGGTAAGTGATCAAAACGAGCAATAAGATTCCCCAAAGAGCAAGGTTACGCCAGGATGGTTTTTTAAAAATGATAAATCTCACTTTGGCATTCCTCCTTTGGAATAAAGATATTCGTTTAAACAGCAGATCATGAGGTGAAAACAAAAAAACGCCCTTTAAGGGCGTTGATTTATTGAGAATTGATTTTCTTAAAAATGTTTAAAAATTTGTCGTCCAAACACCTGTTTAATTAAATCAACTTTAAATAATAACTTTAGTAATAAGTGAAGAACTAAAAAAGAGGCTGCTACAATCACTATAAGGTGTATCAGGAAGAAAGTGATGGCGAATAGCCAGGTAAAAACTTTACCCAATACTACAGCTGAAACATAAAGACCTAGAATGAGTATAAGTAGTTTGATTGCAATCATCCAAATATTAGAAGATTGAGATGGGTGATAAGTATTCAAGGTCTAAACCCCCCTTCTAGAAAAAGATTATCATATTTCGACTTTTATGTCTAGGTTGCATGCTTGTTCTCTCTAATGTTCCTTAGCTCTCTTAAATCTTATGATTTTATAATACCCAATAAATTTAATCGTGCATATTATGAAACATACATGGAGGGGATAATATGTACGAAGTGGAATTAACAGTCTGGAGGAACTTAATGGAGGATGGTACTCAGTGTTTAGGTGAAGAACAATATGCAAAAGCGGAAAACTATTATTCCCAAGCGCTCATCCTGGCGGACCAATTGTCAGTTCCTGAGATTGTTGCCTTCACATTGCGACTCTTAGCGACGGCAAGAGTTCGTTTGGGCTTTTATGTACTAGCCGAAGAAGGGTTTCAATCTGCACTCCGTATTTGCCAAGAAATACAAAATGCCAAGGGGATCTCTGAAGCTTGGGCCGGTTTGGCCAGCGTTGCTGTTAAAAGGGGAAAGTTTCAGGCTGCTTGTCAAGACTATGAAAAGGCTATAGCGGTTTATCCAACGACTTCGCCGCCTTTGAGGCTTGGGATGCTGTACGCTGACCTTGGTCAAGTTTACGCTGCACTTGCCGATTGGCATAAAGCGAAGAAGGCTTATGAGCAGGCTCAAGAGATTTGTCGTGCTAATGGTTTTCTTAAAGGTGAAGGCGAATTAGATGTTTTGATTGGAGAATTATGTTTCCGCCAAAAGAAACGGGAGGAAGCAACTCAAAATTTAAAGCATGCTTGTTGGGTCTTTATTCAAATTCTCGACGTGGTTGCTTTAACGAACGCCCTTCAATATTTAGCGTTATTATATTTCGAACAAAATGAAATGCGCTCCGCTTTTGAATGCCAACAAAGAGCTGTTGCTCTATGCTTAAAATTTGATACGAAACAGATTTTTAGTGAAAGCTGTTTTTTCTTAAGTAAAATTGAACAATCCATAAATTTAGTGGAGGAGGCAAAATATTATCTGGATCTTTCTATCCGTTATTATCCGGAGCAAGACCTTGAGATGGCCCTTCGCTATCAAAATTTGGCCAATTTGCTCCATTTAACCATGGATTATTCGATGGCAGAACAATACTATTTGAAATCTTTAAGTCTCTTCGAAACTCTGGGAGAGCAATCACATATCGGAGAGGTTTGTGAATCACTGACACTTCTAAAAGAAACTCTGCAACAGGGAGAAGAGCATAGCGGTAAACTCGAGGCCCCTGATGCTAAGACAAAAATGCAAGGAGGTTTCCCCTTAGATGCAATGATTCGACTAGCAGAATTTTATGAAGGGAGGCGCAGCTACAGAGAAGCATTAGAATGTTATTGGAAGGCCTTGGAAATGGGACGTAATGCTGAAATCGCCACGGGCTGGATTGAAACTAGAGTTCAAAAAGTATCAAAGAAAATTCGACGCAGACGAACGATTTAATCCTTCCAAAATTTCCAAAAGAGCTTTATAATTTAAGCCAATTCAGCTAAAATAAAGATAGACACATTCTGGTATAGTGATATGGATAGGAGGGGAATCTATGCGTGAGGAAGATACAATGCTCCTTGAGTGTATTGAAGATGTTTATCATAGCTTTGAAAGAGCGTTAAAGAAAGTACAAAAAGTACGGTCTGTCCATGTGCGAAAATTTGAGCTTCTTCTTGAGGAGTTGCTTAGCGAGCGCAGGGCCTTTGAGGATATATCCATACCAGCACGATTGATCATTGAACAACTTTTGGAATTGCAATTTAAAGTTGGACAAGTCGCTTTAGAAGCAGAATATTTACGACAGCCCTTTTCTAGCGTAGAGTCTGTGAAAATTGAGGAGTTTGGTATAATTCGATTGAAGCTTGGGGAACTTGAGGTTCGATGGCGCGATGGGAACTATTCGTACTATCTTTACCCTGATAAAGTAGAGTTAAGGGCAAATGATGAAAAATCAGCGATTAAACTGTTTTTTTCTATCCCGTTCAACCAGCAAACCTTGGAAAGATTTCCGGAAATCTTGAGGTCGCCCAATGTTGTTTACGTACATCCTCAACTAGAACAATGGATTCGGAAGGTGCAATAATGATGCCAGCTATAGAAAAAGGATTAATTCAAATATACACTGGAAATGGCAAGGGAAAAACGACAGCTGCTTTTGGACTGGCAGTCCGAGCCGTGGGACACGGCTTTAACGTGTACATTATTCAGTTTATGAAAGGAAACGATGACTACGGAGAATTGCAAGGACTAAGCCGTCTATATCCTGAATGTCAACTGGAACACTTTGGCGGAAAGGGGTGGGTATACAAAGATACTCCCGGGGAAGAACATGTACAAGAAGCCCAAAGAGCTTTTAAGCGAGCCCAGGAAGTTGTTTCTTCAGGGGAGTGGGATATTGTTATTCTCGATGAGGTCATTAATGCTATCTGGTTTGACCTTTTAGCGGAACAGGACGTCTTCAACGTTTTAAATTCTAAACCTGATCATGTAGAGTTAGTATTGACCGGCCGTAATGCTTCAGAATCTTTAATTGCCAGGGCGGACCTGGTGACTGAAATGGTTCAAAAGAAGCATCCGTTTGACCAAGGAATAATGGCTCGCAAGGGGATTGAATATTAAAGTTGTCCGGGCATTGTAAATAAAGGAAACACTGAGTATACTAGAAAATAAGTGTCGGACAAAGTCGTCCATGCAAAACCGAATAGGGTTAGAGCATGGACGTTTATCGTTTGGGAAACTTGAAAGGAGAGATTCACTATGATCATGACTAATGATGATGTCCTTCGTGAAGCTCAGGAAAAAGGAGTCAAGTTTATTCGCTTACAATTTACGGATATCTTTGGAATTCTGAAAAATGTGGCCATTACCATAGAACAATTGGAGAAAGCGCTGGATGGTCAACTGATGTTTGATGGATCTTCGATTGAAGGGTTTGCACGGATTGAAGAATCTGATATGTATTTACGGCCGGATCCTAATACCTTTGTTGTATTTCCTTGGCGCCCTAAAGAAGGAGCAGTCGCTCGTCTTATCTGCGACGTCTATAATCCGGACGGAACTTCTTTCGGAGGCTGCCCGAGAAGCGCTTTAAAAAAGGCTTTAAAGGAGGCAGCAGATCTTGGTTATACCTTAAATGTAGGTCCGGAGTTGGAGTTTTTTCTTTTCCATACAGATCCGGAAGGGCGGCCGACAACGGTTACTCATGACAAGGCAGGATATTTTGACTTAACACCCGTCGATTTAGGAGAAAATGCTCGGCGGGATATGGTTCTGACCTTAGAACAGATGGGTTATGAAATTGAAGCTTCTCATCATGAAGTCGCCCCCGGACAACATGAAATTGACTTTAAGTATGCGGATGCTTTGGATATTGCTGACAAGATTGCGACCTTTCGCTTTGTAGTTCGTACAATAGCCCAACACCATGGCCTACATGCTACCTTTATGCCCAAACCCATTTTCGGTATCAATGGTTCGGGGATGCACAGTAATCAATCTTTATTCAAAGACGGAAAAAATGCTTTTTATGATCCTAATGATCCCCTTGAACTTTCCGAAATTGCCTATCAATATGTTGCCGGTCTAATGAAACATGCTCGTTCCTTTACCGCCATTACGAACCCGACTATTAACTCGTATAAGCGACTTGTTCCCGGTTATGAAGCCCCTTGCTACATAGCTTGGTCCGGGCGAAACAGAAGTCCTTTGATACGGATCCCGGCGAAAAGAGGGGCTTCGACGCGCATTGAATTAAGAAGTCCTGACCCTTCCTGCAACCCTTACTTAGCACTCGCTGTTCAATTAAAAGCCGGACTGGACGGAATTAAAAATAAACTTACTCCACCTCCGGCTGTTGATATGAATATTTTTGCCATGACTAATGAAGAACGCGCCAATCTGAATATTGGTTCCTTGCCAGGCAGTTTGAAAGAGGCTTTAGATGAATTAGCTCAAGCGCCGGTTATGCAAGACGCTTTAGGAAATCATATCTATCACCGTTTTTACGAAGCGAAGATGGAAGAATGGGACAGTTTTCGAGTAACAGTCTCACAATGGGAATTAGATCGATATTTAGCCTTATACTAAGAAATGATTGCATAAAAAGATCCGCACTTGCTGCGGATCTTTTTATGCAATCCGTAAAGTTTGCCTTCGGTTATACTTTCCTCTTAGTGCAGCTAACCTGCCGTCTTGAGAGAGGCCTTCTTAATTCAGAAATAAAATATTAATGTCATGAAAATGACTTAACGCATGAGCATATACTTTATTAAAAAAATCACAATGTAAAATTTAAAATATTCTAAATATTATCTGGAATTTACACTCTTCACTTGATAATATTAAGTAACATAGTGCGATTTAAGAAGGAGGATAATGATGTGTTTTCGATAAATAATGATTCGGTATCCCGCTCTTCCTTTCGAACTCAACGCAAGTTTAAAGTTGGGGACAGAGTTACAACAAGTAATCGCTGCCTAGGGACCGTTGTACGGATTGATCGTGATGAGATCGGAGAGTATGTAGTAGCGCGGTTAGATATTCTGCCAGGTGAGTTTGCTTATGATCCTTGGGATTTGGAGAAAATTAATTAATAGTTTATAATTGCCCGATGAATGGAGAACACCACTTTTTGGGTGTTCTTAATTTTTCTTTAGAAAAGAAGTTTAAAAGTATATGCCTTATCTAGGGCGACAAGGCATATACTTATATATATCCGTCACTGATTGATTGGAGAAGGGAGGGCAAATAATGGAAGTTATTAATTGGTTACGTGAATATCGAGAGATAGAGGCTTCATTGGAATGGAAGGGAACCTTTGCGGATTACTTGCAAATGGTTGTTAAAAATCCAAATTTAGCGATGCATGCGCATGCGCGAATATATGCGATGATCAAAGCCGCAGGTGTGGAAACAAAGGGTGATCTAAAGAAATATCATTTTTTTGACAAAGAACTCTTTGGGTTAGATAAGACATTGGAACGCCTGATTGAGGAATATTTTCATAGTGCTGCCAAACGTTTGGACGTACGGAAACGGATTTTATTGCTCATGGGCCCTGTAAGTGGTGGCAAGTCAACGATTGTAAGTTTATTGAAACGGGGCATTGAAGAATTCACGAGAACTGAAGAAGGTGCAGTTTATGCCATTGATGGCTGCCCTATGCACGAAGACCCTTTGCATTTGTTGCCCTTATCATTAAGATCTCAATTTGAAGAGAAGTATGGCATCCGAATTGAAGGAAATCTCTGTCCCGTTTGTCGCTTGCGTTTGGATGAAGAATTTAAGGGAGAAGTGGAACGTTTTCCTGTCAAGCGGATTCTCTTTTCAGAAGAACAGAGAGTGGGAATTGGCACTTTTACTCCTTCAGACCCCAAGTCGCAAGACATTGCTGACTTAACCGGCAGCATTGATTTTTCTTCGATTACAGAATATGGATCGGAATCCGATCCTCGAGCCTACCGTTTTGACGGAGAATTGAATAAAGCCAACAGGGGTTTAATGGAATTCCAGGAGATGCTGAAATCGGACGAGAAGTTTCTTTGGAATCTTTTGAGTTTATCCCAGGAAGGGAATTTCAAAGCCGGGAGGTTTGCCCTAATATCAGCTGATGAGCTGGTAGTTGCTCATACTAATGAGAATGAGTATCGAACGTTTGTCGCTAATAAGAAAAATGAAGCCTTACAATCGAGAATCATCGTTATGCAAATTCCTTATAACCTCCGAGTAAGTGATGAAATCAAAATATATGAAAAATTAATTAGCCAGAGCGATATTAAAAATGTTCACATTGCCCCCCATAGTCTCTGGGCCACCTCTGTCTTCGGAGTTCTTTCCCGACTGAAGCCATCGAAAAAACAAGGAATGGATCTCGTGAAAAAAATGAAAATCTATGATGGCGAAGATGTTGAGGGATTCAATCAAAAGGACATTAAGGAACTCATGCTGGAAGGAGAGGAACAAGGCGAAGGAATGAGCGGGGTGGATCCACGTTATGTCATTAATCGCATCTCAACGGCCCTGATTCGAGATGAACGTGCCTGCATCAATGCTTTGGACATTCTCAGAGCATTAAAGGATGGGTTATCCCAGCATACGTCAATTATGAAAGAGGAAAGAGAAAATCTCCTGAATTTAATCTCTGTAGCCCGACGTGAATATGACGAAATGGCTAAGAAAGAGGTTCAGAAAGCCTTCGTCTTTGCCTATGAGGAATCGGCAAAATCCCTACTCAACAATTATCTTGATAATGTAGAAGCCTTTTGTAATTCTACGAAATTGATGGATCCCATAACAGGTGAGGAATTACCTCCTGATGAGCAGTTAATGCGAAGCATTGAAGAGCAAATTGGTGTCACAGAAAATGCCAAGAAGACCTTCCGCGAAGAAATCTTAATTCGAATTTCCATGTACGCCCGTAAAGGAAAACCATTTAACTATGAATCTCATGAGCGTTTAAAAGAGGCCATCGAAAAGAAACTGTTTGCTGATCTAAAGGATATTGTAAAAATCACAACCTCAGTAGAACATCCTGATCAGGAACAGTTGAAGAGAATTAATAATGTCATGGATCGTCTTATCAATGAGCATGGATACTGTCCGATTTGTGCTAATCAAATTGTAAAATATGTCGGGGCCCTCCTTAACCGCTAGAAATAAACCAGAGGAGGGATAATATGGCTGAGGACATTATTGTAAACCATGATGACTGGGGTTTGCATCGTAAAGGGTATATGGATCAAAGGCGACACAAAGAAAAAGTTGAAGAAGTCATCAAACAACAACTTGGCGATTTAATTGTTGATGAAAGTATCATTTTATCTGATGGTAAAAAAAGCACAAAGATTCCTATGCGATCTCTAGAAGAATTTCGCTTTAAATATGATCTTAATAAAAAAAATCATACAGGTCAGGGAAATAAAAAAATGTCCCCAGGTGATATCCTGGGTCGCGAACTAGGCAAAGGAAAAGGTTCCTCGGGAAGCGGAGCTGGGGAAAATCCTGGGGAGGATATTTATGAAGCTGAAGTCACTTATGAAGATTTAGCCAATATCCTCTTTGCTGAATTAAAACTGCCAAATTTAGATGATAAGAAACGCCCGTTGATTGCTCATGATCGGCCTGAATTTAATGATGTCCGCAAAAAAGGGCTTATGGCCAATGTTGATAAAAAACGTACGCTGCTGGAAAGCATTAAAAGACAGGCCTTGCAAGAAAACAAGGATAAAGACCAACGACTTAAGATTACTCCTGAGGATTTGCGGTTTAAGACCTGGGAGACCCGGCCGAATTTCGAGACGAATGCCGTTATTTTAGCGATGATGGATACGTCAGGTTCCATGGGACAGTTTGAAAAGTATATTTCACGAACGTTCTTCTTTTGGATGGTCAGGTTTTTACGTCTAAAATATGAAAATGTGGAAATCCGATTTTTAGCTCATCACACGGAGGCCAAAGAAGTTACCGAGGAAGAATTCTTTACTCGGGGAGAAAGCGGCGGAACGCGTTGTTCTTCAGTATATAAATACGCGTTGGATTTAATTGAAAGCGACTATCCACCAGCGCATTTTAATATCTATCCGGTTCATTTTACGGACGGAGATAATATAGGGTCGGATAATTCTCGGGCTTTAACCCTGATGAAAAATCTCGTCGAGGTAAGTCAGGTGGTTGGATATGGCGAAATTCTGAGAACCCATTATTCCAGTACGTTGATGTCGACATTAAAACGTATTACTGATCCAAAGCTCAGATTAGTAACGATTCGTGATCGCAACGAAGTTTATGATGCTTTAAAGACCGTTTTTTCTTAGGCCTCGGAAGAGTTACCATAAGGGGGGAAGGCATGGATACAGAGATGGTTAGGTTAACGACCATAGCCCAGAACATCGCTCAGGTGGCACGAGGCATGGGACTTGATTTCTATCCGGTAAATTTTGAAATTGTTCCTGCCGAGGCCTTGTATACCTTCGGAGCCTACGGCATGCCGGTGCGTTTTGCTCACTGGAGTTTTGGTAAGGCATTTTATCGTATGAAAACTCAGTACGATTTGAACTTAAGTAGGATTTATGAGCTGGTAATTAATACAAATCCCGCCTATGCTTTCCTACTGGAGGGTAATCATTTAACCCAGAACAAGCTTGTAATAGGTCATGTTTATGCTCATGTAGACTTTTTTAAAAATAACCATTATTTTTCCCATACACCAAAAGACATGGTGGAAAGAATGGCTGCCCACGCGGAAAAAATTCGTGAATATGAATGTTTGTATGGCCGGGAAAAGGTGGAATCTACTTTAGATGCAGTTCTGGCGATCCAAGAACACGTTGACTTTCGCTCTCATATCGGGCCGGATTATAAAACAGACAAGACCCCAAAACATCCTCTGAAAAATAAGCAGACAGGAGGAGAAAATTCTTGCCAGGGGTCGAACTGCCAAGGTCAAGGCTGCTCGACAAAGGGAACTTGCGGAAGCTGCGGTAATTGTCAACAGACGAAAGCTACAACGAGAGAGCCTAATAAGGCTGCGGGGAAAAAATCGAGGAACTCTACTCCTTATGAAGATTTGTGGGAGGAATTATCTGACAAAGAACATGGGACACAGCCAAAACAGGATTATGAGGACCTTTTGTATTATCTCATTGAATTCTCTCCGGGTTTGGAAGAATGGCAAAGGGATATTGTAAGCATTGTCCGCGAAGAGTCACTCTACTTTTTCCCTCAAATCGAAACTAAAATTATCAACGAAGGATGGGCAACCTTTTGGCATGCCAAAATAATGCGCGAACTTGAGCTTACTGAGAATGAAGCTTTGGAATTTTCCTTGATGCATAGTCAAGTTGTTCAGCCTTCACGCATGGGGCTTAATCCTTATTATTTAGGAGTGAAACTATGGGAAAGCCTTGCTAAAAAGAAATCGCTGGAAGAACTCTTCGAACTGCGGGAGACGGAAAATGATCTTTCCTTTATTCGCAATCATCTGAGCAAAGAATTAGTGGAAGAACTAAATTTGTTTAATTTCCGCAAAGTAGGAGCCCACTGGCAAGTCACGGAAATTGATTGGGAGAAAGTACGGGACAATTTAGTTCAACAGCTTGTTAATGGAGGCAATCCGCGCATAGTCGTGCAAGAAGGAGATTATGAGGGCAAAGGGGGACTTTATCTCAAACATTGCCATGAAGGCGTGGATCTTGATATCGTTTATCTTGAAAAGACCCTTTCTTTAGTTCAGTTTCTTTGGGGAAAATCTGCAGCTCTGGAAACAGTTGTTGATGGAAAACCCCATATTTTCGAATTTAGTGATGGGCTTGTCAGCCGGCGGCAAAAAATCAAAACTGATAATAATTAGAACTGCAAAATGACAATTAACATCATACTCTGGCCAAAGCAGATGAAATCTTAGTCTGCTTTGGCCGATTTTTAGAAATGATTTCTAAGGAAACTGGTAAAGATTTCGAGTATATGATAAAATACCCACGGTGTGTTTATTTAATAGTAAAGGAGGGAGATATAATTTGGAAGCGATTATAACTCAACTGGGACAGTTCGTCATACATATCATTTCTTCCTTTGGCTATTTAGGAGTGTTTTTGGCAATGGCGATTGAAAGCGCCTGTATACCTTTGCCAAGCGAAATTATTCTTCCTTTCACTGGATATATGGTTTTTAGCGGTCATTTTGGCTTTTGGCAAGCGACTATTGCCGCTACTCTGGGAAATCTTTTTGGAGCCTTAGCTGCCTATTATGTTGGTGTATGGGGTGGCCGTCCCTTTTTAAAACGGTATGGCAAATACTTCTTCATTAATGCTAAAGAATTAGCCTGGACCGAGAGAATTTTTGAACGCAACGGTGAAATTACAGTCTTTATTGGTCGTGTATTGCCTATTGTTCGGACATTCATTTCCTTACCGGCGGGAATTGCACGTATGAATCCCTTAAAAATGGCGACCTATACGACAATTGGAGCGTTTCTTTGGTGTACGTTATTGATATATATTGGCCAAAAATTAGGCCAAAATTGGAACGCCCTTAAGCCCTATTTTCATCGTGCTGATGTCGTCGTGGGAGGGGCAATCGTCGTTATCCTTATTATGCTGGTTTGGAAACACCTAAAAAAACGGTAAGCTTTATATACTTGCTGCAGGCTATTGATCAATACTTAAGAATTAAGATAATCTGGAGAAGGAGCTAGGCATGCACGAATTAGAACACTATGTAATGAGCATAATTTTTCATTATCGTTATGCCGGCTTGTTTATCATGCTTATGGGTGGTATGATTGGCATCCCCGTTCCTGACGAGTTTTTAATGACCTTCAGTGGTTTTCAAACGATCTTAGGCCGAATGAACTTTGCCAAGACGCTTTTGGTTGCAGCTTTCGGCAGCTTTATGGGAATGAATTTAAGCTATTGGATTGGCCGAAGGTTAGGAATTCCTTTTCTACAAAAAGTTGGACCTTTTCTGCATTTTAACGACAAAAAGATTAAAAGCGCTGAACATTGGTTTCAGCGCTTTGGTGATCGTTTAATTGTTATTGGATACTTCTTCCCGGGATTTCGGCATTTTACTGCATATTTCTCAGGTATGAGCAAACTGCATTACGGTCGCTATGCTTTGTTAGCTGCAACCGGGGCCTTTCTTTGGGCGTTTACCTTTATTACTCTGGGCCGAATTTTAGGCGCGCATTGGGAGAAGATTACCTTCATCTTGCATCGTTATCTTGTTAGAGGGGGAATCGTTCTTGCCCTGATAGTCTTCTTAATCTATCTCTATAGTATTAAACGAGGAAAAGCGAGTTTAGAGGATTGATTGCGGCGGCTTTAAATCTTCTTCTGATTGACAGTGAGGACATAAACCGAAAAAACGCAGCCAATGATTTTGAATGCGATAACCGCTTTGAGCCTCAATAGATTGAGCAAGATGCTTTATGGGACAGTCACTTAACTCTTTACTTTGGCCGCATTTGGTACAAATAAGCTGATGGCCATGTTGTTCGGCGGCGTTTTTCAAACAATATCGTTCTCCGCCGCTTCCGAATTCCTCCTTTTCCAGCAAACCGATACTGTTCAACATTTCCAAAACACGATAAATAGAAACGACTGCAATATGTTTGTTGTTCTCTTCTAGAATGTGGTGAATGTCATAGGCTCCCAGATAATCGGAATTGTGACAAAGAACTTCAACAATGTGCTTCCGAGCTGAAGTAAGGCGATATCCTTGTTGCTGGATATATTCAAGAATTTCTCCATAGTTCATAACGTTATCTCCTATTTCGGGCGGTTAAGGCCGCTTGTTTTTTTTACTGTCGGAAAGTATAACCTATGGTTACATAGTTTTCTCATAGTTTCTTTGTAGTTTCTTTGAGCCCAAAGCTTCGCCTAAGCGGTTGGCGTTCCCTTGAAAAAATAAGACTAAGAAGGAAAACTACAGCAGCAGTTATAGCAATACTTGCACCCGAGGCAACATTGAAGTAGTAAGAAATATATAGGCCAATTACGGCACTGGCTAGACCAAAGAAAATAGCAAGCAGGAGGAGGCTTTTTAAGGAACGAGTCCATTGTTGAGCTGAGGCAGCAGGAATGATTAAGAGAGCAGTAACTAAAATAATCCCTACTGTCTGTGAGGCAACGACGACGGTAATTGCGATCATAATGAGCATTGAATAATGAAGGAATCCTCGCGATAAGCCTGCTACTTCTGCCATTTCGGGATCAAAGGCATAGAAGACAAATTCCTTCAAGAAAAGAATAATAATTAAAAGGATAAGAATGGATGCCCCTAATATTATTCTCAAGTCAAAAGGGGTAATAGCCAAGACAGAACCAAAGAGATATCCTGTAAGATCCGTTGTGTAAAATTTCATACTGCTTATTAAAGCAATTCCTAAAGCCATTGAGGTTGAGAAAATAATACCGATGGCTGTATCTAACGTGACTTTAGCTTTTTCATGGACAAATCCGATGAGCAGCGCCAGGCCAATCGTATAAAAATTGGCAGTGAGGTAGAGATCCCAATTCAGAAGGTAACCTATGGCCAAGCCCGCAAGAGAGCCGTGAGCTAATCCTTCGCCAATAAATGCTAAGCGGAGTAAGACAACAAAACTTCCGATAACGGCACATAATATACCAATTGCCACAGTTCCAATAAAAGCGTTTTGCATAAAAGCATAATGAAGGGGGTCTAAGAGCAAGTGCATGAAATAGAATCCTCCTTACTCGAAAGACGAGAATCCTCATCGACGAGATGATGGGGCCAAGGAAGTCCCGAAAACGTTTGGGTTAATATCGCGGGTGTGAGGACTTTCTCAGGTGGCCCGAAGGCAATAACTTGCTCGTTTAAGCATAAAATTCGGCCAAAGTGGTGAAAATCCAAAGCTAAGAGATCATGGGTGGTAGTTATGGTCGTTATTCCATCCTCGTGAAGTTGTTCGAGCAGCTCGTAAATACTTTGCTGGGTCGGAATATCCAGACCTGTTGCAGGTTCATCCAATAACAAAAGTTTTGATTCTTGGGCCAGAGCACGGGCTATGAATACTCGTTGTTGTTGTCCTCCTGAGAGCTGACCGATTGGACGATCAGCAATGTCCAACATTTTAACGCGTTTGAGCGATTCCTGAACAACTTGATGGTCTTCTTTTCTGGGAAAGTGTAAAGGTCCGAGACGTCCGACACGGCCTAACATGACCACTTCATAGACGGAAATAGGAAATTCTTTGTTGATAGATTTGAGCTGAGGTACATAGCCGATTTGGTGCCGGCGGCGCCAGGAGCGCCGGGGTTGTTCGCCAAAGACGCGGACTGTTCCCTGATACGGTTTGTTGAGGCCTACAATACTGCGGATGAGAGACGTTTTTCCAGATCCGTTAGGCCCAATGATTCCGATACAGGATCCTTTAGGAATGCGCAGATGAATATCCTTAAGGACCTGCCGGTCGCCGTACTTGAGACTAAAATGATCAAATTCTATGACAAAACTATCAGACATGGTTTTAGTCCTACTCTCTATGTTATTTTAAAGCAGAAACGATGACAGTGGTATTCGTTTTCATCATCGCAATATAGGAATTAGAGTCCGGTGTATCGCCTAATGTATCATCGTGAAGATTGTCGATAAATTTTACACCGGTTTCCGAGGCCAACTGCTGCGCTAACTTCGGATTAAAACCTGCTTCGCTGAATACGGCATGAATCTTTTGTTCATGGATAAGTTGGATCAAATCAGCGTACTCTTTAGCCGAAGGTTCGGCTTCACCGGTATGAAGCAAAGGCTGAACGAAAGTTAAACCGTATTGTTTGGCATAATAACTCCAGGCATCGTGCAAGACGACCATCTTTCGTGATTCTGGCGGAAGGCTGGAAATTTGGGAGCGAATCCATTGATCAAGCTCTGTCAATTTTGTAAGATACGCAGCAGCGTTTTGATTAAAATACTGCTTATCTTCCGGATAAGTCTGAGATAGTTGATCACGAATTGTTTCAACGTAATGTTTGGCATTTTGCACATCAAGCCAGAGATGAGGATTGCCTTCTCCACCCTGATCTTTGCCTAATATGGTTAGACCATCTGACAGTACAACTGTACGGAGGTTGGGATTGGCGGCATTGGAAATCACTTTATTTAAATACACTTCTTCACCGACACCATTAGCGAAGAAAATGCTGGAAGCAGCAACTTGACGCACGTCTGATGGTTTAGGCTCGAATTCATGAGGATCGCTCCCGGCAGGCACTAAATTAATCACTTTAACTTTGTCGCCAGCCACTTGCTTGATAAGATCCGCAATGGGAGAGATACTAGTAACTACGGTTTTGGGCTGGACCGAAACCGCAGGAGCCTGTGTACTGCAGCCACTGACTAGTAGAAAGGAAACAAGTACAATAGCCCAAAAAACGTAAATGGGTTTGTGAGACATAGGACACACTCCTTAATGTAATATTGTTTCAATAAGGAGTTTAATATAAGATCTTAGAAATGTCAATTATTATCGATCTCTTAAGGTTATTTCTTTGAGGATTAGGCTAAAATTAACTCAAGTGGTATAATTTAAAGGATAAACTTAAAGGAGGCTGCACTTGTGGCAAATGAAAGTACGACTAAAAATCCAATTGTGACAATTGAAATGGAAAACGGTAATACTATTAAGATTGAACTTTATCCGGAAATAGCACCGGAAACGGTCAAGAACTTTATAACTCTTACAGAGCAAGGATTTTACGATGGCCTTATTTTCCATAGAGTTATTCCCGGTTTTATGATTCAAGGCGGAGACCCCAATGGTACAGGTATGGGCGGAAGTAAACAGACAATTCGAGGGGAGTTTACGGCCAATGGCTTTAGGAATGATCTAAAGCATGAACGTGGTGTTATATCCATGGCTCGAACTGCTAATCCTAATTCAGCAAGTTCTCAGTTCTTTATTGTGGTTAAACCCTCAAGTCACTTAGACGGACAATATGCTTCGTTTGGAAAGGTTATTGAGGGCATGGAGGAAGTTGACCGAATTGTAAATGTGCCGAGAGACCGTGCCGATAAACCTCTTGAAGACCAACGGATGAAGAAAGTGACCAATAACGCGGAATAGGAGGGCTATGCCCTCTTTTTCCCTCTAAGAGGAGACAGCTATGTTCGATTTAATGCGTTTATTTGTTCAAGTCGTTGAAGAGGAGAGCTTCACGGTTGTTGCTCGGAAATTAGAGATTAGTCAGCCTGCGGTTTCAAATCAAATGCGTGCTCTAGAAGAGAAATTAGGCGGTGTCAAACTCATTAATCGCAAAGGGAAAGGCTTTGTCCTAACTCAAGAGGGAGAAATATTTTATCGTCATTCAAAGCATATGCTGGATTCCTGGACAGAAATAATAGAAAAAATTGGAAATTCGGAACGGGTTATGAGTGGGAAAATACATATCGGAGCTTCCAATGTCCCAGGTGAGTATTTATTGCCAATGTACTTAGCAAATTTCCGTAAGTCCTTTCCCGATATAAGCTTTAAATTGACGATTGGTGACAGTTTGGAGGTCGCTGAAAAAGTTTTAAACCATGAGGTAGACTTTGCTGTTGTAGGTGCGGTCTTCGATACTGAAAAACTAACGTCTGAATATTGGCTTAAAGATGAACTGGTCATACTTGTTCACGAGGATCATCCGTTACAGGCCAAGAAAAGTGTTGATCTTCAAACGCTCAAGTCTTATCCAATGGTGATTCGAGAGAATGGATCAGGACATCGACGTGCTTTTGAAGAGGCTCTCGCTAAACACGGTTTTGATTTACATGATTTCAATATCGTTTTAGAAGTTGGCAGCACAGAAGGCGTTAAAAACTCTGTTCGATCTGGATGGGGCTATTCATTTTTATCAAGACATGCTATTGAACAAGGTGAAAAATCAGGTTTGGTCGAATTGTCGGTTAAAGATTTGAATCTGGAACGAGGTTTTTATCTTTTAACTCGCCGTAATAAATCCCTATCATATATCGCCGAAGAGTGTTATCGTTACCTTTCCCTTCGGAGATCAGACCTTAAATAACTTGGGAAGGGACATTGAATTTTCAGCATAGGCTGACAATGCATTTTTATATCGATGACAAAAAGGAGAGGATCGCTTGAACTGGTTTTTAAGCGATTTTAATATAAGGGCGTGGCGTTTCATGAAGCATTACGAATTCGAAACGGCGCCAAGCATGACGCTTATTTACGGACCACCGGGTGTTGGAAAGTCTTCTCTTTTAAACTTTCTTAATCAACAGAGGAAAAAAGAGGGGAGTATTTTAATCGATTCTCCATCCTTTTCTCGTCAATATGCTTTTGCTGCACAGGAAAATAATCTCCCCCGGTTTCGCCAATACTATCGCTCTGCATCCTTGCTGCTTTTGGATGATCTGCAATGTTTAGCTGGAAAAAAGCAAACGATCGAAGAAATTCTTTTTACTTATGAAAATATCATACAAAGAGGAGGTAAAATGGTAGCGGTTCTGGAAACCGATGTTCTGAATCTGAACTATTTAGGAGACCGTTTGACGTCGCGTTTGCTAAGCGGAATTGTCATCCCCATCAATAAGCCTCAGGGCTATGAGTTAGAAGGCTTTGTGGAAGAATACTCACATCGCTTATTACTTTCAATGGATCTCGCTATTTCGGAAATGATTGCCCTGCGAACAGAAAGTCTCACCGGGGCGCAAAAAATCCTTCACGGTTTTTTGAACTATGCGGAACTTCATAACGATGAACTTAGTAAGCAATGCTTTTTGTCCTATTGGCAAGAGGAGGTCAGAAAACAGAGTCAGGAGATAAGCCCAATGAACATCCTTCAGGCTGCGTCTCAAGTTATGGGTTTTACTCTCGAAGAAATTGTTGGTTCTACTCAAAAACCTTCTGTCAACGAAGCCAGACAATTAGCAATTTACGCGGTTCGAACCCTTTGCAATCTCTCATATCCGGCCATAGCCTCATATTTTAATCGCCGACATTCTACCATTATCACCGCCTATAAAAAAATGGAAGAAAAGTTGTTTCAGAATCAGGAATTACTTAACCGTTATCAAGAAATAAAAAATAAGTTTAAAGATATTACGAAGGAGTGATCCGATGTCAGACTCGATTCAGAGAATAGGGGTGCTTACAAGCGGAGGAGATGCCCCCGGAATGAATGCTGCTGTTCGGGCAGTTGTTCGTAAAGGTATTTTCCACGGGCTGACTATTTTTGGTGTTCATCGAGGGTATGAAGGACTCATTCACGGCGAAATCCAGGAAATGAGTATTGGTTCCGTAGCGGATATCGTTCTGCGGGGAGGAACAGTCCTGAAGACTGCCCGTTCAGAAGAAATGAAGACTCCTGCCGGACAGCAAAAGGCTCTCGCTCAATTGCAGGAACGAAAGATTGATGCCCTCGTTGTCATAGGTGGAGATGGATCTTTTCGAGGTGCCCAAACCCTTGTAGCTCAAGGAGTCAAGGTTGTTGGGATTCCCGGCACCATTGACAATGATATTGCCGGAACAGACCTAACCATTGGTTTTGATACTGCGGTTAATACGGTTGTTGATGCTGTAAGCAAAATTCGTGATACGGCGTCATCTCATGACCGGACATTTATTGTTGAAGTTATGGGACGAAACTGTGGGAATATTGCCCTCCAGGCAGGTTTGGCCTGTGGCGCAGAATCGATTCTGGTGCCGGAGATTCCCTATGATTTGGATGAAATCAGCAATAAATTACTCAGAGGTCATCAACGGGGTAAGAATCATAGCATTATCCTTGTTGCTGAGGGTGTTGGAAGCGCCTACAAAATCGGAGAAGAATTGCATGTCCGCTCAGGCTTTGAAACTCGTATCACAGTTCTTGGGCACTTGCAGCGCGGAGGTAATCCCAGTGCTCTTGATGCCGTAATTGCCGCAGCTATGGGGGGCAAAGCCGTTGAAATCCTTATGGCTAATGAAACGAATCGTATGACAGCTTACATTAATCAAGCTGTAGTTTCCAGGCCCCTTGATGATGCTTATGGTCCTCGTCGTCCTCTAAATCGCGAACTTTATGATTTAGCTAATCAGTTATCAATTTAACGGAAGGAGTGAATGCGTTCAGCTAAAGCTGAACGTCGGAGTTTTACGATTGGATAAATTTTTTGTGGAGAAGAGGTTTTGCAATGGTTAATGAAACATCTAAACTTTGCATCGATTACACAGGAATGATGTATTCGTCTCAAAATCCTAAAGGTTTTTCCAAGGAAGATTTACAAGGATTGCAGGCGAAATTGGACGAGGCTCAAGATTCCTTGCATGCTCGGAGGGAATCGGGAAATTTGGACTTTTCTCTGCTTTTGCCGTCCATGCTCAGTCAACTTCCTGAACTGTGCGAATATGCTGATCAAGCCGCTTCAAGATTCGATAACTTTGTTGTCCTGGGCATAGGAGGGTCAGCTCTTGGCCCTTTAGCGGTTCAGCAAGCGTTAAATCATTATTACTACAACGAATTAGCACCGGAGAAGAGGTCTGGCCGATCTCGGTTCTATGTCTTGGATAATATTGATCCGCTTCGTTTTCGAGAGCTAGGTCAAATACTTGATCCGCAAAAAACTCTCTACAATGTTATTTCCAAATCCGGAAATACCTCAGAAACCATGGCACAATTCCTCATAGTTCGCGATTACTTGCGTCATTCCTGCGGAGAAAGCTATGCCGATCATCTGGTTGTTACTACAGATCAACAAAAAGGCAACCTTTTGCCCATAGCCCTAAAGGAAGGATTTAAACGTTTTGTAATTCCCTCAGGTATCGGAGGAAGATTTTCCGAATTGACCCCAGTTGGTCTTCTGGCGGCGGCAATCTGCGGAATTGACGTCGAACAACTCTTAGCAGGGGCTATAGAGATGGACAGGCGAATTAGAGAAACGAAGGGAGTTTTTGTTAACCCTGCCCAATTGAAGACTGCCTTATCTTATTTGTCTTGGCAAAAAGGAAAAAACATTTCAGTATTTATGCCTTATGTGGATGGCTTGAAAACAATGGCCGATTGGTATGCTCAGTTATGGGCGGAAAGTTTGGGTAAACGTTATGATCGATTAGGGAAAGAGGTTACTTTAGGGCAGACTCCGGTAAAAGCTCTGGGAGTAACGGATCAACACTCTCAGATTCAGCTATATACGGAAGGACCGGATGATAAGGTTATCACCTTCCTAACTTTGAAAGAATTCCAAGTAACTCAAAAAATTCCTGAGGATTTAACCTTACCGGAAGATATTCGATTTTTAGGAGGGAAAACCTTAGAGGAGCTTTTATTTGCTGAGCAAAAAGCTACCGAATATGCCTTAACCAAGGCAGGCAGGCAGCATCTGAAAATTATCCTTTCTGCCTTAACTCCCTATACTATTGGACAATTACTTCTTCTTCTGGAATGGGAAACTGCCTATATGGGTGAACTGCTCAATATCAACGCCTTTGATCAGCCAGGCGTAGAGGAAGGTAAAAATGGTACTTACGGTTTAATGGGACGCCCCGGCTATGAAGCTGAAAAGTTGGCCATCGAGGCCTATGGCAGCGAACGGCATATTTTAACGTAAATCTTAACGAAAATCTTAACGCTCTGCTAAACTCTCGTGTACTTCGTCGAGGCAAAGGTATATGGGGGTTTCTTTATGTCTATTTTTAGAAGGATTTTACCAATTAAAGTCGAATTTATTCCAAAAGAGGTGAAACAATGGAACCTATTTTTGCCTTGGATATTGGAACTCGAATGGTCATGGGATTAGTGATGGCTAAAACCCAAGATCAAGGGTATGAAATTCTGGCAAGTGCCTGTATCGAACATCGTCAGCGTGCTATGTATGACGGGCAAGTTCATGATGTCAATGAAGTGGCACGAGCCGTCAGCGCTGTTAAAGAGACTTTGGAGAAAACGTTAGATGTAAGCCTTAAACAAGTTGCTGTTGCCGCAGCCGGCAGAGCCCTGCGAACGGAAATAGCCAGCGCCGAACGTCGGGAATTGTTGCCTGTGCGGTGGGAACAAGAAATGATCTTGGCTTTGGAGTTAGAAGCAGTCCATCAGGCTCTGCACCAATTAGTATCATCCAGCGAACATAACACAAAGCAATATCATTGTGTCGGATACAGCACTATTGCCTGCTGGAACGAAGACGAAGAGATTTCCAACCTTATCGGGCAGCGGGGAAAAAAGGCCAAAGTTAAAGTGATTGCTACGTTTTTGCCTAGAACTGTTGTCGATGGTTTAGTATCGGTTCTGGGGCAAGTTGGTTTAGAAATGATGAGCTTAACTTTAGAACCGATTGCGGCAGGGCAGGCAGCGATACCTCAGAATATGCGGCGTCTAAACCTGGCACTTGTTGATGTGGGGGCGGGAACAGCAGATATAGCCCTGACTCGAGAAGGATCTTTTTTTGCTTACGGGATGGTGCCGATGGCCGGGGATGAGGTCACAGAAGCCATTTGTGAACATTATCTCCTTGATTTTAAAGTGGGTGAAAAGATAAAGCGAGAGCTGAATACTAAATCCCGACTAAAATTCGCAGATTTTCTCGGTAACAAGGTAACTGTTTCTAAAGAAGAGGTACTAACGGTAATTGAACCTGTCGTTAGTAAACTGGCTCAAGATGTAGCCAAAGAAATCACAAAACTAAATGAAAATGTTCCCCAAGGGATTATTCTTATTGGCGGAGGAAGTCTAACGCCCATGCTCCCCAAAATGTTATCAGAAGTTTTAGGGATTTCTCCGAAACGCGTTGGAATTCAAATTCGAGAACGTTTAGAGGACGTTCAGGGCGAAAAAGATCTTAAGGGGCCTGAGAGTATAACTCCTATAGGAATTGGTATATCCGCGCTTGAAGGAACCGGACTTCAATATTACACAGTAACTGTCAACAATATACCGATACCAATTTTTGAGGTGCAATTGACAACGGTCGCAGAGGCTCTGCTTGCAGCGGGAATATCTCCTCGTTCCTTTGTCGGGAAACCGGGGGCAGCTCTTACCTTCGAATGGAATCAAGAAGTGCAGATAATCAAGGGAACCATGGGGCGGTCGGCCCAATTGACGGTTAACTCTCGACCGGGCCGATTTGATCAGATGTTGAACAGTGGAGACCAGATTGAGTTTATTCCCGGTCTTCCCGGCAAAGATGCTGAGATGACCATCGGCGAAATTCTGCCTCCCTATGAAAAGAAATGGATTTTCTGGAATGGGAGGCGAGAAGACTTTTCACCCCGTATTTTTCATAATGATCAGGTGTTAAATATTGACGATAAAATTCAAGATGGCTATAAGTTAACCTATATTTCTAACGATAATCTGCAAAATTTATTAGAGCAAAAGAAAACTCTGTTTAAAGAGCCAATTTTAGCTCCAGTAACCTTAACTATTAAAGTTAATGGGGAAGTGCGAAAAATTGTTTTGGAACGGCAGCTATTGGTTAATGGTTGTCTTGTTGAAGGAAACTGTCCGGTCCAAGATGGTGATTCTATAGAGGTTCGTCAGGAACAGAAAAGGATTGGCGAATTGAGTCTCCAACCAAAGCCGCTGATTTTTACGATTAACGGACAAGAATTTGAATACCCTCCCCAAGTTGCTGAAATCATATTTCATGGAAAACCCGTCTCAGATGATGAATTACTCGAAGATGGAATGGATTTAAGAGTCAACGGTTATAAAGGGATGCCGATTCTTTCGGACTTATTGCCTTTCGTTAAGTTCCCAGATGAGATGCCGAAAGGGGCTTCTTTAAAATTACGTGTAAACGGGCAGGAGGCTGAATTTACGACGGTCCTGCATCCCGGTGATCGTGTGTCGGCTAATTTCGAGTGACATTGCTAAAAGATTGAGCAAAAGAACACTTGACATTCTTCCCAGAGGCCATAAAATGGTGATGGAGGTGTAAACTATTATGCTCTTTCAATGGTTAGTAGCTCTTATTGCTGTCGCTATTTTAGTAGTTACTGTTTATTCAGATGCTTTAACTGGTAAAAAGAAACATTCAACCTATTTCCAAACAGTTCAAAAACCGTTGGGAAAAAAAGAACGAGAGGCATCTATTCCTGATTCGGACCGGCATAATCGTTTCTTTTCTAAACTGAATACTCTCTAAAACACAACAGATCCGATGGACATTGCATCGGATCTGTCGTTATTTTTTGTGCTATCAGACAGTGTCTTCACCTGATAGTATAAGTGCAGCTAACCTGCCGTTTTCGCCAGCTAAGTTTTCTTTAGCTTCAATATTTAGTTGTGTTTTAGGCGTAGTCTGAATTGCAATTTTGGATATAGTTGGATATAATCATAGGAAGTTTGGCTATAATACTGGAAACTTGAAAAACGGGCAGCTATATTTGAGTGGAGGAAAAATTAATGCATCAGTTTTGGTTTTTTATTGGGAGTTTTCCAATACGTGCTTATGGCACGCTTTTTGCGCTAGCCTTTGTTCTGGGAGTAGGAGTCACCTTATACTTTGCGAAAGCTGAAAAACGAGAAGAATATATGGAGACCATGCTTGATTTAGCGCCAATATTACTTCTTTGTGGTTTGCTGGGCGCAAGAATTTGGCAGGTGTTTTTTTTCGATTGGTCTTACTATAGCAAATATCCTGGTGAAATTATTGCTATCTGGCATGGGGGACTTTCTATTCAAGGCGGAGTCGTCGGGGCTTTATTAGGAGGGGGACTATATGTCTGGCGTAAAAAGCTTCCTTTCTGGGAGCTTGCCGATTTAATTGCTCCCGGCTTGATGCTTGCTCAATCAATAGGCAGAGACGCTAATCTGATGAATGGCGATGCTTTCGGGGGTCCAACAGGAGGAAACTTTGGCATCCTCTATCCGGTCGGGACAATTGCCCGGGATACTTTTGGCAACCAACCCCTTTGGCCAGCTGAAGTATGGGAAGGACAAGCCGACGTTATTATCTTTGCAATTCTCGTCATTCTTAAGCTGAAGAAATGGCCTTCAGGGACGATTTTTCTTCTTTATTTGATCTTCTATAACACCTCAAGGTTTTTTCTCGAAGGGCTGAGGGGTGATAGTCCAAGGTTCTTGTTCCATTGGACAGCGGCACAATGGAGCAGCTCAGTAGCTGTCATTATCGCCTTATGTTTGTTGGCATGGAGAATATGGAAAGATCGTCAACATAAGGATTTAAACAATACTCCTCAAGATTCTATTTAAGGAGAGCTATCATTCTTCTTAGTTCCCGGTACTTTTGAACGTGCATTACTGGTGATCGTCTTTTTGAATTGTACAAAACATGTTCTCTTCAGAACTGAGAATAAACTGGATTGCTTCCAAAGTTGCATTTTGGATTTCGCGGCGGGTGGCTAAATTTTCAGGAATAACCAAATGCTCGAGAATTTTCGGGAGTACCGTAATGGTCACACGGACAGAGGTGTTCGAATATGCAAAGAGGTATTTGTGCTGTTTATTCTCATCGACCTTTAGTGCCCCTCGGCCGAAGGTTGCATGGTTTAATATTTGAAAGGCGTCTAAAGCACAAGAGTGGGTTTGGGCTGTCACCATAAGCTCAGTGCTGGGCGTTGGTTTAATACCCAATTCGCGCATAGCTATTTGGGCAACCCTGTAACCTAAAGCTATTTCCGGGCAAGTATGACCGTGAAAATCAATCACTTGTTCCCAAGGAGTTTTTTCAATACACATAGATTATTCCCCTTTCGTTTGCTTTGAGGATATTGTATAACTTAGGGGATCAAAAGAAAAGAGTTATGATCACATTAATAGATATCGTGATATTTTATTGTAAATAGAAATGAGAGGGAAATCTCTTAAGGGTTTTCCTCTCATAAATAACTTAATTTGAAGAGTTTGAGCCCAATTGTTCTAAGTGTTAGGAAAAAGAACTCCTATAATCCCGCCTATTCCACCGGATACAAGAGCAATAACGGCCTTTTCACCCATTCTGAGCCATGAAGGCGCATCCGACCACAAAACAGCAGATAAGATAAGAACGATGAGTGAAAAGCCCAATCCGATGGCAAGTCCGTAGTATAAACCTTTAGTGCCTGCTTGATGTGCAGTAATAAAGGATGCTGCAAAAACACTAAAGCCAAAGATAATATTGAGGAACAAGTCTGATTCAGGAACAGATGTGTAGGAAAGTACGATCCCGAAAACTACCGATAACAATAAGGCTGACACGGTTGCTAGAAGAATTCCTTTTAAAATCATCGTTAACTGAAAGGATTTTGTCATGGTATCCCTCCTTTTAATTGTTAACTACCTATGCCTCTTTTTCAAAGAGTATGACAACACCTTGCTATAAAGATAAAAATATATTTCCGGAGAACCAGCCGAAGAACATACTTTAAGTTTATCAGATGGAGTAATTCAAAAACTTTATGGAGATAGAAAGATTATTTTAAAATTGTATTTCGAACTTCATATTAAAAGTAATTCTTAGTATGGATTTTTGCTTAAAATTTGCTATAATATTAATTATTCTTCAGTGTTTTAATTAGTGTTGTGGAAGGATGAACTAGCTTTGAGATTAAAGGAAAAAACTCATCGGAAATTTGTCGATTTTTTTGAGAAGATTTCTAATATGTATCAAGGACAAGATTTTGAATTAGCATATTCAGATATTCAACGTGAAACAGGAGCAGCAAGTGTCACCTTAAAACGAGCCATTCAAGCATTGGCAGAAGATGGAGTACTTGATGTTCAGCCTGGCAGAAATTCAAGATATGCTCGGTTTCGTTACTTACTAGCAGCCCAATCAGTTGACGCTATGGAACCTTTGTCTAGTGAAAAAGAGAACGATGAAAATTCTATGGCCGACGAACCACAAAATAATGATACCATTAACGAAAATCTCCAAGAACTTCTTCAGCTAGTCGATCATCTTCGTCGACGCGTACGTACTCAAGAGATGTCCATTGCCTTATTGCAGGATCGAATGGCGGAAATTGAGGATAAACTGCGAAAACGATAATTTCCAAGCATTTGCTAGAGATTTTTTTTAATTATGGTGATATAATAAAAACATAGCCTGACTTGTGCGTAGAGATTTTCATGGTTTTGATCCTATTAATGACACGGGAACTAAATGTCATGTGATTACAACATGCCCTTTCTTTGTGGAAACAGGGAAGTTGGAAAGCATGGACTAGGTGCCCACCTGCGAAAGCGGGGTCAGAAACCTGAAATCTTACGGCAAGTTGGGGAGGGTAGGGAGAATTTCCTACCCTTGTTGTATTTTATGTCCGCGAAAAGGGAGATCTTTTATCTCAAGATGCTTTTTCGCCGGATAAGTTTTTTTAAGAGGTGAACTAATGACAAGGATAATTTTAACTCGTCATGGCCAAACCTTGTGGAATATTGAGGGGCGTGTACAGGGTCGTCTGGATTCCCCTCTTTCCGAAACTGGGCTGCTTCAGGCTCGATCTTTGGCCAATAGACTTAAGGACGAGGGGATTCAATATATATATACCAGTGACGCTCCTAGGGCTCGGGGAACTGCCGAAGAGATTCGGCGAGAAATCGGATTGGATCAATTAATCATCAATCCCGCCTTGCGAGAATTTTCCTTTGGTGATTGGGAAGGGCATATTTGGGGAGAATTAAGGAAAGCGTACCCGGATTTGTTTAAAATATGGGATGCTTCCCCCCATTTAGTTACGGCTCCCGGCGGTGAAAATATGGCAATGGTACTATTACGCTCCTGGGATTTTGTACAAAAGATTCTTGATAACCATCCAGGAGAGACTATTTGTGTGGTAACTCATGGGTTAACTCTGAAACTATTAGTAACCAAAGCTTTAGGCTTTGAGATTCATGATTGGACCAAAACGCCTTGGCAGAATAATACTGCCCTAAATATTTTTGAAGTTGACGGTGATGAATGGAAGCCTGAGTTGGTCGGGGATTGTCAGCATTTAGAAAAAATTGACCAAAGAAACTAAACTCTTGATTCACATAAAAACCACCCAAGGCAAAATGCTTTGGGTGGTTTTTATGTGAATCCGGGATTTTTGCTTAGGGTGAGCTTTTCTTCCAGTCCTCTTGAAACATCTGGTCTAATTTTGAGGTTGCAGCAGGTGAGGGGACAGTAATAGAAAACTCATGATCTGCAACAAAGTTATAACGTGTCCAATCGGAGCCGCTTGCCAGAAAGGAGTTCTGGTCAAAAATTGCCAGGTGAAGTCCGAGAGGTGACTGCTTAGGAAAATAACGTATGGAGATGCCGGCGGCTTTTAATTTTTCCAGAGTTACCGGTGTCTTGCTGGCAGCACTGGAGTCTAATATAATGCGGATATTTCGGCCCTTTCCAGCAGCGTCAAGTAAGGCTTGAACAATATCAGGCTCAGTGATTTCTGTGTTTTCAACCCAGATGGATTTTGTACTGCTGGATATATACTCCAGCAGTTGTTCCTTGACGTTAGCGTTGACAGCCAATGTAATATTATCGTTATTAAGAGTAGTTGGTTTGGGTACATCTAGGGGAAAAGTTGTGGTGAATTCCCAATCCTTGGAGAAGAGTGCTGCGATTTTCCAGGCAGAACTTCCAGAAAGCTCCACAGCTAAATCATGAGCCTTGAAGCTTTTACTTGTCCATGATGGTCCGTAAACTAAAGCTTTGTCTTGGTCAACAATTAACCACTTGGTATGGTCATTTTGTCCTTTCTGAGCAGGATAGTACTGAATCGATACATTTTGATTTTTCAACTGGTCGAGAGTAGCCCAATTTTGTTTCTGCCATTGATCTAAGAGAATATGGACTTCAATACCTGAACGGGATTTAGACAGCAAAAGATTAATGAGCTGAGGGTCGTCAAACTCGGCTTGTTCCACATAAATTGAGGATTGTGCTGATTGAATCAGACTGATGGTGCGCTGATAGATAGCCTCTTGATCAATCAAAAGTGCTTCGGCGGAAAGATTGGAAATTGGGGCCTTCTTAGCAAAAATTTTAGGAACTTTCATGGTACATCCACTTAAAAACAGAAGGCAGAATAAAAGAATAACTATTGTAACTAAGGGGATATGTCGCTTAGGCATAATACTTACTTCTCCCAAGGTCAAAATTTGTCTACATTATAACATATGTGTCCAAAAGGTTAAAAGATTGGAAAGGCATAACATTAAGAAGTTTTTCATAAGAATTGGGCAGGGTGAGTTTAAAGCTTTGAAAGGGCATGGGGTTATGAGGGTGATGAAAACTCGTTGGACTATTTTTATATCGATTATTTTTAGCGTTTTAGTAATTCTCGGATATATGAACAGCAAGGCCCAAGCTGTACTGCCTGCCCAGGGATCAGGTTTAAATTTCTCTGCGGCCTTAGCCTTCGACCATGTAAAATACCTTACAGATAAGATTGGTCCTCGCCCGGCCGGGAGCAAAGGAGAGCTAAAGGCAGCCCAGTATATTGCTTATGTTTTAAGTCGAAATGGCTGGAAAGTTCGTGAACAGCCATTTAGTAAAGTGATCCTTCGCAATCCATCCCTCAATGATCCTCAAAAACGTGTTGAATTGATAAATAGCCAAAATATCATCGCTGAGCTGCCTGGAACGCTTCCAGATACTGTTGTACTCGGTGCCCATTATGATACGGCAGCAATGAATGTACCTGGAGCTGTAGATAATGGTTCAGGGGTAGGAGTATTGCTTGAACTTGCACGAGTCTTAAGCAAGGAACCTCATGAAAAAACTTATCAATTGGTTTTCTTCGGAGCTGAAGAAAATGGACTAGTCGGTTCAAACTATTATATCTCACAAGCCGATTTATCAGCTGTACAATGGATGATCAATGTTGATATGGTCGGAACTCCTCTGGAAATTGATGTTGCAGGCAATAAATCTGCCCCGCCGGATCTGCTTAAACAAGTTTCGGCTTTGGCTAAAGAGAGCCATATTCCTTTTCATCTCAGCCGAGATTTTACCGTTATGACTCGGGATAATTCGCAGGGCGGTTCAAGTGATTTTAGCTCTTTTCTAGATCAGGGGATTCCTGCCTTGGGCTTAGGGATTTACGGGAGGCCGGAAGGATATTTTCATAGACCAGAAGATCAGTTGGACCATGTATCCTTGGAAACTTTGCAAAACGTTGGTAATCTTGTTCATTTATTAGTGAATAACGTAAAACTAGACAGACTTGGATCCCAGAACTGGGATGAGTTGTATCTTTCGTTTCAGATTGGCGGAAATGTTTTTGTACTGCCTAGTTTTGCCCTGAGAGGACTTATTATTCTCATTTTGCTTTTAACAGTTATTATCTACTTCAATTACCTGAAAAAACGTAGAGATAAAATACCCTGGAAGGATGTCTTTGTAAGTACTGGCATTATTACCTTGCTGAGTATAATTATTATAGGAACTGGTGGAATTGGAGAACTCCTCTGGCAAAGCTTAAAACATACTCAAAAGGTTTATTATGCTCATCCTGAAGTATACCTTATCGCCCGTGTGGGGATTTCTGTTGGTCTTATTATACTTCTTGCCGGTTGGTTAAAAAAGCTGCCGATGACCCGGGATGCGAATCTCTACTGGTTAGCTGCCGGACTTCCGCTCTTGATTGTGAGTCTAAGCTTAGCTCTTATACGCATTGATCTTGCCTTTCCTTTTGTTTTCTGGCTCTTTTGTCTAGATATTCAGTTCTTTTTTCCTAATATCGTGTTCGTGCTAATAGGTCCTTATTTCTTATATTCAATCCATTATGAGCTTTTGACTTCTGAACAATGGTTGAGTTTTAATGAAGCCATCCATAAATACCCTGTCATTTTCCTCGTGACGTATGCCTTACTTTTAGTTCCCTTTTTGCTTGCCTGCTGTCATGTCGCCCTGAAGAGATCCGCCCTTGCCAAAAAAATTTTGGTCTATGTAAAAATGCCGGCCTTGATTGGGCTTGGTCTGCTGGTACTCTGTTTGGGTTTGGTACCCTCCTTCAACGCGAAGTACCCACAGCAAGTTACAGTTCAAGAAGAATGGATCGGGAACCAGGAGGGGAAAATTCATATTTATTCGGATGAACGTTTACCGAGTCAATTAGTGAAGGATTTAGGCGTCAAAGAAGGAAAAAGCGTCGAGGTACCTCTAGTGAATGAGAAAGCTCCTTTAAGTGTGACGACGACAGTTGAGGAGAAAAGTTTAAATGCTCAAAGACTTTTGGATCTAACCATAAAATTGAATTATCTTCAAGAACCCTATTTGGTTCAACTAGAATTGGAAAGTGATCATCCTTTTGAAGCTAAAACGGATGAGTTCCTTCCAATGACCAAACTGCCTAAACAAATACAATTAATAGGATTTCGGCAGCCAACGGGCAAGTATTCGCTGCTCTTACAAAGAACCCCGCCTCAGAAGAACACCATTCATTTAAGCGTAGAAACTCAGGGATTGCTAACATGTTCAATCGAAGGAATATTTCCTTGTTCGGAGCCTCAGCTGCAAATACATAACAAGCAATTATCGATAGACTATCTGCGCTTATTTAAAGAAAACTATTCTTTTTAAGGAAATTTCTCTCTGGATAAGATGATTTATTGGTGGGAAACTAAGTATACTTCAAGGAGAGGGTGAAATAAATGTATAAAATGATAGCAGTAGAAGATGGACTCAGCAATGTCGTACAAGCATTACATGCTTCAGGATTTAAGACCGCTCCTTTAGAAGGAAAGGCATTGTATAATATTCGGGCAGTTGTCGTTAAGGGTGATGGAACTCATAATTTATCGGCGGATTGGCCGGTCAAGCTGCCAGTTATTAATGCCTCCGGTCGTAGTGCAGAAGAAGTCGTTGAGGTTCTTAGGGATCGTTTTTCCTAATAGAATGAACTCGAACCACTCCCACTTCTTAAACCATCCGAAAAAGGATGGTTTTTTAGCATATCGCCTATCCGCTATCCCTCTAGGATATTCCTATATGAGATGGTAGAAACGATTGTATGGATGTAACTATGAAAGAAAAGGGAAATGAAAGCTTTCCTTTCCTTTGATTTCACGGTATATTTTAAAGATATGAATCTTTACGTTTTTGAAAGCGAGGATCTGTTATGTCTATACCAAGAGTGTTTCTTATAAGAAATCGCAAAAGGAGGCTTGAACAGGGGCATCCCTGGATCTATCCCGGAGAAATTGGCAGAATCGAAGGGAATCCCTCAGGAGGAGATATTGTACATATTTTAAATCACGATGGACATTTCTTGGCCCAAGGATTTTATAACCCTGTATCGCAGCTGATTCTGCGAGTGATATCCTATTCGGAAAACTCTATTGATGAAGAGTTTTTTTTAAACAAAATTCAAAGTGCTTGGAAGCGGCGACAATGGTTATTATCTAATATAACCTCCTGTCGGGTTGTCCACGGTGAAGCGGATTTCTTGCCAGGCCTGATTATTGATAAATATGAAGACGTTCTTGTGGTTCAAATTCTTGCCCTTGGCATGGAAGTCCGACGACAGTGGATATTTCAGGCTTTAAAAAAAATCTTCAATCCACGAGGAATTTATGAACGAAGCGATGTTTCTGTTCGGCGCTTGGAAGGTCTGGAAGAGAGAGTCGGCTTCGTGGATACTCCTTTTGATACCCAAATAACCCTCCAGGAAAATGAGTTAAAGATCATGGTCGATGTAGCTGAAGGACAGAAGACTGGGTATTTCTTTGATCAACGTGAAAATCGTGCTTCCTTAAAGCCCATTATGACTGGATGGGGAGCGAGTCATGGGATTTACCAGGATCCTGAAGGACGTCCTCAAGATAAAAAGGGAAAAGAAATTAAAAATCCGTTTTGGGATGGTGCTGAGGTCTTAGATTGCTTTTCCCATACAGGATCGTTTATGCTGCACGCGTGTCTGTATGGGGCTAAAAAGGTTACTTGTGTTGATATCTCAGAGAAAGCTATTGAAATGGCTAAGAGAAATGCATTGCTTAATGGATTTCTGCATCGTACTCAATTTGTTGCGGAAAATGCTTTTGATTTTTTAAGAAACCAAGTAAACGAGAAGAAGACTTGGGACGTAGTCATTTTAGATCCTCCGGCCTTTGCTAAAAGTCGTCAGGTTCTGGAAGGAGCGCTGCGAGGCTATAAGGAAATAAATCTTCAAGGGATGAAGTTAGTTCGAGATGGTGGTGTTTTAATAACAGCATCATGCTCATACCATTTAAGTTCAGCACGATTTCAAAAAATGCTGCAAGACGCTGCAGCAGATGCTCATAAAGTCTTGCGCCTAGTAGAATTCCGTCGTGCCGGTAAAGATCATCCAGTTCTTTTAGGAAGTGAAGAAACAGACTATCTAAAGTTCGCGATTTATGAAGTCTTTAATCGTTAATATTTCTTAAAATCACTTTGCAAAGTGAAAATAATGTCTTATAATAGGAAATATATGGAGGAGGGGCATTGATGGAGAACTTTAGAACGTTTGACAATATCTGCAACTTGCTGCGTAATCACTCCTATAAAGTAACTCCTCAAAGACAGACGATTCTCCACATGTTTGTGGAGCATGTGGATCGGCATTTAAGTGCCGAAGAAGTATATATGCTCGTTAAAAATGAAAACCCAGAGATAGGTCTTGCTACCGTTTATCGAACTTTAGATATATTGGCGGAAATTGGAGTTCTTATTAAGAACGATTTTGGAGATGGCCGCACTCGTTATGAATTTAGTCGTAAGGACGAACATCATCACCACCATCACCTTATCTGTTTACGCTGTGGAAATGTTTCGGAATTTGATGATGATTTATTAGAGTCCTTAGAAGCCGTCATTATGAAACGAAATCATTTTAAAGTTTCCGACCACGATTTGAAATTTTATGGCTATTGTTCTAAATGTGAAGGGGCGCAGTAATGCGCCTCTTTACCTTAATTCGCCTTAAGAAGTCATTATAGGTCAAATCTTCTTTCTTGATGGAACATTAAAGAAATAAAACCTCTGTTTACAAAAACTCGGCAATTTAGCTGAGTTTTTTGCTGTCAGAATGAAATATCGAGGACACTGTTAAACTATTTAGCCAGTTAAGCCCCGATGTTCAGCTTTAGCTGAACGAGTTCACAGCTGATTTATAGGAATAAAAACTTATTATGACATAAATTAAGTAGTAATTATAATAATCTGACGAGAGTAAAGGAAAAGCAGCCTAAGTTTAATGAATAATCGCGTATATCCAAGGCTTTTGGCGTTCGATTCCCGAGTGTCCCAGAAGGATTAAAAGAAAAAAAGGAGAATGAAATAATGGAAAAATAAGTAAAAAAGGGGCTGAGACAATGGGTGTACCTTTGGCCTCAAACGTCAAACAAAAAAGGCCGTCTCTTAAGAAAACATATCTGTGGAATTCTTTGCAAGCAAAATGGCACTTTTGGCTGGGAAAAACGGATTTAGCTATCCAGGAATGGGTAGATTTATTGAAGCAAAGCAAAGGTAAACTTCGGCTAAATGAAGTTGAACATTTAATTGAAGTTCAGGCATTTCAAGAAGCAAGGGATTATTTAGAAATTCTGGAACGAAAGGGCAATGACGAATCGGGGATGATATGTGGTCTCTTAGCGCAATGTTATCTTGGACAAGGCCTCATTCTGCAAGCGAAAACTATGATTGAAGATGCGCTTAAATTAAAACCGCAAAGTTCCAAGTTCTGGGGGATTCTTGCAGATTGTCATTTGGAACAAGGAAATTGGCAGGAGGGAGTTAAGGCTCTTGACAATTCCTGTCGAGCAGAACCTAAAAATGCGGAAACCTATTATCGACTAGGGATTATTTATGCTTATCATGAAGAATATCAAGAAGCCTTGCGCTGTTTTCAAGGGTGTTGTCAACTATCACCGCGCGAATCACGATATTGGGAAGAAAAGGGAGAAATGCACTTGAAGTTGGAGCAATTGGCCGATGCCTGCTTTAGTTTTGATCGGGCCCTTCGTTATGGCGGAACGCCTGATTTAGCGGCAAGATTAGCCTATTGTTATATTCAAATCGGACAAATAAAAAAGGGAATCCAATACTACAAATTCACCCTTAAATATGAGCCGGAACATTACGATTCTTTAAGTAATCTTGCCGCAGTCTATCAAAATCAGGGACGAACACAGGAAGCATTAAACCTCTTGGATCGGGCTATAAAGATTTATCCCCAAGATCCAATTCTACTGAACAACCTCGCCTTTACCCTTGTTCATCAAGGAAGATCAAGAAGGGCGGTGGAATACTATAAAAAGGCTTTAGAGCTAAGCCCCGATCACCCGTTGATTCTTTATAACCTTAGTGTATGTCTTACTCGTAAAGGTAATTGGCAGGAGTGTATAGAATCTCTAAATAAACTTATAGAAATAGACCCCAATCATTCAGCGGGATGGGCTTTGCTGGGAAATGTCTACGATCAAATGAATCAGTATGATACAGCCATTGATTGCTATAATAAAGCACTGAAATTAGCTTAAGAAGAAGGGAAAACCCTTCTTCTTTTGCTTAAATTTCATTTTTATTTTGTATCTAAAAATGTTAATATAAATAGTAATATCTCAAATAAGGAGTTAACTATGTATCAGGTATGTGTTCAGGCGCATTTTGATGCCGCTCATTTTATCCGTAATTACAAGGGCAAGTGTTCCAATTTGCATGGGCATCGTTGGAATGTTGTCGTTTGTATTGAAGGTGAACAATTAGATAATTTGGGAATGCTGGTGGATTTTAGTGAAGTAAAACAGGCGATTAGAAAGACTCTTGATTTGTTAGATCACAGCCTGCTCAATGATTTGCCGGCGTTTGGACCCGCAGGAGTCAACCCTACAGCAGAGCTTATAGCCCAATTTTTATTCTGTGAATTTAAGCAGAATTTAGTATTAGGTGAAAATCGCTTAGTATGGGTGAAAGTTTTCGAAGCTCCAGATGCCTGGGCAATTTATAAGGAGGACTGACTTTTGGCCGGTATCGTTTTACTATCAGGCGGTTTAGATTCAACCGTGGCTATGGCCCTATTTCTCGAGAAAACAACCTTAGATTTAGCTATAACCTTTGATTATGGTCAACGGGCAAAGGAGAAGGAAATATCTGCATCTCGTCAGATTGCCGACCATTTTAATATCCGCCATACGATTATTGCTTTGCCTTTTCTTCAAGAGCAGACTCGTACTGCCCTGGTTAATCGTTCAACAGATTTACCTCAATTAGAGTTTAAACAACTTGATAATATTGAAGAAGAAGCTCTTGAAAGCGCTCATCAGGTTTGGGTGCCTAATCGCAATGGCTTGTTTATGAACATTGCCGCTGTATATGCCGAAAATATGGGTGAAGCGGTAACTCTGATTACGGGCTTCAATCGGGAAGAGGCCGCAACATTTCCGGATAATTCTTTAGAATTCATGACCGCAATGAATGATTGCTTCAAATACTCGACTCAAAATACGGTAACGGTTGATAGCCCTACTGCAGCGTTATCAAAATCTGAAATCGTCCGAGAAGGCTTAAGACTCAATATTCCATTTGAAAAGGTGTGGAGCTGTTATGAAAATGGGCAGCGCCCTTGTGGACATTGCGAGAGTTGTTTGAGAATGAAACGAGCGTTAATCGCAAATAAGGCTGAAGCTTTGGTAAGTGAACTGTTCGACACTCCTTAATAGTATCTTAAACATTTGAATGTTAAAAGACTCAAAGGCCGCGAAAAGAGGGAATAGTCTTGAAATATCATATTTGTCAAAATCCTCTCAACTATGATGGGAGTCAGCTTCAATCCCTGTTTACCTACAAAAACTTTGGTTTAATGGGGGATAGTATGTGTGTGTTTCGAGGAGCATGCCGCGTTGAACAAAATGAGATGGTGGACATGGAAGATGTGGCAGCACAGGATTGGATCTATAGTGAGGACATGCTGCATTTTATCGTTGAACATTTTGAAATGGATTTAGAGAAGACGATTGTTCGGCAGCGCTTGCTAATAGCAACTATTAAAGAAGAACTGGAAAAATTAGGAGTATCCTCTCTGAGACGAACTGGAGATGACCTTTATGATGGAGACCGAAAGCTTTCTGTAAGTATTGCAACTCTTTCGCCTGTCTCCACGCTTATCCACTGCGGCTTAAACGTTTCCAGCCATAATACTCCTATTCCGACGACTGGCTTAAATGATCTTCAAGTCTGTAATGTTTTGGAATTCGGAGAGAACGTTGCCAAACGTTATTGTGCCGAGGTCTTGTCGATGCGCCATGCTCGTTGTAAAGTTCGCGGGGTTATGTGATGATTAAGTTACCGGTAACTGAAATTTTTTCATCGATTCAAGGGGAAGGCCCGTACGTCGGCACACGTCAAATTTTCTTAAGGTTTCCTCGCTGCAATTTAAAATGTCCATATTGTGATACAGAGACTATAGTTCCGAAACAATTTCGCATGGAAATCAACCCAGGTTCGCGAAGTTTTCAGGAATTCGAAAATCCTATTGATATTTTCGAACTAGTGGAGTTGCTTCAGTCTTACGATTTTTCTCTCCATCACTCCCTAAGCATCACTGGCGGAGAACCTCTTCTTTGGGCTGATGAACTTTCGTCGTTTCTACCCTTAATCAAGAAGAAGAATCTTCCAATTTATCTGGAAACGAATGGAACACTCCCGTCCCAACTTCTCAAAATATTGTCACTTATTGATATTATCAGTATGGATATCAAGTTACCTTTCGGAGAAGAGATCTTTTGGGATGTTCACGAAGACTTTCTGCGTAAAAGTCTTGCTAAAGAAGTATTTATCAAAATTGTTGTGACTGAGGAAAGCAAATTAGACGATCTTCAAAAGGCTCGGGATTTAATTTCAGGCATTAACCCGTCATTGCTAACTATTTTGCAGCCTGTTACCAAAGTCAACGGTTGTGAGAGGCCCAAGCCCGGCCAACTTTTAGATTGGCAGCGGTTCTTTCTGGAAAAGCTTATGAATGTCCGAGTTATTCCTCAAACACATGTCTTTATGGGGCAGTTATAGAAAACTGGTGAGGGATCATCGTGTAAAGGAGAAATGATTATGGGGATGGATTTGGAAAAAATTGAGCAGGCTGTCTATATGATTTTAGAAGCAATAGGGGAGGATCCTAAAAGAGAGGGACTTCAGGACACACCAAAACGTGTTGCCAGGATGTATGCAGAGGTATTTGCAGGTCTGCATGAAGACCCCAGTAGACATTTAAAAGTACAGTTTTCCGAGGAACATGAAGAAATGGTGATTGTTAAGGACATCCCAGTCTATTCTATGTGCGAACATCACCTTGTTCCTTTTTATGGTAAGGCCCATGTCGCCTATATTCCCAGGAAGGGGAAAATCACTGGTTTATCGAAATTCGCCCGTGTAGTGGAGGGCTTTGCCCGCAGACCTCAGCTTCAGGAACGCTTGACATCTGAGATTGCTGATGCAATTATGGCTGAACTTACACCTTTAGGAGTGCTTGTTGTTATTGAAGCTGAGCATATGTGTATGACCATGCGAGGTGTAAAAAAGGCAGGTTCTAGAACCCTCACTTCTGCAGTCCGTGGAATTTTTAAAACGAATCCTATAACGAGATCGGAGGCTTTTTCCTTAATTCAAGGTCATAAAATCTAAGAAAGAGGTATCCTATGGATGAGAGACCTACTTCTCCTATGCCGGAACGGTCGGGAAAACTCGAACTTATTGCGACACAGAAAGTTAGCCCTAATCGAGAACTTTATAAAGTGGTAGATTTTCTCAATAAAAACTTAAAAGATTATCGACTAATGTTTGGGTTAACGAAAAAAGAGGATAAAATGGTTGTGTCGATTTATGAAGTAGAGTAAATAGGAGGAAAAATATGCATATTTTATTGACCAATGATGACGGCTATTTTGCTCCAGGAATTCAAACGCTTTACAAGGTTCTTAGCAATACCGGATATGATGTCAGCATTGTAGCCCCAGAAGGTCAGCGCTCAGCAACAGGCCACTCCATTACGTTATTTAATCCTTTATTTGTAACCGAACATTTGTTGAAGGAATCCTTAAATGGATTTGCCATAAGCGGAACTCCTTCCGATTGTGTAAAACTTGCAATTCAAGGTGAACTTGTTCCTAAACCTGATCTTTTGATTTCAGGGATTAATCAAGGTCCTAATTTAGGGACGGATATTTTTTATTCTGGAACGGTTTCAGCAGCGATGGAAGGAGTTTTATTGGGTGTTCCCTCTATTGCTGTGTCTTTAGCCAGCTTTGAATATCAGGAGTTTGAACCTGCTGCAGCCTATGTCGCTGAGAATTTGAAGCTTTTTCGCAAGTTGGATTATAAGGGATTAATCAATTTGAACCTTCCCGGAAAACCCCGCAATGAGTGGCGGGGACTGAAAGTAACAAGATTAGGCAAGGCAGTTTATGAAAATATTTTTGAACAGCGAACTGATCCCAGAGGAAGGCTTTATTATTGGCAAAGTGGCACTATGACCCCAGATAATGAAAGCGATACGGATTTGCGGGCAATTCAGGAGGGGTTTGTTTCTGTGACTCCGGTTCACAGTAACTTAACGGATTATGCGAATTTGTCGCTTTGGACTGAAGAGCTGGCTAAGTTAAAATAAAGGAGTACAGAAATTTCTGTACTCCTTTATCGTCGAATACGGTTTAGACGGGGGTATTAAGAGATTCTTTTGCTCGTCGGATCATTGTTTTTACCATACTTCCGCCGATTCTGCCGCCAACATGTCCACATTCACGGGAGGTCATGTTTTCCCAGCCCTGAGTTTGGATCTTAGAACTAAGACCTAATTCTTCAGCGACTTCCCATTTGAATTGTTCTAAAACCGGCTGTGGTAAAATACCGGCGTTTCTATTTCGACGACTCATATATAAATCTCCTCCCTCTTATCTTTATCCGTACAATGATAGTATTAACATTTTTTAAAGCTTTATGGCACTAAAATTATGGATATCTTATTTCTTTTTGTTAAGGAAGGAAGTTTCATGATATTTGCATCTTTTATAGTATACGTTATTGTTTTTTCTTTGCTTTTATCATTTCCGAGTTTCAGAAATAAAAAGCGTTCAAGTTCAATAGTTAAACTATTAGTTATCCCTATTTTCTTAGGGGCTTTAGTCGTGATATTAAAAATAATAAAAGTCTACTTTATATATAAGTTTCTGATTATTCTTTTTATTGGCGTGCTGATTTTGTTATCCTATTGGCAATGGGGGGGACAGTTTAGACGTTGGTGGAGATAATTCTTTTAAGGTTTTAAAAATTTTCCGAGCCAAGGCAGCCGTCTTAAATCTGAGAAAGTAATGCCGCCATTGAAGACTAGCACTGTGCCGTAAAGCAAAACTCCGCAGGAAAATTCCAAGCTATATCCCACTAAATGTCCGCCTATGATTGGGTCTAAGAGGCTAAAAGCAAGAATCATGGCGATACCTCCGCTAAAGGGTTGGAGGAGAAACCGCTGAAGGTCAATAGGCATGCCGCTGCTTCGTGTGATAGCTAGAAGGTTCAAGGCAGCCATTATAATAAAACCAATCACATAAGCCCAGGCAGTTCCCCTAAGACCCCATTGGGGAAGACCGGTAAGGTAGATCAAAATGGGGATCCGCAGCATGGCTGCTATAATAGAATGAAGAACCGGAAGCTGAACTTTTCCCAGCCCTTGCAGAATTCCTGTTGTTGTTTGTTGAATATATGAAAAAATACCACCTAAAGCTAAGATTCGTAAAATTGGTGAGATTTCAGGACTTTTAAAAAAAATGGTTAGCGGACGTGAAAAATAGAAGAGAGTGATCAGACAGGGAATACCAATCAAGATCGTTAAACGTATTGCTTCAACGCTTCGAGCACGGACGATATGAAACTGATGTTGAGCTGCTGCTTCAGAAATAGATGGAACTAGTGATGTGGCTAAGGCAAAGGTAAAGACACTGGGAAAGGTAAGTAAGGTAAAGGCAGATCCCCCTAATTGCCCGAACAAAGTAGTTGCTTCCCGCGCACTGTAACCTGCAGCGTGCAGACGTTGGGGGATAAGCATAGCGTCTAAAGCAGACAATCCGGTAGAAAATAATCTTCCGACGGTTACAGGAGAAGCAAGATGCCATAATTGCCGTAAAATATTGCTCGAAGAAGTATGGGAGGCCGGATCTTTTTCTAAGGGTATTCGAGACCTTTGGTAATGGATGATAATTACCAAAAGGCCGACTGCTTCACCGGCCAGCATTCCGAAGGCTAATCCCGCCGCGGCCCATTCAACACCGGTTTTGAGAAGGTAAATGGCTGTTGTGTAGCCTACAACAACGCGGACGATTTGCTCACAAATTTGGCTTACTGCTGTAGGGACCATATTTTGTAAGCCTTGAAAATATCCTCGAAAGACTGAGGAGATAGAGACTATGAAGATAGCAGGCGTACAAATCTGAAAAATCGTCAGGACTCTGGGGTCGGGAAAAAGCCTGTGGGCGATGTAGGGTGTCAGGAAATAGAGGCCTGATGAAACTAAGGCCCCCGACACTGTAAGAAGCCAAAAGGCAAGGCGAAGGATGGAACGAGCTTGATAACCTCTTCCTAAGGAAACCTCTTCGGCAACCATTTTGGCAATGGCAAGGGGGATTCCTGCAGTCGTAAAAACTAGGGCCAGCATGTATAGGGGAAAGACCATATTAAAGAGTCCGTAGGCTTCTCCACCTATATGGGCCATGATTAAATATTGATAAGTAAAGCCTAATACACGGTTCAATAAATTAGCGCCTAAGAGAATTGTTGCGCCGTAGACAAAGGTCCTTCTTGGCATCTCTTTCCTCCACAAATATGGCAATATCGTTACTTCTAACCATATGCGCAGGGAAATAAGGAAATGCTTAAGAAATTTTTCACCGAGCTGCGAAAAACAAAAGGATTTTAATGTTGAATAGAGAAAAGTTTTCCATGGAGGAATATGGTTCTTGAAATGGGGCATTCTACCTCAAGGGGGGAATCATAATGTGGCAACTGCTCAAGAACGCAAAGATATATAGTCCGAACTATATTGAGGAAACAGATGTCCTCATTGTTGGTTCAAGCATTGCAGTAATCGGGAAGAATCTACACCTGCCTGACTTTGTCGAGGGAGAAGAGATTGATCTTCAGGGTATGATCTTGACTCCCGGTTTTATAGATGCTCATGTACATATCTGCGGCGGCGGCGGGGAAGCGGGTCCGGCTTCCAGAACTCCAGAAATTCAACTTTCTCAGCTCACTTTAAGCGGAACAACCACCGTTGTCGGCTGCTTAGGGACAGATTCGGTTTCTCGCTCAATTTCTGAACTTCTTACGAAAGCTCATGCCCTTGAAGATGAGGGAATAAGCACCTTTATCTACAGCGGGGCCTATCAAGTACCAGTAAGGACTCTTTTGCCAACCCTGCAGCAAGACTTGGCCCTAATTGAAAAAGTAATCGGTGCAGGAGAAATCGCAATTTCAGATCACCGTTCTGCTCAACCTCAAATTGCCGAGCTTGAACGTTTAGCTTCAGAAGCCCGAGTCGGCGGAATGCTCGGGAGCAAAGCAGGTGTTGTTCATCTCCATCTTGGGGAGGGTAAGCGTGGGCTCGATTATATATGGAAGATTCTTGAACAAACTGAGATTCCTATTACTCAATTTATGCCCACACATATTAATCGGACACATTCCTTGTTAGAACAGGGAATTCAGTTCTTGCAAGCAGGAGGACACATTGATTTAACGGCAGGGTGTGACGATTTTTCCGCGGAACTTCAGGTACCGGCCGTCCTTTCAATGTTAGACCAACGCAATCTTCTTAATAAACGAATTACTGTAACTTCGGATGGAAATGGAAGTATGCCCCAATATAACGAAGAGGGCGTTTTAGTTGGCATGGGTGTTGGCTCTGTCGAAGTTTTATGGCGTGATGTCAGAGAAGCTGTTCATCACCATGGAGTAGCCTTAGAAAAGGCGTTGAGTACCATAACATCTAATGTGGCCGGAGTCCTGTCTCTTAAAAATAAAGGCATGATACGAGTGGGTTACGATGCTGACCTGGTAGTTCTCGATGAGTCTTTACAGGTTCGAGATGTCTGGGCCAAAGGAAACTATATGGTGAGGAATAAAACACCCCTCATAAGGGGTACTTACGAAAAGAAATAATTTATAATGAGAATACTTGATCTGCTCGGCTCAATAAACTAATCAAAACTATTATCTTCAGACTTTAATGAAAGCTCCCAATTACTGTTGCAAGTAAAAGGCTAAGACCTTTTCTTAATAACATACTAGGAGGGATCGTCTTGAAGAACTATGACACGAAAAATCTTCGTAATATCTGTCTGGTCGGCCATGGTGGAGTAGGAAAGACTTCTCTGTCGGAAGCTTTTCTCTTCAATTCAGGTGTGATCAACCGAATCGGCAAAATCACTGAAGGAAACACAGTCTCTGATTTTTTGCCAGAAGAAATTAAGCACAAAGTGTCGATTAGTACGAGTCTTATTCCTGTTGAATGGCAAGGAGTTAAGGTCAATGTTCTCGATACTCCGGGATATTCAGACTTCATTGGGGAAGTCATAAGTGCACTGAGGGTTGCGGAGTGCGGCATAATTGTCCTCAATGGTGTATCAGGTCTGGAAGTGCAGGCTGAAATTACTATGGAACTTATGGAAGAAAAGAAGCTGCCGAGAGTTGTATTTATCAACAAACTAGATCGTGAGAATGCTAATTTTAATAAGATTATTGAACAGTTGAAAGACGTATATCCTGATGCCCGCTTTGCTCCCTTACAAATTCCAGTTGGACTTGAAGCAGATTTTCATGGAGTAATCGATATTCTCGAAAATAAAATGTATGCTTATGAGACAAATGGAAGCGGCAAGTATGTAATTCAAGAAGTTCCTGAAGACTATCAAGATGAATTAAACCTTCTGCAAGAACAACTGACAGAAGCGGTTGCTGAAGCTGATGATGAAGTCCTGACGAAATATCTTGATGGCGAATCTTTAACGTGTCAGGATTTGCAAGCTACTTTACGTTTAGCATTGAAGCAAAATCTCGTGGTCCCCGTACTTTGCGGTTCAGCGTATAAGAATATAGGCATTAACAATCTTCTTAATTTCATTGTCGATATAGTTCCTTCACCTGAGGTTTTACCACAAAAGTCTGCATTAGTTTTTAAAACCCTTGCTGATCCCTATGTTGGAAAAATGTCTTTTTTTCGAGTATATGGAGGGACTTTTCGCTCGGAAACCATGGTCTATAATGTTAATCGCGACGTCGAAGAAAAAATTGGTCAACCCTTTTACTTGAAAGGCAAAACCCAGGAGCCCATTACATCTGTTCCAGCGGGAGATATAGCGGTGGCTGCTAAATTGCAAAGTGTAAAAACTGGGGATACCTTATGCACTAAAGAACATCCGCTCCAATTAGAGGATATAGATTTTCCAATTCCAACATTATCGATGGCAATTGAACCAAAGAGCAAGGGCGATGAAGATAAATTGGGCAACTCTTTAGCAAGATTAGCTGAAGAAGACCCAACTATCAAACTTAGCAAAAATATAGAAACGAAAGAATTATTGTTGATGGGTTTAGGTGAAATGCACCTCGATATTATTCAGGAAAAATTAGCTCGTAAGTTTGGAGTTGCTGTAGCTATCAAAGTTCCTCGCGTTCCATATCGTGAGACGATTCGTAAAGCCGTGAAAGTTGAAGGCAAGCATAAAAAACAAACGGGCGGGCATGGACAATATGGACATGTTTGGATTAATCTGGAACCCTTAGATGGCAAAGACTTCGAATTTTCTGAGGAGATATTCGGAGGGTCAGTCCCCAAACAGTATATTCCTGCTGTGGAAAAGGGAATCCGTGAAGCCATGGCAGAAGGGGCTATGGTTGGATATCCTGTGACCGATATTAAGGTCACTCTTTGTGATGGTTCTTATCACTCCGTTGATTCGTCGGAAATGGCGTTCAAACTAGCCGCTATGATTGCCTTTCGCAAGGGAGTGGAATTGGCAAAACCAACGTTGCTCGAGCCGGTGGTGGAAGTTGAAGTCAAAGTACCTGAAATCTTCATGGGTGATGTCATTGGGGATCTTAATACGAAACGGGGAAAAGTATTAGGGATGGAGTCCATTGGAAAATGTCAAGTTATTAAGGCTCACGTGCCTCAGGCAGAAATGATGCGTTATGCTATTGATTTAAGGGCTCTTACTCAAGGAAGAGGGTCATTTACTCTTAAATTCCTTCAGTACGATGAGGTTCCGGATAGAATCAGCGAAACCATCGTAAATCAGCTTAAGGTAGCCCATAATCATTAGTACTTGCTGTAAGATAGAACGGGAAGAAGGACTGATACCTCTCTGAATATCAGTCCTTCTTTTGGTGCTTTGTTTAAAGACAATTCCTTAATGACCTTCTGTACGCTGCTTTTGTTCCTTTTTCGTTTCTCCTAATCTCTCGATTTGAGGCTCATACATTTCTTGCTTGATATTTTGAAAATGTTGTTCTACTTCAGGATATTTTGCGGCTAATTCTTCTCTTCTATCCTTATCTTTACTCATTATGAACCCTCCTTGTAGTTTACTGATTCCCCATACAGTATTTCCTGAGTTGACATAATAAATGTTAGAAAAATTAATGTATTCCCCAGGACTAAAGTATCTTAAACATAATGCTATTAATTTATGCGGAAAAGTTATGCTGAACGCCGAGACTTCTGTATTTAGAGGTGACACATCAAGAACATGCCTGCAAAAAATTTAATAAATTATTAATATAATGTTCATGGAATTATAAGAATTCTAGTGTAATCTTAAAAGCAAGGGTAACTTACCCATATTAACGAATTGAAAGAGATGCTGATTATGAAATTAATTATTACCTTGCTTACATGTGGCTTTCTATTTACTATCTTGAGAAGTTTTTCGGTTACAGAATAAAAACATAAACCTAGGACTCGTAGAGCATAGCCCCCTGTTTGATCCAGTTTTAAGCCCCCCACTTTTATAAGTGGGGGTGGGCCCGAATTCACTTTGCCTAAACAAGAAAAATAATTTAACCTGATAATTATTTCTAATTTGCCGATATACAATGTAGTAGGAAGTATATTATAATATAACAGAGTCAATTTAAGATAGTTGAGAGGGAGGAAATGAATGAAAAGGAAAAAAATAGTTATCTGGTTTGCTTTAGCTATGATGTTGCTTCTAGTCTTAACAGGTTGCAGCAGTAATGAACAGGAAATTCTTAACGCTGCCTTGAACATGCAAACGATTAATTCATCACATATTCAAACAACGATGAATCTTCACGTTAGTGGCCAGGGGTTTGATCCTCAGGTGCAACAACAAATCGATTCTGTTGCTGCGCTGTTAAATAATGCTTCGCTCAATTTTGATGTAGAATCTACATATAATGATCAAAAAACAGTCGGTAAGAGCAAAGCTATTGTGGATGTAGTTACTCCGGGAATGAAAATTAATATCCCCGTTTGGGTAGACTCGGATTTAACAGGGGATACTCCGTCACTTAAGGAAATTATAAAACTTCCTTTAGTTGCCAAAAGTTCTTTGCCTCAACAGGCTGCAAACAAAGATTATTTAGTCATGAACCCTTTGGATACGAAAGATTCTGGTTTGGATAATGAAAGCCTGAAGCAACTTCTAGAATTCAGCAAAACATTTCAAGAAAAGGAAATTGACTTTTTAAAAAGTTATGCAAGTCGATTTAACCCGAATTTTAGCACCGTCGCTAATTCAACTGAATCAATATCAACGGATGATGGCTATAAGTTAGTCCGATGCTATGAAATTAGACTTAATGATCAGCAATTTAAAGATTTAATCCGGTATACCGTTAACAATTTTAGTCAAGATAAAGAAGCTATGGATTTTGTGAAAAATTTAGTTGATTCCACGCTGCAAATGAGTCAAGCATCGGACAAGGAAAAAAGCATCCAAGCTTTTGATAAGGCTTTTGAACAATTTGATGCTAGTAAAACTGTTTTTTTAGCATCGTTTAATGCTCAAATGGATAAGCTGAAAAATGTCACTCTTTTAGGGGATAAGGGGATCGATCTAAAATATTATATCGATAATGGTTATGTAGTAAAAGAGAGTGGAACCATTGACCTTAAAATTGATTTAAATCAATTGAGTCAATTCATGAGTACTATTGACAAAAAATCATCTGCTGCAGATACTCCAAAAGGTAGTTTGGAAATGATTCTTAATTATAATTCGGATATTTCCGGCATAAACTCTCCGATAGAAATTCAAATTCCGGAAGTTAACGCGGCAAACTCCTTTAACATGACGGATTTGTTAAAAATGGAACAAAAAAGTAATTAATTAACTAGCCCTCCTAGAGAGGGCTTTTTCTTATCTATTAATTTATACAGGTTCTAATGTGATAAATTACCAAGATACTTTTTTAACACAAATATGTAAATATATAGTATAATATGTCGTAAGAAAAATATTTATACCACTTAGTTTTCTTAGTCTCATGATTTTTTAAAATGAAGAAGATTTCTTAAAACTGTGTCCCTCAGAATCTTTTAGCGGGATATACAATGGGGCATTGCGCTTTAAACCTCCGGACGCGGAGGTTTTTTGTTTGACTTCCTTTCGATTTTCCTCATTTCGTAAGAGGCCATGACAGAGCTGTATTTGGCAAACATTTGAAGGTATTTGTCCAAGCCTTTGGGCATAATGTTTAGCGGCGTTTGATTTACCCTCCGTCAACTCTCGTCATTAAATGATGAGAGTCTTTTTTGTCAATACAAAATCTTCATTCTATTTGTATTAAGTTGAATTAAAGGGAAGCTAATTTTTAAGTTTAGAAGGTTTATGTGTTTTTGTGTTGAATATATTGTCAATATGCATTTTGTCAACAGGGAGGAAGCTTAAGAAATGATTGATTCGAGAGAAAATGGAATTCTTGCCAAGATATTTGCCAATCGAACTAAAATTGAATCTTGGTTTGAAACGCTGCAACATCCCAATACTTTTTGGATGATCCCCTTAGCCAGCCGAGGGATACTGCGGACGTTATTAAAGTGCCAAAATGAAATAAGCTTTAATGAACTAGCAGAAATGAGTTCGGACAATAGAGAAGTTACAAGCATGTATATGCTTGAATTAGAATCTGTTCTCGAAGAACACAAACTATTTATTTTACAATAATTAACATCTCGCACCCTGAAAAAGAGTCTGAGCTACCTTTGGAGGAAGGGAAGCAATTTTTTCCCGAAAACGCATAATTTCCTTTAAATAAGTGAAATATAGTGCGAATTACGAGGGGGGTTCTTAATTGACGGAGTTGTCGAGATTTTCTTATAATTATCTATAAGAATATTCGATTATGGAGGAAAGGACGTTGTCTTGTGTCTATTGCTGTTAGCAAGTCTGAGGTTGAAAATTCTGGGGAACAATATACTGGAGAACCAAATCAAATCGAGAATAACATAACGGAGAATATTGCTCCATTTGTTCCTTTTATAAAAGAGTGCAAAATGTGTCACTCAATCTGGGATTATTTTAGTGGGATGACGGAATGTCCCAAGTGCGGAACTAAGTTTCAAGCTGTTTAATTCAGACATCATTATTCGGCAAAATTCTTACAAGCTGAATTCCAAAAGGGCGCTGATCATGAAAACTGATAAGCGCCCTTTTGTGTGCGCCATGCATGGCGATAAGATTCTTGACTCTTCCGTTAAGCTTGTTTAAATAGAGGACTAAGCTTATACATTGCTAACACGAAAACGGAACAGGCTAAGGCAATTACAGCCATGACAGAAAACGAAAAGACTTTAGACGAATGGTCGATCAAGATCCCCATTACTATTGGTCCAAACGTTATACCGAGTGAATATATCGATTGATAAAAACCCATAGCCGTGGATTTTTTATCTGCATCAAAGCCTCTTACTGCAATTGCCATAAGAATTGCTGTGAGGATGCCTGCTCCAAACCCGCCGATCATTTGGAGCGGGAAGAACCAGATAGGCTTAGGAGCGACGGCTATTCCTGCACAATATGCCGCCAGTAAGATAAAGCCTAACGTTATATTATTTTTTTCGCCAAGTTTATTCGAAGCCTTTGTACTGACGAAATAGGCGCCTACAATATTCATAACGCTAAATAAAACATAAATAACACCAAGTTGGAGGCCTGTTGCACCAAGCTCTTTTGCAGTACTCGTTGTAAAGGAGTACACAGTTCCAAACATTAAAAACCAAACAAAACCGCCCAAAAGAGAGACTATTAGTAGTTTCTTATTCTTCATAACTTTTATAAGACTAGCGGTAGTAACATTTGTTCGGCCTGCAGTCTCAGAATTGATAAAGAATGAGAGAATGAAGCCGGTCATACCGAATATAAAACTTAAAATGAACAGTGAGCGGATGCCCAATTGTTCAAAAACTCCACCGAGTAAAAATGCAGCTAAAATACCGAGGTTCATAAGGGAAGTGATAAGGCCAATTGCTTTCGTACCTTCTGATTTGTCATAGTATGAAGAATAAAGCAAAGTAAAAGAGATCCAGGTTGAAGAAGCAACTCCTGATAGGGCATTAGCTACAAACAGCATAATAGGTGAACCGAAAAGTATGATCATGATGGAAGAAGTGCCGGCTAAGAAAGCACCTATAATGATAAAAATTTTGTGATTTCCGACGATATCGGTAATAATTCCTAACGGAATCCTTAAAAGCAGTTGGGTGACTCCGTATGCTCCAACAATAACTCCCACAACTGTTGCCGATATCGAAAGAGATAGCAGGTAGGGTGTAAGGAATGGTATGTAGACATATTGCGCAAACCAAAATAGGATAGTGATTGCAGCTAAAAGATTTCTTTTAAACGTTATGCCAGACACGTTATTACCCCCCCAAGTGAAATTAGTCATTTGTTAGTATAACACAATAAAGATTGGGTATTGGAAAAAACCATAAAAAATCCCAAGCGATTAATCAGAGACCATGAGCCAGATAAAATAAACAGCATTGCTGGACGCTGGGCATGACGAAAGCCCACTCCCTTGGATTGGAGGTGGATTTTCTTGCATAAGTATTTCTTATACTAAACTTTAAAAGATGTGATTTGTCTTTTCGGTCAGTAAGTATTATTATTACGTATGTCAATACAGCCATATGCCCATTTACCTATATACCCAAATACCTATTATACCTTTATATACCCCTCCCTTGAGAGGGGCTTTTTTTTTATCCAATCGTAAGACCCCCACTTTCGCAAGTGAAAATGGTTCCCATACATCCGGAATCTTCGCAAAGAATAAAATAGCTTCCATGTTTGAAGACGTTCTGAGCCTATTATAGAAAAAAATACTAGCAAGTGTCACTTGTTTATGCTTACAATTCATTATATTTAATTAGTTGTCGGCAATATTAAGTTGGTCTTTTAAAGCAGTTTGAAGAACTTGAGAGAAGTTTATGCCAGCCTTTTCGGCTTGTGCGTTAAGCCAACTTGGAATAGTTAGAGTCTTTTTAACCGCTTTATTATCATAAAGTTTTCGATATTCAAGGGTATCAACGTTAACTAGAGCTACGAAGGAACCTTTTTCCACGACTATATCTGCCGGATTCGAAGGTGAGGGAATAGGTTCATTAGATTCCTCCATGTCATACAGACGTAAACATAATACGTCTTCTGCCATATCATAAGCATCTTGTAAATTATCTCCCTGAGTATAACAACCCTGAATATCAATAAAATTCACTGTATAGTTTCCCTTGGATTCTAAGGTAAAGATCGCAGGATATAAATACTTTGCCATTCTTTACATCTCCTTTATATTATTTATTTCAATCCCGCATCAATCAGTATGCTATTGAGTGTGCCTTCCGAAATTTCTGTTTTATGTCTTGGGACAGGGAAGGATTTATTGTTATGGGGCTGTAATAAAGGTCATGTTTTTACCATGCCTATTGAATTTTATGTTGTTGTTTGCTAGTAGTTTAAGTAGCTCACTTGTTTTCATTTATTTCCTCCCCCCTTCTGTAATTATTATAACACGTATTAACACGTGCGCAAAACGGTTTCGCAATATACTTCACATAAGCTTTTACAATTCGGAAATATTTCGGTGACAACAGAAAAATAAAACAGAAAAAAGAAGAGATTGCTTCAGATTTTGTAAGCGTTCTCCGCAAAGAAAAACTTACAGTTAACGAAGCAATCTCGATATTGAAAAGTGCTGAACTTATCAAGCAGTCTAGATTCACAACTTAATTTGGTTTCTCAGGTATCGGTTTCTTGGGTTTGTAAGTAGCGTTTGGGTTAGAGTCATTCAATACTCTTATCCGCATCTTTTCCCCTAATGAGCACCGAGTATTCGCGATAGCCCCTGCTAAACATGCAAAGCTGATTTCCCCATAGGACTTGCAGATATTGATATTATGACAATCCTGTTTATAAACATGTTTTCCTTTTTCATCTTGCTCAATTGGATCGGACAGATTGTTGCCTATCAAACTCATTGATTTCATCTCCTTCCTGTATGGATTGGTTTGTCTAAACAATTATCAACTATCAACTTCGACGCAAAAAAGGAATATTCCTGTGAATATTTAGCGAAATGGAAGTGAAACCATTGAGTAAAAGCCTGCGCTTCATGATAGAGGCAGAGCAAAAGAAAGCCATTACTCCTCGTGTTAGTCAAGTGAAACGCGGTCTTGGCTTTTGGGCAGCTGTTGATGCGACGGTTAATGATCACAAAAAAGCCGAGCTGAAAGAGCAAGTTTCAGTTCGGCGTGGGTAATTAGTGCTGATTAAGGAGTTTGCTTAAACTACTCAGGGCTATTTAACCAATTGTGATATTTCTCGAGAAGTTCAAAAGCGCAAATAGTGCTCATGACTGTTATTATGCCAGCCAAGTCATTTGAATTCTCTTGAGTCAAAGGAAATGGGATCTGAATTCCAAGTTGGTCAATGGCATCCACAGCATTTGCATAATGTTCTTCTCTTACTTGCCCTACGAATTCTTTAAAATCTTTCAAGTAAACAACTCCTGTCTTTTTCTGTTCTGTTGATATGGTCAATCTCATATTTTCGACAAAAAAGATTAAAACCCTGTAAATAACTCACGAAAGTAAGGCGAAAAACACATGAGCGTGTAAGCCGGTTAAGGCTGCTTAATATATTATTTATTTGTTCATGCTGCAAACTCATTATATCTAATCAGCTGTTGACAATACCGAGTTGGTCCTTTAAGGCATTTTGTAGGGCTTGCGAGAAATTAATATTACGCTCCTCAGCGATAGTGTTTAACAATGCTGGAATCGTAAAGGTTTTTATATTCGGTTGTGACGTTATTGGGAGAGCGAGACGTGTGGAAGAACAATGCTACGTGCGCAAAAATAAAATAGAATAGAATTTCAAAGTGTAAAAATAAGGGGGAGGAATTTACCATAAAACGATGAATTAGGTTTCTATGAACTTGTCAAAATGTTGTTTATCAGGCGCAGAAGGATATTTATTCCAATAAGGCGAAGACATATAGAGTTAAAATATTACGAACCTAGTTCGGTAATACCTCTTGATTTTGAGGTTATACGAACTACGTTTGTTAATATAACGTTATCCGAAACCACTAAGTCTAATGACAGAGTTACTGGGGTTTATCTGTGAGGAGGAAAAAGATTGCGTAAAGATTGGGATTCTTATTTCTTAGATATTGCGTCTCAGGTAGCCAGCAGAAGCACCTGTCCGAGACGCAGTGTAGGTGCAGTAATTGTTAAAGATAGGAGAATTAAGGGAACTGGCTACAACGGAAGCGCGGCTGGCCTACCACATTGTATAGATGAGGGATGTCTAATTGTCAACGATCATTGTGTCAGAACAATACATGCAGAGGTAAATGCGTTATTAGAATGTACTCCTGACGTACGAAATGGCGCAACAATATATATTTCCGATCGTCCATGTGCCGAATGCTCAAAGTTAATTATTTCGTCCGGGATAAAACGGGTAGTTTTCGGTCGGGATTATCGTATAGATTTTGATTGGTTTCTACTAGCACCTTAGGTTGAGATAATTCATTTAACGGCGGAAGATTAAAATAAGGATAGCCGCATCACGAAATAATCCACTCAGGGCTTGAACGTATGAATGTAATTTGGTTCAGGATTTACATGATCTTAGAGATTTGCGAGCGTGCTTCTGCCGTGGCATCGAATAACACGTCATTCTCAACACTGGCAAAGATGAAGGTGGTTGTGACGCGTCGGGAATGCATGGAACGTTAAACGCTGCTGCAATTTACATCGCTCTTATCGGACTCTAAAAAAATGGCCACCGATTGACCTTCGCTAAAGACGTAAAATGCGAAAAGTTCAACGATTTCGGTAGTTGGACTTGAACCAATAATTTAATATACCCACTGCTGTGGTAGATGCGATTACTATTCCCTTATCTATAACGACAAAAATGATAATCATAGTGATAAGTAAAATCGATATCACAAATCTTTTATTGTCCTCCATCATATACCATCCTCTCTTTATATCTTAATATTACTTGCGGTTTCTTCAACTGCTTTGCCTGTTGCGTCAACCATTGGACAGCCTATTTTCTTCATAATCACACAAAAAAAAGAAGCCCCCGTGTCAACGGAAGCTTGAAAAAAACGTATATGTATAGGAGAAATTATATCATGAAAATTGAAAAAATAAACTATTTTTATGTCCTGTAATAAAGGCTTTTTTACTAACAAAGGAGATAGAAATGTCTTTTGTACTAAAAACTGAAAGGTTAGTTTTACGACCATTAGATATTGAAGATCTAGACACTGTTCATGAATATGCATCAGATGTTGAAAACACTAAATATATGATACATTTGCCAAATGATACAATAGAAGAAACATCGCATTTTTTAACGCGTATCACAAATGAGTGGAAGAAAGACCAGTTAAAATTTTATGAATTTGCCATAACCCTTGAAGAAAAAACAAATTGGTGCTGTTTCTGTTTATTTGAATGAACAGCGAACTTATGCCGAATTAGGCTGGATAATTAATAAAAAATAATTGGGGTAATGGTTATGCAACTGAGGCGGCTATGGCAGTAAAGGACTTTGCAGTAAATGAACTAAAAGTTTCTAATTTAGTGGCACATTGCGATTTTAGGAACGCTGCCTCATGTAAAGTTATGGATAAAATTGGATTAACCTTAGTGAAGGACGATGGGGTAAGGCAATATCCGAAAACATCAGAAATTGCAAGAGAGTTAATGTATTCATTTATTATATAATAGCGAAAAACTTTGATAGGGGTTTGAGCATAACTTTATTACACTTACTTCTGATCCTATTTGTGGAAAGACCTGTACTTGGTATAAAAACCAAGTAGGTCTTTTCCTAGGCAGTAGACGCAAAATGTGTAGCAATAATATTTAAAGGAGTATGATGAATTTGAGAAGAAAAGATAGGGAGGTAACAGAACTAAAGGAATTAATGCAGATTATTGACCAGTGTAAAATTTGTAGAATTGCTATGCACGATAAAGCAGGGGTTTATATTGTGCCAATGAATTTCGGCTATACTTATGAAAATAGTCAATTGGTGTTATTTTTCCATAGTGCAAAGGAAGGAAGAAAAATTTGTGCATTGAGAGAGAACAGCGATGTATGTTTTGAAATGGATTGTGAACATAGACTTATTACAGCGGATATAGCCTGTAAATATGGATATTACTTTAAAAGCATTATTGGAAAGGGTAGGGTTGTCTTTATAGATGCCATTGAAGAAAAGAAAAAAGCGCTATCGCTGTTAATGAAACACCAGACTGGACAGGATTTTTCATTTGATGATGGAACAGTTAATAGCGTTTCTGTATTTAAAATTATCGTTCAAAATTATACTGGAAAAGACCATTATTAATTCGCATTTTTAGATTATATTCGATAAAAGACCTGTACTTGATATAAAAATCAAGCAGGTCTTTTATTGCACAGTAGGCCGATTATATGTACCAAACCGCAGGTGGAACCGCAACAGCAATAACCCTAACAATCAAAGAAACTTTGACAGACGGTTTCCCCATGACGTTTATTGCAAGTGCAGCAAACAGTGGAGCTTCGACAACGATAAATGGCTCACCGCTATACAAACCAAATACCACGACAGCGCCAAATCTTATCGCTGGTAAAGCCTATACCGTATGGTGGAGTCAATCTGGTAACTGTTTTTTTATCAAAGCTAGTGCGGAAGGTACTGCCGTTGCTACAAACGTACTAGCTGGGACAACATTCAGCAACGATAACGACACAGGCATTAGTGGCACGATGCCGAATAATGGAGCGTTAAATTATACTCCATCAGTTTCAGCACAAACAATTCCGGCAGGATATACAAGCGGAGGGACAGTGCAAGGAGCACAACTCAAACAAAATATTGATGGTCATCTTCAAAATTTACCTACAGGATATGCTCCAGCCTGTTATGATGACTACACTGGTTTATTATGGGCCTATAATTCATCCGCACCAGATGGAAAAGCTTACGGTTTTAATAGCTCAGGAACCTTAGTAAGCACAATAATTTGTTCGCAAGCTAATACCCAAATTATGAATGTTTCTAAGGATCATATGCTTTGGGCTTTTAATAACTATCCGATGTATCTAACAGACAAAAACGGCACTTTAATTCATACGTATAATTCTCCTTTAATGGCTGAACCCGCAATAGTAAGTTCATATACTAGCAGGGTGTTTTTTAATTATGCTTCTGGGGGTAATTTTTATTGCTATGTATACGACTTAAATGGAACACTTATAGGTTCTCCATTGATTGCGTCTTCTGCCTATCCGGTAACAGGATTCATGACTTCGCCAAATGGTGTATATGCTATTGTAATTTCAGGAAGCCTTGTATCGTACGTGTTTATTAATAATTCAGGAGTAGTAGTAGGCCTAAATGGTGTCGGTAAGCTGATTATGTGGTGGTCATTGTTTGCAAACGCATTAGCACAATATTAGGAGCATTCCTGTATTTAGAAAAAAATGAGCTTTGTTAAAAAGGAGACCTCACGTTACAATTTGAAAGGACTGTTGGCCAACAGAATCCAATCAAAATAACGGAGGTCATCCCAAATGAA
>NZ_NAHZ01000010.1:0-160725 GCF_002196785.1 Desulfosporosinus sp. FKA | reverse complement strand
AACGCGCCATTATTGCCATTTCGCGAATGCTGTTAATGTCCATTTATCACATCTTAAAGAAGAAAGAACCCTATAACCCGGATCTGTATAAAAAATCAAATGTTCTTCCAGTTGACCGTGAAATTACTGTTGAACAGGCAATTTTATTGGCCAAAGCTCGGGGTTTTCGGATCATGGCCGTCGAAACTTAACGACCCAACATTTATCCACCCATATTTTTACATTAAGTCATCGCCCGATGGCTTATTTGCTATACTTAGGTGGAGACAGTTACTGTCGATTTCAGACTTGTCACCGCCTGTTCATGGTTCTATGAGAAATATTTTAAGATACAATCCTCTTTATTATAACAGAAAGCTATTTGGGATAATATCCTCAGGTGCGAGCATCATAGATTTTAATAGCGACTTAAGTTAATTTACTTTGTAATGGCTAGGTGTGCTTCATGACGAAAACCGGGTCTTAAACCCGGTTTTGTGGTGTCTTCTTTTTAAAGGGTGAATTTTTGCCTCGATCGGGTTTTCCTGTTTTGGTTGAATCAGCCGCTTTATTGGACATTTTAAATAGGCCTCCTTAATCCTCGTTGATTATTTTTTTGCTGTTAGAGTATCTGGGCTTCCAGGAGTCTTAACATTAAGGCAAGGCGAATCCTGATAAAACAGTTACTGAGGAAAGGTAGTTTCTTTATCTCTGCCATAATCTGTGCGCCCATCCTGGTCTGCTGAATGTCCGCAGGGGAGATCTTCACGCTTTGGAAAGGGCCGCTTTTTTGCTTTGAACTGATCTTGTTGTTCCATTCTTATCCCTCCTCGTGATGCATTTATAGTTCCCTGGTCAATCATTAATTTATACAAAGATTCGAAGAGGTAACTTCTGTATTAATATACAGAGATTATATTGACATGGTATGTAACACATGTTAGACTCAGCGTAGTGAATTGAATAAGTATGCTCTTATCCGGAGTGGTGGAGGGACTAGCCCAATGAAACCCGGCAACCCGCTTTGCTGTGACAATGTTTGTCTGCGCAAGGTATGGTGCTAATTCTTGCAGGAGTGAATTCTTCTGATAGATAAGAGGAGTGTCGATGAATAATTTGGCCTCTTCGAACTAGAAGAGGCCTTTTCGATGCCTATGTATAGGTTTTCGAAAGGGATTTTTCAGGTCCTGGCTCTAGATCACTCTATTTAGAAGGGGAATTTCTTAAAGAATACAAGGATAAAGCGAAAGAAAATCTGGAGGTGGGGTCTTTTATGAGTATTGAGAAAACATACGCAGAGATTAACGCTAAGATCAAAACTGGGAAAGCCGTTGTTGTTACAGCAGAGGAACTAATAGCGTTGGTAGAGGAAAAAGGGCTTACAGAGGCAACCCGTGAGGTCGATGTTGTCACAACGGGAACTTTTGCTCCAATGTGTTCTTCAGGAGCTTTTTTGAGTTTTGGACATACGAAGCCGCGCATGAAAATGCAGAAGGTCTGGCTCAACGGTGTATCAGCTTATGCGGGAATTGCAGCTGTTGACGCTTATCTTGGGGCAGCAGAGCTGCCTGAGGAAGATCCCTTGAATAGTAATTTCCCTGGCGAGTTCCGCTATGGCGGGGGACATGTCATACAAGACTTGGTAGCTCGCAAACCTGTTAAACTAAAAGCTATAGCTTATGGAACGAATTGTTATCCCCGCAAGAGCGTGGAAACTATGATAACGCTGGATGAGATCAATGAGGCCATTCTTTTTAATCCGCGTAATGCCTATCAGAATTATAACTGTGCGGTGAATTTAACTGATCGGACAGTTTACACTTACATGGGTATGTTGAAACCCCAAATGGGTAATGCAAACTATTCCACCTCAGGAGAACTGAGTCCTCTTCTAAAGGACCCTCATTTTAAAACGATTGGTGTAGGTACGAAGATTTTCCTCGGCGGCGGTGTGGGGTATGTGGCCTGGAACGGGACTCAGCATTTCCCGGCCATGACGAATGTCGATGGAAAAGAGCTTGGCGGCGCAGGGGGGACTCTTGCTGTTATCGGAGATCTGAAACAGATGAGTCCTAAGTGGCTGGTCGGTACCAGCTTTCTAGGCTACGGAGCAACGCTTAGCGTGGGAATTGGAATACCAATTCCGCTGCTCAATGAAGAAATTACTCGCTATGCTGCTATGAAGGATGAAGATTTGTTTGCCCCCATAGTAGACTACGGAGAAGCGTATCCCTCCTTTACTCCTGGAAACTTGGGGTACGTCAGTTATGCAGAACTGAAAAGCGGCAAGATAACGGTGCAGGGCAAAGAAATCCAAACCTCACCCTTGTCAAGTATGCCAAGAGCTCGGGAGGTTGCTGCGACGCTTAAAAAATGGATCCAGAAGGGCGACTTCTTATTAACTGAGCCGGTTAAGTCCCTCCCGTCACCGGCAGATGGAATTGTGGCTCATAGTATTAAGGAGGTTTGATTATGGCACCGAAAAGAATCGTTTTGCGCTTTAGATCCGATATCTCGGTAAAGCCTATCGTCTATCGTCTCGTTAAGGACTTTGACTTAGTTGTTAATATTGTTAGAGCAGATGTTAATCCTCAAAAAGAGGGAACTATGGTGTTAGAGGTCACTGGAGATCAGAGCGAAAAAGGGCTCGCATATTTGCGTGAGTTGGGGGTTTCTGTCCAAGATCTTAAACAAGGAATTGTCCGCAATGAAGAAAAGTGTGTAATGTGCGGAGCTTGTACGGGACTTTGCCCCACAGGGGCTTTATACATCGAGCGTCCTTCTATGGAGGTTCATTTTGATGAAGACCAGTGCATCGTTTGTATGCTATGTACGAAAATTTGCCCGATGCGGGCAATGGAGGTTCATCTCTAAGTGGACTTTTCAGAACGTACCTACCGGCAGCTGCATCGCCAAGATGACCTGCAGCATTTTCAAGTGATGGTGCAAGAAACGGATCTGGATATCGGGATTCGTAAAGAACGTTTTTCTCCAGAATTGGTGAAATGGATCGAGGATACAATCTGTTCCTGCCGCAAGCCCTTGGAGACGTATATTCAAAAAGACCCAGGGTTTCAAAAGGCCTTAATTCCTTATGAAGTACCTGAGGATGCCCCCTTGATCGTTAAAACCATGTCTGAAGCCGGTCGTTTAGCGGGTGTAGGCCCAATGGCGGCTGTGGCGGGAGCAGTAGCTGAGTGGGTAGGAAAAGCGATAGCCAAACGCTCTCGGGATGTTATCGTGGAAAACGGCGGAGATATTTTCATGAAAACGACTCGCATTCGTAAAGTCGGAATCTTCGCCGGAGATTCCCCTTTGTCAAACCGGATAGCCCTTGAAATCCATCCGGAACAGACTCCCCTTGGAATATGCACGTCTTCCGGTAAAGTGGGTCCTTCGCTAAGTTTTGGCAAGGCTGATGCCGTAGTTATTCTTTCTACTTCTGCAGCTTTGGCGGATGCTGTAGCAACTGCTTGCGGAAACTTAATACAATCGGAGCGGGATTTGGAAAAAACCGTTGAATTTGCCTCTCAGATCCCAGGAATCAAGGGATGTCTGGCAATTAAGAATGACCAATTAGCTGCCTGGGGGACTATAAAACTCGTGCCAATGAACGTGTAATAGAAAGTAAAGTGAACTCGTTCAGCTAAATCTGAACATCGGGGTTTCAGATGGGGACTCTACCCCACCTGAAGTTTACGAAGGACCCACCCCAACTTATATTTATAGAAGTGGGGGCCTTAAAAACTGGATAAAAGATAAAAGAAAAAGAAGAAAAGAGAAAAGAAACCTCCCCGTCGGGAGGTTTTAGTTTTGCGCAATTATCTTTATCTTCTTATTAATTCCTTTGTACAACCCTAATTTAGCACGAAATACGAAAGGAATCAATGCCCATTTTTTGGATCATTAATCTTGCTGATATTAAAGTTGCTTAAAAATAATATTTTTTAGTTTGTTACAAGTTTAAGTGCTATTTGTGCCTATTAATCTATAGGATAAATTGAAACAATTGCCCAAGACAGGGGGCTAACTATGAAAAAGACTGTGACAAATCGAATTTGTAATGGTGATTTTCAAAAAGCTTGTGAACATGAAGATTTTCCGCAATACTGGCTGCCCATTGGCGGAAATTGTGCGTCGAGATGGAATTTTATGCAGGAATCTCAAGGTAGAGTTGGCGTAGAAATTATTAATTCAGCAAGCGTTAAGGCGGGAATTATCCAAACAAATGACAGTACCATAGAGGTTAGCGGCAAGAGGCATTGGCTGGTAAAAGTGGTTTTTCAATGTCGGGAACCTGCCTTGCAAGTATTTCTATATCTTTATCCAATTCTTGCTAATGGAGATATTTTGCTGCCTAGGATGTTTTGCTTTAATTCTGGGTCAAACACTCAGGAAATGGTGCAATTTAGGAAATTAATAAACATCGAGCCGGAGATTGAAGGTCTGCGTCTGGAAACGGGAATCATGGGTCAAGGCCAATTAGCACTCTACAAATTAGTGGCTCACCCACTAATCCCTAAACGTTTCAGAAGAATGATCAACAAACCAATTAGTCCTCCGATCGAACATATTCAATCCATTGGAGAAATTTTAAAACCAATCCAGCTTGCGACTCCGATTCCGCTAAACATTCCGGTTAACGTTCAAGCGAAAGTGCATGGGGATATTCGAAATTTAACATCTCAACGTGACAAAGTGCAAATCTATGGAAGTAAGCAAGTGCCTTTGGCCACAACCAGTACTGGACGGGCTCAAGTTGAAATAAGTGGTCATGGATTTCAAGAAAGCATCGAAGAAGTTTCAGTTGGTCAAGTTATATGCTATTCAACCATTCGTGATGTTTCTGCCCTTTCCCGTTATTCCTTTGCCATATACAATATGGGACCTGAACTCGTCTATGTGCAGGCTCAACTAAGCCCTGACGGCTTTCATTGGCTGAATATCGGTAAACGAAAAAACGTGGAACCAGAAGCCATAATTATGGTTGCCCCGGAAGTTTTTTTACGCTATGCCAGATTAAGCTTTGAGGCCCTAGGTTTAACCTCCTTGAGAGTTTGGGTTCAGGCTCAAAATTAGGTAAGGGAGGAACAGATTGTCATCCTTCAAAATATACTGAATCACAAGAGATTCATATCTGGAGGGGCGTTTGCTGTGGATGGCTTAGCTTTAATATCTATATTGGCCGTGGTGGTTGAAAAATTGGTTGATATCTTTAAGGATATCGTATATGCAATTCCGATTTTTCCGAATAAGTTCAGGCCCTTAACGTTGGAATTGTTGAGTTTAACGTTTGGGTTAATTCTTGCTTTTCAATGCGATGTTAATGCTTTGCAATTGCTCAATGTTAATGCGATCAATCCCATAACCGGAGTTGTAATAACCGGCTTGGTCATTGGCAAGGGAGCCAATTTTGCTCATGATTTTTTCCATACGGTCGGACAAAACCAAACAAGGAGACAGTAGCAGGATTTTATGGATATTCATTATGCAACAGCCCCTTGTTCTGTTTTAGCTTGGACCTTTGGCATGGAAGAATACCAATTAATAGAAGATAATCATTTACAAGGAGCCCTGATATTGGGCTTCTAAACTATGTCTCAAGGTTTCTTGAAATAAAAGCTGTAGTAATGACATTAAATTAGCAGATAAGTTTACTTAATAAAGATTGTATAGTGCTTATTCAAAACTAAATCGTTACGTCTAAACATGAATACTATACTAACAAGGCGATGAAATTATATGTTTGGGAGGAGAATTGTAGTCAATAGTTAGCTAAACTTGTAATTATTTTAATAAGGAGGAATTCATATGGCTCAATCACGATGCTTGAAATGTGGGGGTCAAAAATTTGAAGCTGTTTATGCCAATAATCTGGAAGGAACGACACGAGCAGTACTCTTTATTCAGTGTGTTGAATGTGGGTCAGTTGTAGGAGCGCTTGATTTTCTTAATATTAGTGTAAAAGCTGCACGGGTAAAAAATGATCTACAAATCACGATAGAGCGTTTATTAAGTCGTTTAAATGGCTCATGAGAACAGGAAGATCTGGAAGATGATTATTATATGCAGGAGGAAATAATTATTGTGAGAATGACCGGATGAAGTGATGAATTTCCACATCCAGTTAGGAGGAGATTAATGTGATGAGTACAATTGTTATAGGACTTTGCTTTTTTTTAGTAGTTGCATTAGCTATTGTTTTCATAAAATCCCGCAATGTTTATAAGGAAATAGATAAAAAATATGGGAAACCCTACGCTGCGAAAGTAATCAAAATGATTGGTGGTCATCCTGAGTTAAAGCAAGGAACAATGGCTCTCTCGTTTCATCCAATGGACGCTATAGCCTTTAACCGCAAAGTTTTCCATTTATCACAGATTGATTCGATAAAAATTATCTCTGAGGTACCTAAACTTCCGAACATTAAAAGAGAGACTGATGAGAAATATGCGTTAGACGAGAAGTTTCTTTGTATTGTTACTAAAGATGGCATTGATGAACATAAAATAATATTCACAGCGTCATCTGACTTTGAAGTGATTGCAAACACTTTGATGCAGAAATGGAAAAGGTACAATCTTAAAGGGTAGTTAAAAGTTGATTTTGAAATTGAGGGAATGCCTTTTTTACGGTAACGAGAAGAGCCCATAGCACATAGAGTGTAGGGAAACGGAGAGAGGGATTTAATTGCTAAAAGCTAGAAAAGCTTGCACACCTTTTGAGTAATTCACATAAATTGGGAATGAAAGAGATTGAGGGAAGGTGAAAAGTAAATCTAGCGCAATATCCCAAAAATCCTCTTCTAAAATTTAGAAAGGTGGCAGAAAAATGAAAAAGGACATTGACTCCTCAAGTTTGGCCGAAGTTGTGGATCGGATTTTAGAAAAAGGTATTGTAATTGACGCTTATGTGCGTGTTTCTCTCGTTGGAATCGAATTGCTCGCAGTTGATGCTCGTGTAGTAATTGCAAGTGTTAATACTTGGCTGAGATACGCAGCAGCTGTTGGATTAACAGAAATGCACCATGACTTTTAATCTAACGATTTAGAAATCCTTTATGGGAGGGGGAAATACTCCCTCCCATTCATTTAGCTGCAAAGGGGAAGTAAGAATGAGTATGAATCTTGTTGAATTAGGGAATGTGTTATGTGAGGAATTTGACCAAAGGAAGCATGAATTAGAAACGATACAAACTGAAATTTGGACAAAGGTAAAAAACGATAAAGATGAACTTGCTGAACAGAGAAAGGTTGATCAAAGAAATCAGCTGGTGGCTATCAAGCAGGTTTTGGAAAGTGCCCAAGAATTGCTTGAAAATTTCGAGGTTGAACATTCCGACATGAAGAAGGTACTGGTGTCAAATTTTAAATCGCAAGTAGAAGAAAGAATGGTATGGGCAGGAGAACGTGAAGAAGAACTCAAAGGTTGGTATAAAGCAGGGGAGTATCTTTTTGGTACGAAGATAGTTGAAGGGAAAAAAGAACGCAAATTTGGAGAGTATGCGACTAGAAAACGTATAGGGAGGTAAGGTAATGCCGGATGCATTTATAGAGACCGCATATTTTAAAGATCTAATGAACCGTGCAGTACTCTATCTCCAGGCAGGATATGCTGTTCATTTTTGTGGACCGGCCGGTACAGGAAAAACTGCATTAGCCATGCATATTGCAGAGTTATTAGGTCGTCCGGTAGTGACTCTCCAGGGTAATGATGAGTATAAACCCTCAGATTTAGTGGGCGGAAACTCGGGGATGCGTAGAAGGAAAGTACTCGATAACTATGTTCATTCTGTTTGGAAAGCCGAGGAAGCAATGGATAGTGTCTGGTACGATGGCAGGATCACTCATGCCTGTAGGAATGGGTATACTTTAGTCTATGATGACTTTACTCGTTCTAAGCCAGAGACGAATAATGTCCTGCTTGCCGTGTTGCAGGAAAGGACACTTGATTTGTCTACCTTGCAAAAAGGAGAAACAAAATTGAGTGTTCATCCTGACTTCTCGGTAATCTTTACCAGTAATCCGTCAGAATACGCAGGAGTGCATATACTGCAAGACGCTTTGAAGGATCGTGTTATAACTATTCCAATAAGAGGATTAGACCGAGAATCGGAAGTGGCTATAGTTTCAGGGCGTTCAGGATTACCCTGGCGCGAAGCGGCAAGGATTGTCGACATCATCCGTGGAATTCGGAGAAATTCAGTCAAGAAACCCAGCATACGGGCTTCTATTATGGTTGCAACAATCCTGGCGACCAGGGGTTTTAAACCTCTGAGCGAAAACCCTGTATTTCTTCAGGTGTTAATGGATGTTATCGGCTCGGAGATTTTCTATGAGAGTGATGATGTTAGCAATAATCAATTGCTGGAACGCATTAGAACTGAATTAGAAAAGTATATTTCAGAGGATAGGAAGTGAGAATAATTGCATCAATCACCGCCTATTAGACCGAAACTAATTCGGCCACTAGTTCATGACCATAAACCAAGCTACTTTCAGATGCATGTTTACGATCAGGAACTGCACCGACTCACAGCTGAGCGAGGGCAAATAGCTAAGAGGGTTAATATAATTGAGGAAAGGGTTCAGGTTGTTCAAAAAGAGCTGCAAAAGCTTGAGAAGATCTTGAAGAGAAATAGAATTTAAGTTTCATGCAGCTAAACTAATCTGTCATGATTTCTGCCCCCAGCTAATATATATGAGTTAGGCAAGGTTGGGAGGGGGTCAGAGTATGGCATTGATCAAAAGCGTAGAGTCGACTAATTTAACGGAGGTCATTGACCGAATTCTTGACAAGGGGATTGTTATTGATGCCTTTGTTAGAATTTCTTTAGTAGGAATTGAACTTATCACCATTGAAGCGCGCATTGTCATCGCTTCAGTGGATACCTATCTGAAATACGCTTCCGCCATTGGGCTAACCCTAGCTGACTCTTCCATAATGGAATATTGAAGGAGGAGCTAAAGCATGGATATCCACAAATTAGTTAGCGATGTCAAAGATTTCTTTCAAGATGTTTTAGAAAAAGAAGCTCATGTCATTGGCGTAAAGCGTTATGAGGATACTTGGTTAGTTCAAGTTGAAACAATCGAGGATTCCGAGTACCAGCGGCGACGGGCTCTGGACGATGTTGTTGGGATTTATGAGGTCGAAGTAAGTATTAACTTAGAGATCTTAGGATACAAGAGGATTAGTTTGAGAGAAAGAGATCAACTCACTAATATGAATTCTGAAGATTATTAAGTCGTGTCGTGACATGACTTTCTTTTTTAGAATTCAGTGTTTAGAAATTGAGTGCCGCGAGAAGTGAATGTTTTTGAGCCTGGTGCAGATGAGGTTTAAGGAGTGGAGAATTTGTATTATGCCTACGGAATTATTCGAGTGAATTCTGAAAACGCCGAATTAATAACATCTGCCTTTAAGCAAGAGAAAATTTGCCTTGTCACTGAGGGAGAACTAGGGCTCTTGTGCGCTGAGATTAATGATGAGTCAATAACTATGGTAACAAGGGAAAGTATGAGTCGTTATACAGAAGTATTATGTCAGGTGATAAAGTTTATGACGGTAATTCCCTTACGTTTTGGAACATTATTTAATAAAGAAGAAGAAATTCAAGAAATCCTTCGCAAGGAGAAAAAGAGTTATCAGAAACTGTTGGCATATTTGGAAGATAAAATAGAAGTAGAGCTCAAGGTGTGGTGGAAAAAGGAGAGCTTCCAAGAGACAATGCTGAAAAACAAGCGTTTGGCTCGCTGGAAAAAAGAATTGGAACGGGGAAAGGGTCAGGGCTATGATGTTGTGGAATTTGGAAAGGCAATTATGGAAACTGCAGATTATGAGCGTAAGGAATTAGAAAAATCATTTCTTGCAGCGCTGCGACCATTGGCAGCTGAGTTAGTAATCAAAGAGCCTATGGATGAATTTCAGGCTTTTGATGGCGTATATTTAGTGGAGCGTTCCAAAGAAGATGCATTTGACCAAGCTGTAGGCAAGCTTTACGCAATTTATTCGGAAACTATGATTTTTAAATATACTGGTCCGTGGGCTCCGCATCATTTTGTGAATGTCAAATAACGGTACTTTGAATTTCAGCGATAGAAGGTGAATGATATGTTTCGGTTTCCGATATGGGCGATAAAACAGGTGATTGAACATGCAGAAGCAGAGTATTACAGTCCCGAAGCAATTCGGCGAGAGCTTAGTCAACATCAGTATATGTTGGAAAATCATGAAATCACCTTAGAAGAATATCGGGAATACGAAAAGCGACTCTTTGAACGTTTAATGGAAGGGAGAGAAAGAGGGATTGAAGAATGAAATGGTCCCTTGAAGAGTGGGAAAATAGTATTGAAAAACTTGTAAATCAGTGCGCAGAAAAGGTGCTCGAAGAACTAGAAAAAGTCATTATGGCGAAGTTAAGAGAAAGCGGTGAAGCAGTAATAGCTCAGGGCTTTTTAAAAGCGAAGCCCTTGTCATTAGTCGTCAATAGCGTCCAGCATCAAGTGCCTCAGGACAACAAGGATGAGTTATTGTACGCTATTGGCATTACAAAGACTCTTGAAAAACCGATTTCATTGTTTGGCATGGAGGACAGGCCATGCCATCTTATTGAAAGCGGCAGTCTAAGTATGCTTGTTTGCCCGGTTTCCCGAGAAGAATACAGTGAAGAATCAATTCACAACCATATGGAGGATATGGTCTGGGTTGAGAGCCATGCGCGTCGTCATGAAGAAATTATATTGAAAGCAATGGAAGATAGGACGGTCATTCCTCTTCCTTTCTGTACGATTTATAGGAATGCCGATAACGTCAAACAACAACTTACAGTGAATACCGAGAAAATAGAAAATGATCTCAATCATCTGGAGAATCATTATGAAATGCAAGTTAAGGTTTTAGTTAATAGTCAACAGTTGTTGGCAAAACTTCATAATGATCTTCCCTATTCAGGTAACCAAAATGGCGGGGGGTATTTTCAAAAACTCCAATGGGAGAAAAAGCTCAAGGCAGAAATGGAACAAATGATGAATGATTATGGAGAATCATTTTATCAAGACCTAAACAGCATTTCGACAGAAAGCCTCCTCCTAGAAAAATCGGAGGTAGTAGTTCAAGATAATTATTTTCTTGTATTTGCCGCGCAGTATTTAGTTTCGGAGGAACGTCGTCAAGAATGGGATACAAAACTTAACGCATTTGATGAATTGACCGATTCTTTAGGTTTTATGGTTGAGGTATCCGGTCCCTGGCCCGCCTATCATTTTTCAAGGCTAAACAATGAGGAGGAAATAGCAGGTGGGTGATATTGCCAATACAAAAGAAGTTACTCTGCTCGAAGTCGTTGAAAAATTGCTGGATAAAGGGGTTGTAATTTCAGGAGATTTAATTCTAAGCTGTGGGAATGTTGATTTGGTTTATTTAAATTTGAAGCTCGTTCTTACTTCCGTTCAAACTATGCTTGAAGGTAGTCATCAGAAGAAAGATGTGTCGGTATGAAGAAACTTTATCTTTTGGCGTTCACTCGCTATGGCGCGGATTTGCCATGTGAAGCACCATTGTGGGTAAAATGTACAACAGTAGGAGAGTATAGTGTCCTTTGGTGTGATTCCCCTAAGGAGACATTTAGTTCTAAACGAGATTTCTTGTATGCGATGTTACAATGGTATGAAAGAATCAATGAGTTGAATCTGACCATATTGCCAATTCAGGCGGGTGTTATAACTTTCAGTGAGATCAATTTAGTCGAACTGTTGAACAAATATACCAAAGAACTTGAAGATTGTTTCGCCAAAGTCGATGGCTGCTCTGAGTATTGCTTAATTTTAGCACATAAGGAACGAGACTCAGCTCAGTTTCCTAATCTTCGAGACAAGGAAAATGTGCAAAGTGGAAAGGAGTACCTTAATCGGTTGAGAGTCAGGCATGAGTTTTTGGCTAGAGAAGTAGCACGGACTCGAGAACTAGTTGAGGATTTGCGTTCATCGTTAACTCCTTTGATCAAAGACTCATGGTTTGAGGTTCCTAAAACTATTGAGTCAGGAATTTGTCCGAGCTTCTTAGTGCCTAATTCCCTTAGAGGAGAGTTTATTCATAAATTAGAATCACTTGCTGTTAATTGTGATTGGACTATCAATTATACAGGTCCTTGGCCTCCTTTTCATTTTAGCTCACTGTCCTTAAAATCCGAAAAACACCTGCTGCGTGAATCATCCCAGTGGGTAAACAGGAAGGTGTTTCCATGATTGAAAATGATGAATCCGGTGCTAAGATAGCTGAAAATTTAAGCAGTTTCGAAGAAAGCAGCAATATCGGGCGTGTTAATGCTAATGAAGGTAATCCGGATCAAGGATTGGCAAAATTGGTACTTACAGTTGTGGAACTGTTGAGAAGAGTTATGGAACATGAAGCTTTGCGGCGTATTGAAGGCGGAACTTTGACCGATGAGGAAATCGAAGAAATGGGTCAAACTTTTCTAAAATTGGATGACAAAATGATTGAAATGCGTGAGATATTTGACTTAAAGGAAAGTGATCTTAATCTAGATCTGGGTCCTCTGGGTAATTTAATGTAGAGAGGAAAGAAGGGGAAGCGGTTTGGCAATTCAACACTCCAATAACAGCAGTAGCTTGGGCGATCTCTTAGAACGGATTTTGGATAAGGGGATTGTCATTGCTGGAGATATTAAAATATCTTTAGCAGATGTTGAACTGTTGAACATAAAAATTCGTTTGCTTGTAGCCTCAGTCGATAAAGCCAAAGAAATGGGCATTGATTGGTGGGCACATGATCCTTATCTTTCATCGAGGGCTAGAGCGCAAGAACCTGCAGCTTTGGAAGCTGTTGCGCCTGCGCAAATTGCTTTACAGGATGAGGAGAGCGTGGGAAATCCTGCAGAGGTATTAGAGAATGATGCAACTATTAAGCGGCCAAGATATCGTACTTAACGTTTAAGATGGAGCTGTACCTAATCAATAAAGGCGTTCTCATTTCACTATATACTAGTGAAGCGAGAACGCCTTTGGGTATTCGCCATTCACTTCGAAATTTTAGAAGTGAGTTTTCAGAACAGCTCTTTTAGTTTTCTGTTAAGTAAAAAATAACTATATTTATGCACCATGTCCAAAACTGAGCATATTATACAGTAGGACAAGGACAAGGACAAGTTTCATTCTAAGGTATAATTAGAGAGGGGGTAAACCTTATGAAAAAGGATGTCGATTCCTCAAGCCTGGCAGAAGTTGTTGACCGCATTTTGGAAAAAGGGATAGTAATTGATGGATATGTTAGAGTTTCCTTAGTTGGCATTGAACTCCTAACAGTTGATCTCCGTATTGTTATAGCAAGCGTCAATAGCTTTTTGAAATATGCTTGTGCAGTAGGACTAACTACTGAACATTATGGTGACCTGTTCTAATTAGAACTAGAGGAAACCTTGTTAATCCAATGCGAACTTCCCCACTTAGTGAAGTGGTGTGAAGTTCGTTTTTTTGGTTTGAGGATATCATCTTGTTAGAGGAGGGTTTGATAAGCTTCGTAGGTCATCTCGGCAACTTTGGACCAGGTGTAATGTTGGCGCAGGTGATGCATTAAGGGTAAAGGTGATGCTTGAAAGGATTGCTCGAGGGCAAGACGTAAACCTTCATTATCAAATGGATGCACATATAAGGCCATATCCTGGAAGTACTCTTTAGGGCTTCCTTGATCTGTGGAAATAACGACGGTACCGCATGCTCCAGCTTCAATGCTGGACAAACCCGGCGTCTCGAACCAACTTGGCAGGACATGTGCTTTGGCAGCTGAATAAGCTGAGGCCAGAAGTTCTCCCTGTAGCGTTCCAAGATGATAAATATTAGGAAAAAGCGTCACACTTTCGAAATAAGCTTGGTCATTTATAGGACCTAATAAGACAACCGGAAGACTAAGTTCTTGTGCAACTTTCGCTAACCAGTACTGGTTTTTACGTGGCGAAATTCTTGCCGCACAGAGCACAAACTCTTGGGGTAAATGGGGAAACTGTTGGCGAAAAGCATCTGAATTAACACCTATAAAAGCATCGGGGAATCCGTTGGGGATAACTATATAGTTTGCTGCTTTAGGGAAATCTTGACGGAGAGCATCCATCTCCATCTGGCTATTCGGGAGTAAGAGTTGGCATTCCCTAACTAATCGGTCACGCATGGGCTGCATATGTTTCCAAATTGCTAAGGCATTGGGATGGATGCCCTCTCTTTTCAGAAAGGCAATTGGCGGCCAATAAATTGGTGATATAAGGATTGGCTTGTGTTGTTTTTGAGCGTTGCAAAAAAACATGTAACTTTCCTTAACTCGTGTAATATTGAATATGTGTATTAAATCATAAAGGGTTAAATCAAGGTTGGGGTCTGCGGAAAAATTTACTTCAACTCCAAGTTTTATTAGATTTTGGCCTGTGGAGATCAACTGAACTGTATCTCCAGCAGGGTTTTTCATGAGATCTGGGCGTGCTTGAAAAAGTACTTTCATCGAAAGCCTCCTATTCATATTAGCTCAATCACCAGAATCTGAAGGAGACTTGAGCCAGCGATTATAAGGTTTCGAGAATTGCTCGAACGGATTGTATCCGGTGTTTATATGTATGGTTGCGGTATACTTCCTCTTGGCCTTGGCGAGCAATTTTGAGTCGGAGATCATCTCGGTTTAGATAAAAACGGACGAGCTCAATCGTTTCGTCGGGATGGCGGCTCCAGACGAGATGAACGTGGTTTTTAAAAAGAGCTTCCAGTGCTGGTGACCAATGGGTTAAGAAAAAAGCTTGACATCCTAATGCTTCAAAAGTGCGCATACTCATCATTGTTGGGGAGGTTATTACTGAATGCAAACCTAGTACAATCTTTGCCGAAGAATACGCGCAAGGCAGCCGGTTGTAGGATAAATAACCTTGGTAAATGTTTGAAGGTAACGTATAGTGGTCGGAATTTGATAGCCAATGTTCGTTGCCGTATACTTTCAGATGAAACGGTTCATTGAGTAAGGGAGTGAGGATTGTATCGAGACCAGTTTTCCTTTGAGGATAGGATGTATAGTAATTAGCCACCAGCAGTAAGTCGCTTTGGAGATCAAAGGACGGCTCAACGGGTCGATGAAACGATGGATTGCAGGCAAAATGAAAGTAATGCGCTCGAATTTTGTCTCTCTGATATAGGGGCAGACACTCTTTGGCTGGAGTAAGTACAAGACTGGCCCCGCGCGCTAAGGGACGGGACATGCGGTTCCAGTCGGGGGGATCGTCGATTGCCCAATAGACGAGAGGAACTGAATAACGACGTAGAAGCGGAAAGAGTCTCCGAGCTACTGTTGAAATTGAAACTCCTTCAGCAAAAGCGAAATCTGGTCTTTGTTTTCTTAATAAGCGGTCCAAACGATTTTCCCAATCGGCCAAATGGACCGGAAGATATTCAAAACTATCAGAAGAAGAAAAACCCGATGCTAAGCCATAGCTCAACAATGATGAATCGTTCAAAAATAATAAGTTCATTAATAATGTCTCCACTCGTCGCCGAATTGTTTCATAACAACCTCTAAGGATTTGATCAGAGTTGCTGAATTAAGATGATAACGTTGAGCAGCCTGCTCAATACTCATATTGAGTAAACTTTTGGCCCCTCAGCCACTTGTTGAGATCCCGAATTTTTTAAATACAAATGCTGTTTGAGGATATTTCGATAAGATTTCTGCAAGGTTGGATTGTAAGTTTAGGTGATCCATTTGTTCCAAAAGCCCCCTTTATTTTTCGATTCGGTCTTCTCCTGAAGCTGGCAAATTTGCATACCGAGACTTTCTAAAGAGGATTCATTTTCCTCCTGTTTGGCTAACATTTTATGCAGGATTTGAGAGAGCCCTTGTGTTTCTTTTTCGAGATTTGACATGGCCTCTTTAAAAGGCTCCAATTCTTCGACAGGGACTTCGGGCGTGGCCGGGGCTTCTTTTAAATCTTCAGAGAAATTGACATCGTTTTTGGAAATAGTAGTTTCTGAGAGGGCATTAAGGATCTGGTCAAATTTGGACATTATAGCTTGTAACGTGAGACTCAGATTAGAATTTTCTTGTTCCAAGTGGGTAACAGTTGTGATTAGATGTTCGAGTTGAAGGTTTTCTTGTTGGGGCTGAGATTGAGGCGGATCTTCCTCCTGAGAAGGAGTTGGTGATTCGGGAATATCTTGGATAACCTCTGAAGAAGGATCTGCTTCTTTTGGAGGATCATTAACATTTAGGGGATTTTCTGAGGTCGAAACAGGGGAAATGGGATAATAAGTTGCTGAGGATACTTCGGGATAGTAGGCCGGAACAGGAGGGGGAGGAGCTGAGGGACTTGTTTTAGTTGAGAGCGACTGAAAAGTAGCAAGTTGAGGCGAAGTGGAAAGAACTAAACCCAATTCACGATAATACACCGGAGTACGTCGTTCAACCTGACTTTCTAACCAAAGCGTTTGATGGAAATTTCGTTTACTTTTATGAACCCACTGCAAGGGCTGATGGAAAGGCGTGTGTGTGGAAACCAACCTCCAACCTGCGCCATCATTAAACAGCAGGATTTCTTCTTCGCTTTGGATTAAAAGCCAGATAACGCCGTTAACTTCCAAAGAGCCGAGATTTTTCCAAGGAGAGGAGAGGGTTCTTATGGGAGCGGGCGATGGGAGCCATTCTCCCGTCAGTTCAAGGGCATTCGTTTGCTGTGCCCAACGAACTTCAAACTGCCCATTAGTAGTTTTAACAGCCCAAAATAGATGATGAACATTGTCTGAGGTCATAAGTGCGGTCATATCTATAACTTCGCCGGAAATCTTCAGGGCTTGAGTCGGTGAGCCCCATATGTGAAATGTTCCATTAAAACGATTTGTAAAGAGGAGAGAATACCTTCCTTGGAAGGTTAAGGTGACTAAATGGAGGTTCCCCTGCCTATCCATGTTTACATGATAGAGGGGTACTCGCGGATGAACAACTTCCCCTAAATGAACACTGTTCCAAGTCGCACCATTCCAGAAATGGTGCTCAATACGCCAGAGATCACGAATAGCCTGGTGGGAACAAGCATAAAAAATATGTATCATTTTACCTTGAGGAAATAGAAAGAGCCGACGATATTTAGTTGTCCGAACATCCAATTTGGAGATCAAGGTTGTCTGTGGACTTGAAGAACGGGGAATCAGCGTATAACAGAGTTCGCCGTTTGTCTTTAAGACAACCAGATGAACAGTTTCAGAGTCTGTCATGATTCCGTGGGCTAAAAGCAATGGTTCTTGAATTCTGAAGTAAGGTTCGGGGGTATCCTTTCCGAAAAGGGCACATCCTTGAGAATCAATATGCAAATAGGTAGATTCGTTTTCATAGGTTAGAAGTAGAGAATTTGGTGTCGTTCGATTTAAGAAAGCCATATGATCACTTCCTTATTATTTTTATCAGGGCTTATCTGATAAATAGTTTAGTAAAAAGAAAAGGCCGCAGTGGACGACCCTTTCTTTTTATAGGGCAAGAAGTCATAAGAAATAGAGTATCTAGCAATTGTCCTGTTGTGGTGGGAAGAAATCACTGGGGAATGGAGTGAGAGTGGTATCGAAGAAGTTAAGACAGGGATTCTGAGGAATAACTGGGAATTCTTCACAAGCCGGAGGCTCTGGACAGAAGCCGAAAGCAGGAACAAGAAGTTGAACAACACCGGTTACTTTAGTTATGACAAAGCTGCCGATGGCAATTTGAATAGTTGTTGTTGTAAAGACAGGACTTGTTAAAACTTCAGTTCTTGTTTCAACACGAAGATTAAAGTCAAATTCTGGACGAGTAGGCGGGAAATACATAACAATATCTTTGTTAATATCCGGCAGGTTTCCTGTTACAGTAAACAGGGCGCCTGTTGAATCTCTTAGAGTCAGCGTGTAAGGTATCTCAATGGTGAATTGTACCCTGGAGAAATTGGGACGAGATGGAATTGGAGTTATGACGATACTGCCGGGAACAATCACGCCATTTGCGAAAGTCATGCTGATAAAGGTGAACGGAGGTACTCCTGTAGGCAATGTGACTGTGAAAGCAGGGAAACATTCTCTTTGCTGACAGCTGGCATAAACTTTTTCTACAATGATACAGACCGATTCGGTGATCTCTTCGAGTTGATAAGGGTCGAGCAAATCAATAGGTTCACTCGGGGATAGAGCTGATCCAACTCTGCCAACGGTAACCCCTCTTGGTGGGAAGGACGTGGGAAGAGCAGCTGCAATAGTATTTGTGGTGGTATTAATTATGCTGATAGAACTGTCTCCTTCATTAGCAACCCATACTTGAGTGCCATCACCGGTGACAGCTATGCCAAGCGGATTGATGCCAACAGGTACTGTTGTGGTGACATTGAGTCCAGTGGTTGAGATGACGCTTACACTGTTAGAGGTAAAGTTGGTTACATACATGAAGACTGGGTTGACAGGGTTGACTGCGATTTTTTGAGGATCTGAACCAACAGGAATTGTACTTATCAACGTATTGTTTGAAGTGTTGATAACACTGACATTGTTACTTCCGCTGTTAACAACAAAAAGTTTTGAATTATCTAAGCTGACTGCTAGACCGTCAGGCGAAGTTCCGACTGGAATTGTGGCTATAACGGTATTTGTTACTGGATTAATGACAGAAACTGAATTGCTGCCACTATTGCTGACATAAACGCGGCTGCCATCGCGAGCAATGGCTACGTCCACAGGATTCGAGCCAACGGTAATTGTTGCAACTACTGTATCTGTTGGAATGCTGATGACAGAAACTGTTCCGCTTCCGGAGTTTGTCACGTAGGCTGTTGTACTGGTTGGGTCAATGGCTACGGCAGTAGGAGCAAGCCCCACCGGAATGGTTGCTAAGACACGATTTGTAGAGGTACATAAGATTGAGACGGTGTTACTTCCTTGATTCGGGACTAAAACTTTGATACCATCCGGCGTACGTTTTGGGAAAGCGGGCGCAATTCCTACGGGGATGGTGGCGACAAGCACGTCGCTGTATACGTTATATATGGCGACTGCGTTGTCGAGGGTTACCCAAGCATGGGTTTCAAATAGCATGTGTGTATTCCCCCCCTTTATTGAATCGAGAAAAAGTTAGACTGTGCAGGATTTCCAACGTTTTCAACGTATTGTATTCCATAGTTCTGTGGGGTGTTACACGCTTTCTTGATTTTGGCTAGTCATTATAAAAATTTGCTGAAGCATTCTACCACTTCGTTGTGTCCAATCGTTTGCGTGAGCATAGGACATTCGTTCAGCTTTGTTTGAATCCTTTTCTGTTAAGAGATGACGTAAGCGAAGGGAGAATAAACGGGGATCACTTTCAAGATTGATTTTAGGAACTGGGAGCAATTCGGGCAGAGGTGTGGCTAATACCTGAATTCCCGCAGCGTAATATTCATAGAGTTTAATGGGGTTGCATCCCTTTGTCATTTCTGTTAGCAGAAATGGTATTAATCCAACGTCAAAGTAATGTAGGTAAGTCGGCAGGTCATAATAAGATTTCAACCCTAAATAGTAAACGTTTTTAAAATTTAGCGGAAATTTATATTTCTGAAAAAGGGCCCCGATAAATACAAAGTTAAGATCATTATTTTGTTGGATCACGCTTTTAAGCAACTCCCAATCAACCCAAGGAGCTATTGCACCGCTGTAGCCGATAATGGGCTTGCCTATCGGCAGATCCTTGGGGCGGCTAGTGGGAGAGGGGGAAAAATGCACGTAATCTACGCCATTAGGAACCAGATATACCTGAGGATGCCTTGGGTAAAAATAGTTATAGATGCTTTGGCTGCTACAAAAAATAAGATCCGCCTTTTCAAGGATAGTAGGGTAATAGGGCGCCCAACTTGCAAATTCTTCTTTGGGCTCATCAACAGCATCGTAGATAACGAGATCAGGATTATAATTGGAAATAACGTTAATATGAGAGGGAACTGTTAACCAAAGTATACGTGGTCGTAGATGTGAAACCTCAAGGGCTGAAATTCCTTGACAGAGATGTAGACTTGAGGATAAGCTCCTGATTCTAGGATGAGGAAAGTTCCCCAGGTCTTCATATAGAACCGTGTGTCCAGATGAGGAAAATTGCCCAAGAAGTTGTTGAGGTCGTTGAAACATCCAATTCCAAGGTATTGAGGGAGGATAGATGAAGGTTGGCATTGCGTACCTCCTTGGTTTGGGTTATAAAATATTGCTCTTATAGTTAAGGTATGTTAGTCATCCTCAATTGGGAATTAAGAGGAAGTATTTTGTTCTAGTTAACAAAAAAATGGCTGCCGCTCCGAGAACACTAGAGTTCTCAGAGCGGCAGCCGCTGTCTTATATTTTGGCTACTTTAATTAACCATTTACTTCAATCAACCCTACGTACACATTAATCTCAATACCATCAACGAGAAACTGAACCGCTATGGTTTGAGGAACGGGTAAAGTGGCCTGTCCATTATGACCAATAAGCAGGACCGGAGGAGAAATATCAAGTCCGTCTATGCCCACCTTGCTAAATTGAGTACAAGCATTGGCACACACCATATTCCCCATTTCTGAGATCGCGCTTTGGGCCAGCGAATCAAAGTCCGTCACCGGCATACCCATCATCATTTTGGATGCAAATTCTTTAGCAGAATCTAAGCTCATACCAATTAAGATAGCACCTTTTAACACTCCGACCAAAGATATATTTACAAGCACTCCATCGTAATCCAACGTTGATTCGACTAAGGAGAGGGCTTTACGTTCCACTGACTGAAAACCAATTTGGGGAAGGATGTCTATAAATGATAGGATGAGCGGATTAATGAGATTTATATCCATGATGCCGCTCCTTTTTTAAAACCAATTCCTAGAAATACAGGGCCAAAGGTTGTTTGAGCATAGGAGGCCTGAATTTTTAAATTGGGACTGGCAATTTCTGAGCTTGAGCTAAAAAACACACTGGGAGGAGATACGCGTAAACTGTAGGATTTGTCCTTTTTGTTGAGCATCGAACAAGCGACGCCTGCAATGATATTGGCGAGTTCCGCGACCATTGCCAATACTTCTTCGTGGTTTTTGCTGGGGCGATGTAAAAGAACTTCAACAATTTGCTCGGCAGCCTCACTTGATAAATCCAAAATCACAGATCCGGAATAGCGTCCAATGATACCGATAACCGTTGTAATCCCTTGGGATACATAAGTGTCACCGAAGGTATCCATAGATTCGAAAGATACTGGCGTCTTAGTCATACGTGTAATATTCTGCGAAAGCGCTTCATTAAAAATTCCGGGAGCTGATTCAATAAGTTCCTCAAATAGAGTGTCCGGCGATAGTATGTTCTTAATGATATTCGAGAGATATTCGCCATCAACGGGCTTTTGGACATATCCGGCAATGCCTGTCCGTCTAGCCTCAGCCTCCGTTTCTTCATCTTTCATTGAACTTACAAGTATTATTTTAGCTGAGGGATCATTCAGCAGAAGTGCTCTGCTGCATTCGAATCCGTCAGTACCGGGCATAACGATGTCCATAGTAACAATGTCAGGTTGGCAATTGTTATAGGTTTCGATTAAGGAATCGAACGAATCCGCTTCTCCTACAACTTCACATCCCCCAAGTTGCAAAGTTTCGGCAAGAAGCGTTCGAGAAAAAAATGAATCATCGACAATCATTACTTTAGCTGCACTCATACACACATTCCTCTCAATATACTTATTATAATAGTTTTTACAAATTAATTACGTTATCTTTTAGCTACTTATTGTATTATTATAACATAAATCTAAAGTTTAATCAGAAAGAAGTTTGTTTTTTTGAAATACTTGAATTAATTTTGAAAAAACAAACCAATAAATAGGAGAAAACATCTAAAACTAGAAAAAATATTACAAACGCTTGTAACTAAACTAAATGATAGCCTTAATATAAAATCTGCTTCGGCACCACCTTAGGCTTGTCGCATAGGATGGTGTATGGAGGTAATTTTATGGATGTGTTATCCTTGACAAACGAATTCGAAGAAGAAAGTTTTGGTGGAGCCGGTACTGCAGTCACCGGCATGGTGCATATGCTTGATCGTTCAGGTGTGCGTCAAACTGTCATAGTACCACGTAGCGATTTTACCGAACCTAGGTGGGATTTACGGGGATTACAGATCAAAGTTTTAGGATTGCCTCGTAACGCCCATTATTGTGGCAATTTAGGTATGATTAAAGCGGAGACGGTAGGTCAGGAATTTCCCGAGCTTAATCGGGAATGGGACTTAATTCATTGCCATGCCATTAATTTTACTTCTCTGGCCTATACACTTTCTGGTGGAAAAATTCCCATTCTCTATTCTGTTTATTCTTTTTTGCGTCAGGAGTTGGGAGATAGAGCGGAGCCTGAGCTGCAAGCACAATTTAAAGTTCAAGAGGATCTGTTGATGCGCTGCAGACGCATTCATCTAATAAGCCAGAGCGAAAAGAACTATTTGCAAGAGAAATTTCCTCAATATCTTTTAAAAACGGAAGTTACTCCCCTGGGTATTTCCTGGCCATCTGAACGTTGGGAGCCGAAAGCTGCTAATGAGTTTCTTTATGTCGGCAGATTGTTGGATTATAAAGGAATTGAGGATTTAATTCTGGCTGTGTATCTTTTAAGGAAGAGTGGACGGCAGGTCCGACTGAATATTATCGGAAAGGCGCCAGACTACTCTTATGAAGTTTATTTAAAACGGATTGTCGAGTCGAGGAAACTTGGGGCTTGGGTTAAGTTCCTAGGTTGGCTGCCAAGTTCAGAAGTATGGCGCTGGATGGGGCAGGCGGCAGGCTTGGTGGTACCCAGTCGGCGTGAAGCTTATGGCCTCGTCGCTTTGGAGGGTATGGCAATAGGGGTCCCAGTGATTGCTTCTCGAGCCGGAGGGCTTGCAGAATTAACCTCTGATATGTCTGCTTTAACCTTCGAACCGGGGAATATTAAGCAGTTGGCTGATGCTTTGCGCAAAGCTGTTGACAACCCGGCGTTCTTACGATCTCTTGCGGTTAGAGGTCAGAAGTGTGCCGCAGCTTTAGAGTGGAGGCAGATGGCTCCGAGATATTTGATGCTCATGGAACAAGCGAAGAGACGGGAATTTTGATGTCAGACATTTGCGTCTAATTGTATAGACTAGTTTATGAGACAACATGAGTTTGAAGTGTGTCAAAGGTGTGTCAAAGGGACGGTCCCTTTGATACACCTTTTCACATTTGTCGGAGTATGGTCGTTTACGTTTGATAGTAAACTTTAAAGTTGTTTTAACACAGATATCAATTGATCAGCAGTACGCTGCCAAGTCCAACTTTTTGCGAAAGTTTGACCGGCATCGGCAAGACGCTGTCGCTCGTTGTCATTAGTTAATAGATGATACATAGCTTCGGTTAGGGCCATAACATCGCTCGGTTGAATGACAATACAGTTTTCTCCATTTCTCGTGTAATCACGATTCCCGCCACAATCGGTAGTTATAACTGCCGTCCCGCAAGCCATTGCTTCAAGGGGCGGTAGGCCAAATGATTCGTAATATGAGGCATAAACAAAAAGGTCTGCTCGAGCATAGAGTAGGGCCATCTCTTGGTCACTTTTGGCTTTCATGATCGTATAAGGAAATGTAGTTTCGAATGTTTGCTCTTCTGGATTAACAACAAGAAGAGTAAAATTCGGGAAACGTTCCTTCAGATATTTGCAGGCTTCCAGAAAGTCGCTATTTCCTTTCCAGGAATAGCCTGGACCACGCAAAATGTAGAAAATAGTTTTTTGACCAGTTCGCGCGGAAAGCTTAGGGGAGGGATGGAAAAAAGCCGAATCGACGCCACCAGAGATTACTGAACTGTCGCGGCCGACTTCCGAAAGAATCAGTTGGCGCTGCCACTGAGAAATGGTGACAATTGGCGCATCGATAGAATAGGTGGCTTTGGATAATTCAGGATTAGCTATGCACAATGGCTCGTAGACGAGACTAAGGCGAACAACTTGCCCTTTTTTCGATTGCCAGGCTGGAAAAACAGTTGAATAGAAATTGGGCAGGATAAAATCGCATGAGGGAAATGCCTTCGGAGATAATTCTTTTACCCGAGTTATTTTAGCGCGCACAGGCCATTCTACGATAGCCTGTTGAGGCATGACTAATTCTACGTTTTGGCCACGATCTATCAGAGCATTTGCTACCTGATAGAGAAAACGGGCTCCGCCGCCTTTTTCTAAACTCTCAGCCGGAATCACAATTTTCATAGGTTAACCTCCGAGGTGGTTTTATTGCTAGTGTATGTAGCAACCTTCTCCAATGTGGCAACTTGTGTCAGATAAACATACATTGACATACGATATATCAGTTATCGGGAAGGAGGAATGAAAGAGCGTGATGTGGGAGGGAAAAAAAGTCTTGATCACGGGGGCTGGTGGTTTTATCGGCAGCCATTTGACAGAAGACTTAGTCAAAGCGGGGGCAAGTGTTCGGGTTTTTATCCGTTATAATTCCAGAAATGGCCGCGGAAATTTGGAAGATTTAGAGCAGCGGGAACTTGAAGAGATTGAGATCATCGCAGGGGATTTGCGAGATGCGGATGTAATAGAACGATCAGTAAAGGGATGCAATGCTGTTTTTCACCTTGGTGCTTTGGTCGGGATCCCTTATTCCTATAAAAATCCCCGGGAGGTTATTGAGACGAATATCTTGGGGACGTTTAATATTCTGACGGCTGCACGCGATCATGGAGTTGAACGAATTGTCCATACGTCCACCAGTGAAGTATACGGGTCTGCACGTTATGTCCCAATCGATGAGGCTCATCCTCTTCAGGGTCAGTCCCCATATTCGGCGAGTAAAATTGGGGCGGATAAGTTAGCAGAAAGTTTCTATGCTTCTTATAACCTACCCGTTGTTACGGTAAGGCCGTTTAATTGTTATGGACCGAGGCAGTCAGCCCGTGCTGTCATTCCGACGTTAATTACTCAGGCACTTGCCAGTGAAGAAATTCTTCTTGGTAATACCGAGGCCATACGTGATTTCACCTTTGTTTCAGATACAGTGGAGGGTTTTATAAAAGCAGCACAAAAACAAGCGGCGGTTGGAAAAGTGATTAACGTGGGTTCAGGACAGGAAATTTCGATTGGGCAATTAGCGCAGATAATTATTGCAACCCTAGGCAGTTCGGGGAAAATCGTCCTTGATGAGTCCAGAGTTCGACCCAGTCGGAGTGAGGTGAATCGTCTTTTAGCCGATAACCGGTTGGCGAAAGAAACTCTGGAGTGGGAACCACAGGTTTCCCTTGAAGAAGGAATAAAAAAGACGATGGCGTGGATTTCTGCTCATTTGAATCGTTTTCAGATAGGAAAATATCAAATATGAACAACTATATAAGGTTCCTATGAAAAGTGAAGAAGGGAAATGCAATGCAAACTATTATTTTAGCGGGCGGCCGGGGAGTACGCCTAGACCCGTATTCGCGGGTTTTACCCAAGCCCCTTTTTCCGATTGGAGACAAACCGATAGCGGAAATTCTTGTGCATCAACTCCAACGTGCCGGGGTTGATGAAATTATCATGTGTTTGGGATATTTGGCGGATTTTATAAAGCTTTATTTTCAGAACGGCAGTTTTTGGGGGGTGACAATTCGATATTCCGTGGAGAAGGAACCTTTGGGGACGGCTGGCCCGTTACGGTTGGTCGAGGATTTAGAGGATCATTTTCTGGTAGTCAATGGTGATGAATTAACCACTTTAGATTTTAAGGCTTTATATGAGCATCATCTTCGGAGCCGAGCGGATATGACGGTTGCGGTTCACAACAAAGCTGTTAGTTCATCCTTTGGAGTCTTAGAGATAGAAGATGGTAACATCACAGGCTATAGGGAAAAACCCTCGCTTAATTACTGGGCGAGTATGGGCATTTATGTGATTAACAAGCAGATATTGTCGTATATACCAGAGGACGAACGGTTTGATATGCCTGATCTGGTTCAGCGGCTGTTGAGGGAAAAAGCTCGGGTGGTAGGTTACGAGAGTCAAGACCTTTGGTTTGACATTGGTACGATGACTGATTTCGAAAAGGCTAAAGAGGAATTTAAAACAATTTTAGATGCCGAAAAGTCTATATAAGAGGGCAGTCGTAAGTGGCAAGGATTCTAGCCATTGGGAGTGGAGGGAAACTATGATGACGATGCCAAAAGTCAGTGTAATTATACCAACTTATAATTATGCACAATATGTTGGCATTGCTGTAAAGAGCGTTCTCGATCAAAATTATCCAAACATGGAGATTTTTGTGGTAGATGATGGCTCGACGGATCAAACGCAAGAAATTCTTATGCCTTTTATACCCTGGATTCATTATTACTATAAGGATAATGGCGGAACAGCCAGTGCCTTGAACTTTGGTCTTGCCGTTGCATCGGGAAAATATGTGTGTTGGTTGAGCTCTGATGATATTTTTTTAGCGGATAAGGTTGCCAAACAGGTTTGTTTGATGGAGAAAGAGCCTGCACTGGGATTTAGTTATACCAGCTTTGTCATGATCGATGGGGCAGGATCTAAGCAGTATGAAGTGCACTCGCCGTTTTATTCGGACCAGAGAGTAATGGTACAAAAACTGATGGAGGGCTGCTTTATCAACGGATCTTCAGTGATGATGCGCAAATCAGCCTTAGATCAGGTTGGGTATTTCGATGAAAGTATGGCTACTGTTCATGACTACGAGCTATGGTTTCGCATGCTTAGAAGTTATCCGTGCGGCTTTCTTGATGAACTGCTTTTAGGCTATCGTTGGCACGGTCGGAATGGGAGCCTTTATGTACCGGCAAATTATACAGAGCCTGCTTTGAAAAAAGCGCGTGAATTCTTCCCAGACTTATAGGAAGCGGTTGAGAAAAGGAGTGGACACTAGCATGTACAAGGTATTGATCTTGGGTGGGTCAGGGATGCTGGGGCATACCCTTTTCCGCCATCTTGCAGGGGAACGCAATTTAGATGTTTTTACCACAGTTCGTTCTTCGAAGGTTTTGTCTGATTGGCGGCCAAGGGATCAGATGAAGAAAGTACGTCAAGACATCGATATCCATCAGATGGAAGGGCTCGTTGAGGTTTTCGGCGAAGTGAAACCAGACATTGTTATCAATTGCATTGGTATTATCAAGCAAATTCCCGAGGCAGAAGATCCTATCGAGACAATAACCATTAATGCACTGCTGCCTCACCGCATTGCGTCGCTTTGCAGTAAAGCGGGTGTCCGAATGATCCATATTAGCACGGATTGTGTCTTTGATGGAGAAAAAGGAAACTATGCCGAAAGTGATGTTTCTAATGCCAGAGATCTCTATGGAAGAGCCAAATACCTTGGAGAAGTCGCTTATCCACATTGTATTACCCTGCGAACTTCCATTATTGGACATGAACTGAAAGGAAACTATGGTTTGCTCGAATGGTTTCTAAGCCAGAAGGATGGAGTGCGTGGCTTTAGAAACGTCATTTATTCCGGTTTCCCGACGATTGAATTATCTCAAATCATTGCGGATTATGTGATCCCAAATTCGGAAATGTCGGGGCTTTATCATGTGTCCTCGAATCCAATTTCCAAGTATGAATTGCTTAAACTGATCAATGCTCAATATGGTAAAAATATAAACATCGAGCCAGAGGATGGTGTCCGGTCGGATCGATCTTTGAACTCTTCGGTTTTTCGTTCTCTAACGGGCTACTCCCCACCAACTTGGGAGGAGCTCATTAATGAAATGTATCAAGATTATTTACAAGGACCTTATCATAACGGTTAGACCAAGGGGGAAGAATTATGGAACTTTTTGATAGCAAAGTTATTGTTATTACCGGGGGCACAGGTTCACTGGGAAAGGTTTTAACCAGGAGACTCCTCCAGAAAGAACTCGGTTCCCCTAAGAAAATCATTATTTTTTCGCGTGATGAAGCCAAACAGCATGCGATGCGTGTCGAATACCAGAATCAGCGCAATGTGACCGATGAGGTCATTTATGATAATTTCACACGTTTAATCGAATTTAGAATCGGAGATATTCGGGATTATCATTCAGTTAGTTCTGTTTTGAGAAATGCGGACATTGTGATCAATGCAGCAGCTTTAAAACAAGTACCTTCTTGTGAGTATTTTCCTTTTGAAGCAGTTCAAACGAATGTCCTGGGAGCTGAAAATATTGTCCGGGCTATTGCTGAAAATGATCTGAACGTAGAAACAGTTGTTGGAGTATCGACGGATAAGGCGTGTAAGCCGGTGAACGCCATGGGAATCTCCAAAGCTATGCAAGAGCGAATCTTTATCGCGGCCAATGTGACGCTCCCCAAGACTAGGTTTATCTGTGTGCGTTATGGTAATGTACTTGCTTCCAGAGGTTCGGTTATTCCGTTATTTCAGGAACAAATCAAGCACGGAGGGCCAATCACAATAACAACCAAGGAAATGACAAGGTTTTTATTGCCTTTACAGAGCGCGGTAGATACTATCTTTGCAGTTCTCCAAGGAGCTAAGGCTGGAGAAATATTTATTCCCAAAATTCCAGCGGCTCGCATAGAAGATATCGCTAAGGCCCTGATTGGGGATCGGAAGGTTGCGATCTCGTATACGGGAATCCGTCCCGGTGAAAAGGTCCATGAAATCCTGATTTCAGAAGAAGAGGCCTGGAGAGCTTATGACCGCGGAGGCTATTACGCGATTAAGCCAATGCTTCCTGAATTAACGGCAGCAGAACCGGGCTTACTGGCGTTGTCAAAAGAATATAGCTCGGGAGATTTCCTTATGACTGATGAAGAAACGGAAGCGCTCCTGCGAAAGCACCATTTAATGATGGGACTGGATAATCGGGAAGAAGGGGAGCTCTTGCGATGAACTATCGGATCGTAGGAATCTGCCAAATTTATAATGAACTCATTAAAGGTAACTTAGAGAGGTTTGTGCATCATATCAAACCTCTTGTGGATAGTTTGGTTGTCTATGATGATGGAAGCACGGATGGAAGTTACGAATATATGTTGAAACAAACACCTTATGTCCTTCGCTCAACAAAAAATAATTTTGCCAACGAGCGTAGTCATAAAAAACTCTTGCTCCAAGAGGCCTTAAAATTAAAACCGGATTTTATCCTTTGGCTGGATGCAGATGAAGTACTAACCGCAAATGCAGAAGAATCTCTGCAAGAATTGTGCAGATATTGTGAGGAACAGGAATATGATGCCATGAGTTTTCATGAAATCAATTTATGGCGAAGTCATTCCTGGCAAAGGATCGATAGTTTATTTGGCTCGGGTTGGTTTTGTCGTTTATGGCGCGTGGTTCCTGGTATAAGTTTTACCGAAACTAAGCCGGGACTTCATCAGCCGCCTTATCCTTCTACAATTCGAAAGATGACTTGGACAGATAAAATTCAAGTGCTGCATTATGGTTTCTCTTCAAAACAAAGGCTGGCTCATAAATACCTCGTTTATAGATCGCATGGACAACGAGGATATGAAATGCTCGATCGTTTGATCAGTGAAGAACAGTTAGTCGTGCAAAAAGTTCCTCAGCAGCTCTTTCCGGAAGACTTGTGGATTGATGATGAACAACCAAAACCTTTAACGTTTGCGGAGTCTTTAACCTATGTCGAACAATATCGTGATGAAGTGTTTAAACCAAAATTCAGCATTATCTGTTTGATTTACAAAAGCGTTGAATGGTTGAAGTTCGTTTATGAGCAGGTCTTTAAATATACGGATATGACCGACAAAGAGTTCTTCTTTGTTGCCAATGATGCTGATTCTGTGGTTCTCGAATATTTGCGTGATAACTATGTGCCGCACTATGTTCACACGAATACTCCTGAGCAGCAAGAGGAATGGTATATCAACAATGTTTATCGTGCTTACAATTTTGCGGTTAACAAGGCACGGGGAGATTTTGTCGTTTTGATCAATTCGGATATGGCCTTTACGCCGAGCTGGTTTGATAATCTATGGCAGGCCTATAACGGAGAGAACTGTGTCACCGCTCGATTAGTGGAGTCTGGGAGGCTGCGCAGCGGTCAGTTTGGGGTGGAAAAGGACTTTGGCAAGGATTATCTGTCCTATCAAGAAACAGAATTTGAGCAGTATGCTCGCGATTTAGCGGAGCCTAAATTGCTGGATGGCGGTTTATTTATGCCTCTCTTGATACGGAAGGAACATTTTAAGAGAGTAGGCGGTTATCCGGAAGGAAATATCGTTCCAGGAAGTGATTTTACTCATCCGATCATAACGCGGCCGGGTGAACCGTGTATATCCGGGGATAATGTCTTAATGTCGAAACTTAGCGCCGAAGGGATTCAACATCAAACCGCATTTGACAGTATCGTCTATCATTTTCAGTGCGGGGAATTAAATAGCCCGCGAACAGCAGAAAGGGTAGAAGAAAAAATCAAAGTTGCGGTATGTAATGACCTGATTACAGGGTCCATGGGGGAAAAGGTCTTATGGAATTTTCTCCTGGAAGCCTTACCATCCTCCGCAGGTGTTGATATGTATCTCGCAGGCACCGAAGGCGATTATGCGGCAAATGCCCGGAATTATATTCAGATGCATCACCCAGAGGTTGAAGTCGTTATTCAGAATGCGACGTTTATAAACACCGTTGATCCATCCCGTTATACGATTGCCTTTTTACAGGACAATCTGAGGTCTATGGGCTGGGCTAGTGCGCAGCAAGAGGAAAATTTACGCCGAGCCTCCATACTTGTTACTAATTCATTGCAAACTGCACTGTCCTATCCAGAGCATGATTTTGAGATCATTCCCGTAGGTGTTGATTTAGAACTCTTTAAGCCTCTGGATAAAGTGGAGGTTCGCAAGGAATTGGGGTTTGATACAGGAAGAATTGGTATTTTTGTCGGCGATTTTTCTGAGGTAAAGGGTTGGAGCAAAGTGCGGAGCTGTATAGAACAACATCCCGAGATCACTTGGATTTTGGTCTCTAAAGCCCAGGAAACCTTCGCTGCTCCCAATGTTCGAGTGTTTAACCGAATAGCCCAAACCCTAATCACCAAGCTCTTGAACTGCGCTGATTTCTTTATGATCGGTTCGCCCGTTGAGACTCAGTGCTTGGCAGCGGTTGAAGCATGTCTATGTGATATTCCGGTGGTTATGCGGCAGGTGGGAATTTTTAAAGACCTCAGTGAAGAAGAACGTTCACGATGTGGGATTTTCGGAGAGGATTTTGAAGCCGCCCTTCAAGAATTACCAAACCGTGTTTTTTCGCCTCGGCAGGTGATGATCGAGAAGAAATTGTCGACCCAAGATTCCATGGAAAAATGGTACCGTCTCTTAACAACTGTTTCGCAAAAACTAATGGCAAAAAAAAACACTAAACGCAGCGCCGGACAGAAAAAAAAGCCTAAAATTTCTATCATTATAACAACATTTCAAAGAGTGAACTTGTTAAAATGGGGGCTTTTTTCTCTATCCCAACAGACAATACCCTTTGAGTTCGAGACCATTGTGGTTAATGATGGCCTACAAGACGAAACCGAAGAAGTCTGCAATGAATTCAAAGAAAAACTCAATTTGAAGTATATCTTTTCCGGGCAGAGAAATCTAAACTCAGAGCCTGTTTGGCGGATTCCTGGCTTTGCCATTAATATTGGAGTGAAACAATCGTCCGGAGATATTTTAGTTCTCTGCTGCGCTGAAATGTTTCATATCAACCAAACGATTGCGGCTCTAATTACCCCGATCCTCGATCAGCCCAAACTATTGGGTATTCCAATTGGAAAAGATGATCGAGATGGGAGGTTTCTCGAGCAGATTAAGGATAAGAATGGCTCGTTTGAATTGGATGCCTTAAATAACTGCATCGTATTAGATACAAGAATGCCTTTTTTAATGGCAATGCACCGCGATCAATTTTATGAGATCGGGGGCTATGATGAAGATTTTGTGGGAATTGCCTATGATGACAATGATTTTATCCACCGCTTATTAGGGAATGGCTGCAGTTACTGTATGACGACGGCGATTACGGTGCACTTGTATCATCCCAGGGCTCAAGATTATTACCAGGACCCTCCTGAGTGGGAATATAACAAAAAATTATTCTATTCCAGGATGGGCAAAATTGTACGAAATGAAGGAAGAGAATGGGGAGCTTTATAGCATTTTTCGCTTAAACTTTAATATGGGAACAACTTTAGACGTTCGTCCATATTTATTATTAAAAAGTAAGGATTAATTTTGAATTTAATTAATCCTTACTTTTTTTATTTAGATAAAGACTATCTTTTTTAAAGCAAACCCCAAGACATCTAAATAGCAAATGCCAAGATACAGATAAAGAAAGATTTCTGGTCTCTCTAATAAATGGAATAATTAGGTAACCAAAAGAGGACAGGGATAATACAATGTATAGACCCATAATTAGGAGGTGAGTGAATGCCATATTTAACAACAGGTTTATTTGATAACACTGCGGTTGCGGGTGTTAGACCGAGTTCAACGCTCGCTGTAAAGATCGCTAATGATGATACCTCAACCGTGGTGATTCAAATCGAGGGCTTTTATCAGACCGGAGCAACCAAAGTGAAATACGTGGAAGAGTTTTTTACACTTGCAGCGGGTGAAGTAGCTTTGAGAAACTACTTTGTCCAATTTGATGCTTTCGAGTTTCAATTCTTTGTTAATTCAGAGGCTGTGCAAGTATCCGTTTGGGGGAAAGACTCAACCGGAAATCTTACCGCAGCACATCGGGCAGTGGCCCGAGAAGTCAATCCCTTTTAATTAAAAATAATTTAAGGAGACGATTTGATGATTATTTTAACGACTGGGTTGATTGACAATCCTGCGGTCTCTGGGGTAAGACCAACGTCAACGCTAACTGTCAGGATAACAAATGATGACACCGTTTCAGCTTCCGTTGAAATTATAGGATTCTATTTGACTGGAGTCACTAAGACAGAGTACGTTTTGGAGCTTTTTGCCTTAAATCCGGGTGAGGTAGCTACAAGAAATTACTATGCTCAGTTTGATGCTTTTGAGTTCCAGTTTCTAACTAGCTCAGATGCTGTGGAGATCACAGCCTGGGGAAAAAATGCTGCCGGTGATTTGACAACAGCCCATCGCATGGTAGCCGAAGAACTGAATGTGATTGGCTCAGAAGGAATAACAGGGGCAACTGGACCGACAGGGGAACGCAGGGTATTCAAGGAACGCAGGGTATTCAAGGAACGCAGGGTATTCAAGGAACGCAGGGTATTCAAGGAACGCAGGGTATTCAAGGAACGCAGGGTATTCAAGGAACGCAGGGTATTCAAGGAACGCAGGGTATTCAGGGAACTCAGGGGATCCAGGGAACGCAGGGGATCCAGGGAACGCAGGGTATTCAAGGAACGCAAGGTATCCAGGGCACTGCAGGAACAGGCGGTTTGCCTGCCTTTGGATATGTCTATGAACTTGCTACACTAGCTGATGCAACTGTCGTTGGCGGCGCCGATGTACCTTTCAGTAACAACGGTCCTCTTTCAAATATAACGCACACTGCAAGTGCGACCACTGTGGTTGTCGCTAATACCGGTAATTATCAAATCGATTATAGTGTGTCAATAACTGCAGGCGTCGGTTCGTCAATTGCTATCACAGTGAACGGTACAGTAGATGCCTCAACGCCTATTTCAGCGCTGATTGCCACTGGTCAAGTTTCAGGTCAGGCTATTTTGTTACTAAATGCCGGGGATGTTTTAACACTAAGAAATAATTCAGCTACTCCCTTAACTATGGAATTAGCACCAAGTGTAGGGGCACAAATGACAGTCGCTGAATATAACTAATAAACATTTATGGGGTTAGATGATATCTGGCAGTAACAGAAACTGGACATGAAACGTAAAATTATAGTAACGATAGATTACGACGGTGTCCGTAAATGTGGTGCACTAAATAAGAGAATTTTTGAAAATCGGAGGGCAAAAAATTTGCCGAGGTATCGCTATTTGATTCTCGCTAGCCAAGATATCAATATAAGCATCCATTTTTAAAAAGTATACTTCAAAATAATCCTAATAATTATAGGAAAGGAGATGGGGTAATTGCCTTCTTTAACTACTGGGTTGATTGACAATCCGGCGGTCGGCGGGGTCAGACCGACTTCGACGCTTACTGTGAGAATAACAAATGACGATTCAGTAACTGCTTCCATCCAAATACAGGGTTATTATTTAACCGGAGCTACAAAAACACAGTACGTTTTGGAATTTTTTACTCTGGTACCCGGTGGAGTGGCAACTAGAAACTATTTTGCTAATTTTGATGCTTTTGAGTTCCAATTTATAACGAGTTCTGATGCCGTTGAGGTTACGGCCTGGGGAAAAAATGCCGCAGGTAATTTGACGACAGCCCATCGGATGGTGGCTGAAGAGATAAATGTTATTGGGGCTCAAGGGATAATAGGAGCGACGGGAGCGACGGGAGCAACAGGTATCCAAGGAACGCAGGGTATCCAAGGAACACAAGGTATCCAAGGAACGCAAGGCATCCAAGGAACGCAAGGCATCCAGGGAACACAAGGCATCCAAGGAACGCAGGGTATCCAAGGAACTCAAGGCATTCAAGGAACGCAAGGCATTCAAGGAACGCAAGGCATTCAAGGAACGCAAGGTATCCAAGGAACACAAGGTATCCAAGGAACACAAGGTATCCAAGGAACACAAGGTATCCAAGGAACGCAAGGTATTCAAGGTATCCAAGGAACGCAGGGTATCCAAGGAACGCAGGGTATCCAAGGAACGCAGGGTATCCAAGGAACGCAGGGCATCCAAGGAACGCAGGGCATCCAAGGAACCCAAGGCATCCAGGGAACGCAAGGTATCCAAGGAACGCAAGGTATCCAAGGAACGCAAGGTATCCAGGGAACGCAGGGTATCCAGGGAACACAAGGCATCCAAGGAACGCAGGGTATCCAAGGAACGCAGGGTATCCAAGGAACGCAAGGTATCCAGGGAACGCAGGGTATCCAGGGAACACAAGGCATTCAAGGAACGCAGGGTATCCAAGGAACGCAGGGTATCCAAGGAACGCAGGGTATCCAAGGAACGCAAGGTATCCAGGGAACGCAGGGTATCCAAGGAACGCAGGGTATCCAAGGAACCCAAGGCATCCAAGGAACGCAAGGCATCCAGGGAACGCAAGGTATCCAAGGAACACAAGGAGCAACTGGAGCTACCGGGTCTGGATTAGCAGCCTATGCGTACCTCTATGATACGACAACGCAATCAATTGCCAGCGGCGGTGATGTGACGTTTAACTCAGTTGGCATATTAATCGGAGGTATAACTTACGCTACTGGTTCAACACAAATAACTTTGCCTGCCGGAAACTATTCAGTCGATTTCTCGACTACAGTTTCTACCAATAATGAGTTTGCTTTAACTCAAAATGGGGCAATACGCATCCGTACGGTGTATGCGTCGAGCGTTTCCGGAACGCCTACAGTTCGAAGGAATGAAGGGCCTTCAATTATTACCGCTTCAGCCGGCGATATTATAACATTGAGAAATACAAGCGGCGCAACGGTTACTTTGGTAAACAACGCTTTTGGACAGCTCACAAACGTGGCAGCAAGTTTAAGATTTATGAAATTAAATTAACTGCTTAAACGAGGGCTCCACGGAGCCCTCTCCTCAAACTATTGGCCTATACTTATAGATAGATATTTTACGGTTGTATACGAGGTGAATAAATTGTGAATAATTCAAAGATTACAATAAGTTTATGTATGATAGTAAGAGATGAAGAACAAACAATCTCCAGATGCCTGGATTCTGTGACAGGTATTCCTGATGAAATAATCATTGTTGATACGGGGTCAATAGATCAAACTAAAGAAATCGCCCAAAAGTATACTAACTTTGTTTTTGATTTTGAGTGGATAGATGATTTCGCTGAAGCACGGAATTTTGCTTTTTCTAAAGCTAATATGGACTATATCCTTTGGCTGGATGCAGACGACATTATCTCAGGGTGCGATCGTGACAAATTTTTGATATTGAAAAAAAGCCTTGATCCTTTGATCGATGTGGTTAATATGCCTTATATATTGGACCTCGATGAATATGAAACGGTTGCTATGAGTCTTCGCCGCAACAGATTGGTAAAGCGCAGTAAAAACTTTCAATGGTTTGGGGCCGTCCATGAATTTTTGAAAATTGACGGTTATGTTATGAACAGTGATGTCTGTGTGACTCATCTAGGAATCCGGGATGATCCGAATCGCAATCTCAGGATATTTGAAAAACAGATGATTAAAGGGAACCCCTTGTCAGGAAGAGATCTCTTTTATATAGGCAATGAGCTGCTTAGTCACCGCTTATACCATCGTGCCATTGAGATCTACCAAAAGGCTCTTCAGCAAGAGGACTTATGGGTTGAAAATAAACTGTCTGCCTGCCAACGTCTTGCCGGAATTTATCATCATCTTGAAGACAAGGACAATGAATTACAATTTCTCTTTAAATCCTTCGAATATGATGTTCCTAGGGCGGAGTTCTGCTGTCATCTGGGCAATTATTTCTTGGAAAATGGCCAGTACGAAAAGAGTATTTTTTGGTATAACCTTGCTACTAAGCTGGAAAGGCCTGGAGAGAACTGGGGTCCGGCGGAGCATGCCTGTTGGACTTGGCTTCCCCATATCCAGTTATGCCTTTGCTATGATCGTTTGGGTAACTACAGCCTTGCTTACAAACATAATGAAATCGCCCGGGGTTACCGTCCCCAAGATCCCCGGATTCTTTACAACAAAAAATATTTTGAAGATATTTTAAGCCCTTAGATAAAGCATGGATGTTTCTTAAAAATCGATTCCCCTAACTGAATTATTTAGCTCGATATTTCGCGAAGAAAATGCACCGCTGTCCCCTGTTATGAATACGATATATTGACTTTATTTTTGGGGAGGCTAAATAATCCAATGCCACAAACAGAAATAACCATCAGTCTGTGCATGATTGTCAAAAACGAAGAGAGCAATATCGAGCGCTGCCTAGATTCGGCGCATAACCTTGTGGATGAAATTAATATAGTAGATACCGGTTCGACGGACCGCACGAAAGAAATTGTAAAAAAATATACTGACCGAATTTTTGATTATGCCTGGAATGATGATTTTGCTTCCGCCAGGAACTACGCTTTCAGTCAGGCAACTAAGGACTACATTCTCTGGCTGGATGCAGATGACGAGCTTCTTGAACAGGATCAGAAGGAGTTTTTAACCCTTAAGAAAACGTTGGATCCTGTGGTAGATGCTGTAAACATGCCCTATCATTTGATTCTGGACAAACATGGAAAACCTATTTGCAGCCTGCGCAGAAACAGGTTGGTCAGGCGCAGTATGAATTTTCAGTGGATAGGGTTGGTACATGAGTATTTGGAGGTTAACGGGAAAGTTTTAATCTCAGATTGTGCAGTTACTCACAGAGGAGGCCCGGGTGAACTTGACCGAAATTTAAAGATTTATGAAAGTCGTTTAGCAAGGGGAGAAGTTCTTTCTCCTCGGGATCTATATTATTACGCCAATGAACTAATAGACCACAAGATGTATAATCGAGCGATCGAATATTACCTTAAGTTTTTGGCCACCGGAAAAGGATGGGTGGAGGATAACATTTCTGCTTGCGGGAGGCTCGCGGATTGTTTTGAGATTCTTCATGAGCAGGGAAATATGTTCAAATATTGTTTTAAATCCTTTGAGTATGATACTCCACGGGCTGAATTTTGCTGTCGTCTTGGTTTTTATTTTCTTCAATTAGAGGCGCTTGATCAGGCCGTTTTTTGGTATAAACTTGCCACAGAAGTAGAGTTGCCTATAGATTCATGGGGTCAGGTTAACTACGACTGTTGGACCTGGCTTCCTCATCTGCAGTTATGTGTCTGTTACGACAAATTAGGAAAACATGAGCTTGCCTACAAGCATAATGAGTTAGCCTTAAAGTATCGTCCGGAGGACTCCCATATTCTTCATAATAAGAGATATTTAGAGGGTGTGTTGGGATTGGAATCCGAAGGATAAATAAGACCTAGTTTTAAAAGTCCTCAGGCAATAGCCAAATGCCAGAGGGCTTCTTTATTTTGAACGAGTGTGTCCATATTCTAGTGTCATGAATACGATAAAGTATGGCTGAAACCCAAACTTTGAGGTGATATAAACGATGGAAGAGCGTCCGATAACCATCAGTCTTTGTATGATTGTTCGCAATGAAGAAAGCAACATTGCCAATTGTTTAGAATCTGTGAAGGGAATCCCAGACGAAATTGTTATCGTTGATACCGGGTCGACGGATAACACGAAGGAAATTGTACGTCAATACACTGATCAAATCTATGATTTTGAGTGGATTGATGATTTTTCTGCTGCCCGTAATTTTGCTTTCGCTCAAGCAAGGATGGATTATATTCTATGGTTGGATGCCGATGATATTTTATCAGAGGTAGATTGTCAGAAATTCCTGAATTTAAAAAGTAATTTGACTCCGTTCATTGACGCTGTCAATATGCCTTATAATTTATCGTTCGATGAGTTCGGAGTCGTAACGTATAGTTTTAGGAGGAATCGCCTGGTTAAGCGGAGCAGTAACTTTCGTTGGGTTGGAGCAGTCCATGAATATATTGATGTGAGTGGAAACATTCTTAAATCGGATATATGTGTGACCCATACGGGTACGGCTGAAATCAGCGAACGCAACTTGAGAATATTTGAAAAGTGTCAGGCAAAAGACATGGTCTTCACTCCGCGGGATTTGTATTACTATGGCAATGAATTATTTGAACATCAGCTTTATAATCGTGCTGTTGAAGTCTATCAAAAATTTTTAAACACCGGACAAGGATGGGTGGAGGATAGACTTTCAGCTTGTGCGAGGTTAACTGATTGCTTTCAGCAGTTGGGCGACAGGGATAAAGAACTGGAGTATAATCTGAAATCCTTCGAATTTGCAGCTCCGAGAGCTGAGTTTTGTTGTCGCTTAGGATTTTATTTCCTGAGTGCTGAAAAATATGAACAGGCCGCTTTTTGGTATAGCCTAGCTACGAAACTAGAAAAAAGCGACATATGGGGGCCCGTGATTCAATCCTGCTGGACATGGCTGCCTCATTTACAGTTGTGTGTTTGCTACGATCGCTTAGGCAAGTATGAGTTAGCCTATGAGCATAATGAAATGGCTAGAACGTTTCGACCGGAAGATTCTCAAATTCTGCACAACAAGAATTATCTGGAGCAAACGTATGGATTAGGGTCTGCCGAAAGAAAAGTCAGTAATCATGAGTCAGCTTTTGAGTCAAGTAAAAGGGGATGGAGTATGAATCACTTGCAGATTGCTTTAAAAGATCAATTGCCAGGTTTAAACTGGCACGAGGACTTTATCGTTCACCTGGCGAGCCTTTACAGACCGAAGGTTTATGTGGAACTTGGCTTATTTCAATGCGCTCTTTTTAACAGAGTTATACCCTTTGCCGAACAATTAATTGGGGTTGATATAACCCCAGAGGCCGGAAACTATATGCAGCATTCTCCCAAAACGCATTTCATGAATGCTGCAACCCAAGAATTTGTCAAAGAATTGCAGGCAAACCCTATAAAGATTGATATGTTATTCATCGATGCCAATCATAGCAAAGAGGCCGTACTACAAGATTTTAGGGACTTTTTCCCTTATGTCGCACCTCACGGACTCATTCTGCTTCATGATACTCATCCGAGCGATGAGGCTATGATGCAGCCGAATTGGAGTGGTACTGCCTGTCAAGCTGTTGAGATATTGGCCCAAGATACGAAGGACTATGAATTAATGACGATTCCGATTGGCCCCGGTTTAACGATTTGCCGGAAACGGCAGGTTCAATTATCCTGGCAGGAGGAATAAAGAGGCCAAATAAAAGGAATTAACGTTTGAAAGGGTGTTCGGTCAATGACAGTAACTATCTCAACCGTAACCCACAAAGATTTCCTTGTTACGATTAATGAACTTCTGTTGGATTCCCATTCGCTCTTGGATGTGGGCTGCGGTATGTGTGTAACTCTCAAAGAATTTCATTGCCCTATAAAAATAGGTGTTGATGTTCATCGGCCATATTTAGAAAAAGTTAAGTTCGGTGAGCAGATTATCAGACTCAATTTTGCGGCTGAGCGGCTTAGTGAACTATTCTTGCCCAATACCCTGGATAGCGTAACTTTAATTGATGTCATTGAGCATTTTGAAAAAAAGGCTGCCCTTGATGTTTTGCGTCAATCTGAGGAGATTGCCTGCAAAAAAGTTATCGTCTTTACTCCGAGAGGATTTTTCCAACAAAAAGAATTTGATTATTACGGATTAGGGGGAGAAAGTTATCAGCGGCATCGATCGGGATGGGAGGTTGAGGATTTCCAAAAGCTCGGGTATCACGTTGTTGTTTTCAGTAAGTTTCACGATCAATCAAATTTTGCTTTCTTGGAAATCTACGGCAAAGACGCTGAACCTGTAGATGCCCTTTTAGCTTGGAAGGATTGCTCTCCAATCAGAGATTTGTGATTTGGTGTCAGCCGTTCAAGGCTTTGCATGTTTCAAAAGGATGCATCGCCTAGGTGAAAGTCGCTCTGTAATTTTGTAATAATGTGCTTTTACGAATTGGAGGAAATTAAATGATTATGCCGCTCGTTAGCGTGGTTATTCCTACGTACAATCACGCCAGATACATTACCCAAGCTGTTGAGAGCGCTCTGAAACAGACTTACCAAAACGTTGAAATTCTAGTTGTCGATGATGGTTCCACAGACAACACTGCAGAGGTTATTAAGCCGTATTTAACGCAAGTCCACTATATCTACAAGGAAAACGGCGGAACATCCAGCGCCTTGAACTATGGAATAGAACAAGCAGCTGGCAAATACGTTTGCTGGCTAAGTGCCGATGATATGTTTGAACCTGAAAAGACGGCTAAACAGGTTCTTTTGCTGGAGAGTGATCCATCGCTTGGCTTTTGTTATACGAGCTTTATGATTATAGATGCTTTGGGAAACATTACCCATCTGATACGTTCGTTTTACACGGCTAATACTCATGACATGGTTTTAAGACTTATGGATGCGTGTTTTATCAACGGTTCAACCGTCATGATGAGGAAGTCTGCTTTAGAGAAGACGGGAGGATTTGACGAAACTTTACCGACGGCTCATGACTATGATATGTGGTTTCGCTTGTTACGAAATGGCCCTTGTGGATTTATAGATGAACAACTCCTTAAGTATCGCTGGCATGGCGAAAATATGAGCTTGTATGGAGTTAATTGTGATGCCAGAGTAAAAGCCAAGGCCAAAGAGCTTTTTCCGGAATGGCTGGGGGAGGACAGACTATAGTATACAAGGTGTCTCAGAGAGTTTAGCGTTCATTATTATCAAGGACAGTAACCGTAATCATTTTCAAGCGGTTGCTGCCCTTTTTCAGTAGTATTGGATATCGCTTCACGAAGGTTATCTGAAATATAAAGAAAGGGGTTAAAGCCGGTCTAATAAGAAGGATTCTACCTGATTGGCAGTACGCTGCCAAGTCCATGGCCGGACATCTTTAAATCCATTGCGGGCAAGGACCTGCCGTTGGTCATCATTTAACAGTAACTGTTTTATGCCCTCGGTTAGTTGAGCTACATGGCTCGGCGAAATAACGAGACAGTTTTCATTATGCTTAGCATAATCACGGTTCCCGCCGCAATCGGTAGTTACAACGGCTGTTTGGCAAGCCATAGCTTCTAATGGAGGCAGCCCAAAGGCCTCAAAATACGAGGTATAGACATAAAGATCAGCTTGGGCATAGAGTCTGGCCATCTCATGGTCGTTTTGCGGAGTTCGCTGTTCACAAGGAAAAGGAGGAACAAGTTGATCCGGTTCAGGGTGAACAACATAAACATCAAATTCAAGATGCTCGTCTTTTAAACGGGAACAGGCTTCCCAAAAATCGTTGCCACCTTTCCAAAAATAACCATATTTTTCAGAGCGTGATATATAGAAGATAGTCTTGCGGCCGGTTAGTGACGAGTGTTTGGGCAAGGGATGAAAGATTGACTGATCAACTCCGCCGTGGATCACGGTGCTGTCTCGTCCGGTACCATTTAAAATCATTTGGCGGTGCCACTGGGATATGGAGAGAATGGGGGCATCAATCTGATAGGTTTGCAGAGCCAGCTCATCTTTAACCCACAGGGGCTCGTAGCCAAGGCTTAAACGGACGACCCGGCCCTTTTTCGATTCCCAAGCCGGCATAACCGTCGTATAAAAGTTCGGAATAATAAAATCTGCTGAAGGTATAGCTTCCGGAATAAGCGCTTTAACACGTGTGATTTTCACGTGTAAGGGCCAGACAATTAAGCCTTCTTCGGGTATAACAATTTCAATGTCGTGTCCTTTGTCTGCCAGGGCATTGGCCAATTGACAAACAAAGCGTGCTCCGCCGCCGGTCCCCAGACTATGATTCGGAAACACAATTTTCATGGTGACATCCCCCCTTTTATAACTCACTTTGAGGTAAATGCTTTTGGTTTTAAAGATGGATAGTATAGCCTATGCCAGTAAGCCCGGCACAGGAAGCAACATTTCAACAAAAAGTGTGCTGGCCCCTTAGACATAGTCCTCCAGCTAAATGCTTATTCAGAGTTGTGTCAACATTAAGGGGACTGCCATACCTTATAGTGATGAGCTAGAGGAGGATGGATCCAAAAATGAAAATTTGTGTCGTGGGTTTGGGGAATATCGGTTTTAATCTTTTCGCCTTCCTTTGTCAGAGATTTGCCGGAGATGTAATCGGAGTGGATGTGAATGAGCGCAGAGTTGATGAATTAAGGCGCCAAGGTTATAGGGTAACTGGGGATTATCGGGATTTAACTGAGATCGATGTTTGGTTAATGGCTCCCTCCACGGGTAATCAAGGGGAAAATCTATTTGCGGCTTTAGACCAGATGGTACTCTGTCCGGGCTCTTTAATTTCTGTAGAATCGACATTGCCTCCTGGAACAATGCGGCGAGTGCGTGAATTCTTGGCGGAAAAAGGGTTAACCGTGGGAACTGATATTTATTTAATCCATGTGCCCCATCGAGTCATGTTTGGCGTTGACAAAACCGTTTGTGATACCCCTCGGGTAATAGGAGCCTTTACGGAGGCCTGTTTGGAAAAAGGACGTCAGTTCTATGCTCCCTTGGTTCCTGGGCTGGTGGAAGTATCTGATATCAGGGTGGCGGAGCTGTCTAAGGTCGTTGAGAATGTCAAACGTTATATAGATGTGGTATTTGCTGAAGAAATTTACGGTTATTGTGCAGACCAGGGAGTGGATTATAACGAGCTAAGACGCGCTGTAAACAGTAAAAATAACGTTGAACTTCTTGAAACCGACTGGGGCATTGGCGGAGAGTGCCTGCCCAAGGATATGCGTTTCTTGCGATCTGTTTGTCACTCAACTTTGCTGGAAGGGGCGGAACAGGCTGATCGGCAATACAGAAGCAGGATAGTGCGTCAGGTGGGGAGCGGTAAGAAAGTTTTAGTCAGAGGTGTAAGCTATAAGACTGGGGTTAAGGATCTTAAGCATAGCAGAGGGGTTGATTTGGTCAGCGCTTTAGAAGCGGCCGGGAATACTGTTTGGGTGGAGGACCCTTTATTTACCGCTGCTGAGCTTAGGAGTGCCGGCTTTAGAGTGACGGATGATCAGGAGAACGAAAACGAAGGAAGCGTTGCAGATGGGGTAGTATTGGAACGGCAAAGGGCCTTAGAGATGGAGCTTCCTTTAGAATTAGATAACGGCTTATAGCCTTCAGGGAATAGCCGGGTTCTATAAATATAATAAGTCTAATCAGTGAGAAAAGGAGCAAATAAGATGGCCAAAATATTGGTAATCGGCAGTAAGGGAACTTTAGGTTCACCCTTAGTAGGAGTACTGCAAAGCCGGGGGCATGAGGTTTGGGAAGTTGATTTACAGCACCATCAGGGAGATAAGTATTTTAGGGCGGATATTGCGGAATATCGCCAGTTGGAACGGGTTTTTGAACAAAATTATGATTTTGTTTATCTATTAGCGGCTGAATTTGGCAGGATTAATGGAGAACATTATTATGACACACTTTGGAAAACAAATGTTATCGGGACACGTAACATTCTGGAGTGGCAATTGAAAAAAGGTTTCAGGCTGGTATTTACTAGTTCCTCTGAAATCTATGGGGAAGCGGCAGAACCTGTGTTGACGGAAGACTTACCCTTGAAAAAGACAATAATTCAGCATAATGATTATGCCTTAACCAAATGGGTCAATGAAGTTCAGGTTCTGAATTTTGAGAAAAAATTTCAGTCCCCGATTGTTAGATTGCGTTTATTCAATGCTTATGGCCCTGGAGAATATTATCACCCCTACCGCAGTGTTGTTTGCCTCTTTGTTTATCGAGCCTTAAAGGGTATACCCTACGATGTTTTTGAAGGATATCACCGTGTCTTTATGTACGTTGATGATTTGATCCCGACAATGGCCAACGTTGCTAATAATTTTATGCCTGGAGAGGTATATAACATCGGTGGAAGGGAATACCGCAGTGTCAAAGAATTAAGTGATTTAGTGCTTAAATATACGAAGGGCAATCCGAAATTAGTTAGTTATCTTCCGGAAGATAAGCACAATACGGTTAGTAAACGGCCTGATATTCGCAAAGCGATGACTGATCTGGGACATGATCCCAAGGTAGTGCTGGAAGATGGTTTACCCATGACCGTGGAGTGGATGAAGAAGATTTATGGAGAGGACCGTTAATAATTAGAAGGGAACTCCAGCAATGAAGATAATGACTATATTGGGTACGCGCCCTGAGATCATTCGTTTAAGCCGGATCATTCCTATTTTGGATAGCCTTTGTGAGCATATTTTCGTGCATACCGGTCAAAATTTTGACCGAACATTAAGCGCTATATTTTTTGCTGACTTAAAGCTGAGGCCCCCGGACTATTTGCTGGAATGCAGGGCTTCAACGCTGATGGGACAAATCGGCGAGATATTGAGCCGGTGTGAACAGGTGATGGTTCAGGAGAAGCCGGACCGCCTGCTAATTTTAGGGGATACCAACAGTGCCTTGACTGCGATGGCGGCGAAACGGCTGCGTATTCCGGTTTACCATATGGAGGCGGGCAACCGTTGTTATGACGACCGGGTACCGGAGGAAATTAACCGGCGAGTGGTTGATCATTGCAGTGATATTTTGCTGCCTTATACAGAGCGAAGCCGGGCCAATCTGCTTAGGGAAGGGATCGACGGAAAACGTATCTATGTAACGGGCAATCCAATCGGGGAAGTGCTTAGGCATTACTCAGACAGGATTGAACAAAGCCAAGCGCTGCAGACTTTGGGCGTGGACAGCAAGAGGTATTTCCTTGTGACGTTACACCGTGCTGAAAATGTCGACGATGAGGAACGCATGGCCAAATTTATCACTGCACTGCATGGGTTAGCTGATGAATACGGAATGCCCCTTATTTGCAGTCTTCATCCGCGAACCCGTTCTCAGTTAGAGAGGCAAAAAAGGACTTTAGCCGGAACAGGCATTCAAGTCGTTGAACCCTTAGGGTTGTTTGATTTTGTGCATTTGGAGCAAAATGCTTTCTGTGTTTTAAGTGACAGCGGAACTGTTCAGGAGGAGTGTTGTCTCTATAAGGTACCGAATGTAACATTGCGTGATGTGACGGAACGACCAGAAACTATAGAGTCAGGAAGTAACCTCATTGCGGGATGTGAACCGGAAGCCATCTCGCGGGCTGTAAAAACGGTTTTAAGTCAAGGGTGGGATTGGGAACCTCCGCCTGAGTACCTGGTCCACAACGTCAGCCGTACAGTTGTAAAAATTCTCTTTAATCACGTCTGCTGACAAGCCGGAATAGGATAATAGCTGGGCACGAGAGTTCCAAGCATAGCAAAAAAAACAAACTCAGCACAGCGTTTGCTAGTAATGCGGAGTTTGTTTTTCAAATACGTCATTTCAGTATTTATTATTTAGTGGTCTTGAGGAAGCTGTATACAGATTTCTATTCTTGTAAAAATTCTTGAACATAAAGATTACCATAGGCACTTCCGTAAGCGATTCCTACGCCCACATGGGTAAAGCGGGGATCAAGGATATTGGCCTTGTGGCCAGGACTTTGCATAAAAGCCGCCATAGCTCCGGAAACAGAGTCATTCCCGGCAATGTTTTCTCCAGCCCAGCCAACAGTTAATCCTACCTCCTGCATCATGGCCCAAGGGCTGCCGTAAGTGGGTGATGTATGGTCAAAATAATTATTCGCTTTCATATCGTCGGCCTTGGCTTGTCCAACTGAAACTAAACGAAAATCTACCTTGAGGGGGGCAACACCGGCGGCGGCGCGTTCTTGATTAATCATATCCACCATTTGCTGTTCATCGGGTGTCAAAGAAGTAACCGCAGGAATGGCGGGAGTCGTAGGTGTAGTTGTTGGAGAGCTTGAGGAGGATGTCGGGGAAGTGTTAGAGGTTGGAGGTGTCGAGGTCACCGGAACAGAGGATGATGACTGGTTAATATTTTTTAAGGAAACAACGCTTCCTCCGAGGCTTGGTTGTCCAATTGTTACTGTCACCGGTTGGTATTGAACGGTTGAAGGCGTTGAGGAGTAGTTTGTTGACGTTCCCGTTCCCTGTGTTGAAGTAGGGACAGTCACCGATGTGGAAGGAATCGAGGTCGGATAAATATTTTTTAAAGAAACAACACTGCTGGAATTAGTCGTAGTCGGCAGGGTGTTGACTGTTGGAGCAGAATTCTGAGTTGAGGGCGTAGTAGATACAGACGTTGTTGATTGAGTTCCGGAAGCTGTCGTGGTGGTAGTCGGAGCAGAAACTACTTGCGTCGCGGCAGGTGCTGTCGATCGGAGGGTAACCACTGAACCTGAGGCAGACCCCGGTAAGGATTGTGAACCGCCGATCAGCAGGGCGGCCTGTGCCGGCATAGCAATCGTGGTCATGAGTAAAGCCATTTGAATTCCTGCGAACACTTTAAAACGTTTATTCATGTATGTATCCTCCTATTAAAATTGAAGACAACAGTAGTATAACATGACAAGTTGCTTCATCAAATGGTACATTTTGGGAATGAAAAGACAAATTCCCGTTTACTGGTAATTTCCTTCTCTATATAAAACATTGTATAATGAAGGCATCTATTCTCTGTTTTCGGCAGGGTAAAACTCTATAAATGGATATATAAGTAAGCAAAGGTTAATCATGACGTTAAATTCAGTGCTTTCCCAGGAGGAGGAGAGAATCTCTTTAACGATCTGGAGAGGGTGAAAAGCTAAGTGCAGGAACAGGAAAAAGTAGTTTTAAAATATTGCCCGGATTATACCGCTGATGTTGAACTGAGCTTGAGAGATGGTTTGGCAGAATGGGGCGGTATGTCCGAGTTTGTGAAGCCCGGTCAAAAGGTATTGCTGAAAGTTAATCTTCTGATGAAGAAGCGGCCGGAGGAAGCTGTTACGACTCATCCCAGCGTTGTTGAGGCAGTTGTTCGTCTGGTTCAGGAAGCGGGCGGGATTCCGATTATTGGAGACAGTCCCGGGGGGCCTTACACTCTGAGTGCTCTGCAAGCGGTCTATGCCCGATCTGGCCTGCGTGACGTCGCCGAAAGGACGGGAGCACTTCTTAATGAAGATATTGGCCAAACAACTATTCCCTATCCTGAAGGGAAATTAGTTAAAAGTCTGACCGTAACAAATTGCGCTCTCAATGCAGATGTGATTATCCCTCTTTCAAAGCTCAAAACTCACGGGATGATGACCTTTACAGGGGCTGTGAAAATTCTTTTTGGTGTTATTCCTGGTCTGCTTAAGGCAGAATATCATTTAAAAATGTTTAAGATCGCTGATTTTGCCGATCTTTTAGTGGATATTGCTGCTTGGGCCAAACCAGCCTTTAGTATTATGGATGGAATAACAGCAATGGAAGGAGACGGCCCATCAGCAGGCAGACCACGCAATGTTGGAGCTTTGATCTTAAGTAGGGACCCTTTCGCTCTAGATGTTGTAGCGGCTGATTTGATTGGTTTAAAGCCAGAAAAGGTACCTACAGTGATGGCGGCCCGCAATCGGGGATTAATCAGCAGCCTGGAAGAAATTCAGATAAAAGGAGATGCCCGTTCTCTCTGGCGCATTCAGGATTTTATAATACCCAAAGCTGTTTCGACCAATTTCTTGGATATGGTGCCTATGCCCCAAAGGGCCAAGAAGTTTGTGCTTAATCGTGTTCGCCCGCGCCCTGTTTTTGACCATACTAGTTGTGTGGGGTGCAAAGACTGTGTCAATAACTGTCCGCCAAAAGCTCTGAGCATGAATGAGCAGCAACGCCCTGTTGTAGATTTAGAAGCGTGTATTCGCTGTTTTTGCTGTCAGGAGCTTTGCCCGCAGCAAGCTGTGAAAATCTTTAAGCCCTTGATGGGAAGAAAATTACTAAAATAATTGCAATCCCTACTAAAGTTTAGTAGTATGTCCGAAGATGATTGTATGCCGCAGCCAAAGGATGGTTACGGATATGGCTGGAGAAGGTGTTGGAAATGAGTAATAATTTAATTGCTGTTGATGTTGGTTCCGGTACACAAGATATCCTTCTTTATCAATCTGGGGTCGCGTTAGAAAATTGTCCTAAGTTTATTGTTCCCAGTCGTACGCAGGTCGTGGCAGCTCAGATACGAAAAGCCAGCTTAAACGGTAGGAAGATTTTTCTGCATGGCTATATGATGGGCGGCGGAGCCTGTACCCAAGCTTTAAAAGAACACCTAGCCTTAGGTCTCAAGGCCTATGCTGCCCCTCAAGCTGCTCTAACATTTAATGATAACTTGGAAAAAGTTAAGTCTATGGGAGTTGAACTCTGTCCGGAAGCTCCCAATGCTGCAGCTTCTATCTGGATGGGAGATATTGATATCTTAGCCTTGGAGCAGGCGATGGGAGCTTTTGGTTTAGACTACCCCCAGAATTGGGCCGTAGCTGTTCAGGATCACGGTTTTAGCCGAACAGAAAGCAATCGAACGCTGCGCTTTCAGTTATGGAAAGATTTTGTACTTCGGGGAGGAGATTTGAGAACGCTGGTTTTCAAAGAAGAAATCCCCGAAGTCTATACCCGGATGAGGGCTGTGCGGGAGATCCTGCCGGGTGCTGCAATTACGGATACCGGGACTGCTGCGCTGTTGGGAATTATGGCCGATCCGTTGGTGAAGCCTTACCTGGAGCAGGGTATTTTAGCGGTTAATATCGGGAATTCCCATACGCTTGCTGCTGCTATACGGGGAGAACGTGTTTATGGGATTTTCGAACATCATACGAGTATGTTGACTCTTGAAACATTGGCCGCCTTTATCAAACGTTTTCAGGCAGGGGAATTGACCAATGAAGAAGTTTTCCGTCATGGAGGTCATGGCGCAACAGGACATCCGGATATGAAAGCCGGCTGGGAATTTGTGGCTGTTACTGGTCCTAAAAGAAGTATGGCAAAATCTTTAAATTGGTATGAAGCGGCCCCCTATGGGGATATGATGTTAACAGGGTGTTTCGGTCTTCTTGCAGGGCAAAAAATTATTTAAACTCTATAAAAATATTTTTAAATGGCAAGGTATTTTTCGATGTGTGGAGAATCAATAAGAAATGACTTTTTAGAGTATATAAGAAGGGGGGAAGACCATGACGGGGGTTTTATCTCAATTTCGTAATTTTGGCTGGTTGGATGCCATTGATGTTCTTGTGGTGACAGTGGTCTTCTACCAATTCTATATGCTCATTAAACGAACTCGGGCAGTTCAGTTGGTCAAAGGTGTTTTGGTGCTTCTTGTTGCCTACCTTTTGGCGAAATATTTTCAACTGCGTACATTAAGCTGGATTCTTGACAAATTGTTCCAGATGTTTGTCATTGCTATTCCGGTGGTATTCCAGCCTGAGCTTAGAAAATTGCTGGAGCAGCTTGGCCGAGGTCGATTTTTAACACGCCATCCTTTAACTCCCGGCATTAATTCTTTAGAACAGGTCGTTGAGGAATTGGTGCGCTGTACTCAAGTGCTCTCGAAGAATCGTATTGGAGCTTTGATCGTCATTGAACGAAAAACCGGAGTCCAGGATTTTGTAGAGACTGGTATCAAAATTGACGGGGTAGTCTCCTCCGAGTTTTTAGTCAATGTTTTCATTCCGAATACACCGCTTCATGATGGGGCAGTTATTATTCGTTCAGATCGTGTGGCCGCAGCGGGTTGTTTCCTTCCTCTTTCAGAAAACCCCAATATTCAGAAAGATTTAGGTACCCGACACCGGGCTGCTTTGGGCCTGACAGAAATTACAGATGCCATAGCTCTTGTTGTTTCAGAGGAAACCGGTGCGATTTCTGTGGGAATTGACGGTGCTTTGACTCGTTTTATGGACGATAAAATGTTACGTGAATTGTTGCTGAGGGAACTTGAACTGAATGGCACCTCTTCCCCGACAATTCCTTTTTGGAGGTGGTAGCTAGTGATTGATGTTTTACGGCGAAACCTCGGTGTTAAATTGCTTTCGTTTTTAGTTGCCATACTTTTTTGGCTCTTTGTTATGAATCAAGGAAGTGCTGATAAAATAATATCTGACCAAACGTTGACGGTTCCTTTGGTCGTTACCAACCTGCCGCAAAATATGGTCGTGATGAGTCAGCTTCCTTTAATCAGTGTCCGTTTCCAGGGAATTAATCCCAGCGCCAATATTAAAGACATATATGCTCAGGTGGATCTTTCCGGGGCAACAGCTGGAGAACACAGCTATTCAGTTATCATTAATGCCCCTGTAGGAACGACTGTAGTGGATCGTCAACCGGCAAGCATAAAACTAACGTTGGATAATGTTCAGGAGAAAATTCTTCCGGTTCGGGTTGCCATGTCTGGCAATCCTGCCGATGGGTTCCAAGTTGGGACTCCTATTGTTAAACCTTCGGCGGTAAATGTCAGGGGACCGAGTTCGGTTGTTTCAAACTTAGATAAAGTCACCGCAGAAGTCAGCATAGCGGGTGCCAATGATACTGTTGAAGTTTCTCCGGCCGTAAGTTTTCGCGATAAAGCAGGTAAACCTATTCTTGGTCCTAACCCTAGTGTCGATATCTTATCCGCTTATCCGAGCAGTGTCGATGTTATTGTTCCGATTACAGCCAAAGGTATGTCTACTAAGATGATCTCCCTCAAGGTAAAAACTACCGGTACAGTGGCTCAGGGGAAAGTACTTAAATCCGTAATAGCTTCACCTACCAGTGTGCAGGTTTCAGGCAGTGCCCAGGCCTTAAAGGGTTTCGATTCTCTGACCATCGGTCCCGTTGATCTTAGCGGCCTGACTGAAGACAAAACCTTTCAGATTCCTCCGGATCAGGTTACCCTGCCGTCGGGAGTCTCCTTCCTCAATGGAACGACAATCAGTGTTATTGCTCAGATAGGGGCCGGACCAATTCAAAAAACTATTACAGGTGTTCCTGTTGACATCCGAAATGTTGGCAAAGATCTTCAGGTTGATCAGGGAATATCGCCAGTCGATGTGGTGGTTGAAGGCCTTCCGGATGTCGTAAATAACCTAACGCCTACTCAAATCCAGCTGTGGGTAGATGCTTCCGGTCAAGCTGAAGGCAGTTATCCTAATACCCAGCTTCTCTGGCAGCTGCCACCTGGAGTTACCATGATTACAACGCCACAAGTAACCTATAGCCTTAAAGCGAAGGCTTAAAGGAGAATAATAAACGTGGATTTAATATGGACAAGTTTAAGAATTCCTGTCGAGGATGATGGTTTATTAAGAACTGTCATGGCCCGAAAGTTAAAGGTCCCTGAAGCAATGATTCAGGGACTTCGTTTCTTGCGCCGTTCCTTAGATGCTCGTAAGAAACCTAATCTTGTTTTTGATTATACCGTTCAGTTTTCGCTGGAAATTCCTAAAAAAGAAGGATATCGGCTTATATCAAGAATTCCGGGACTAAAAGAAGCTCCGCCGGAAGTTCCTGTAGTCTGGTCAAAGCCTGTGAAAAAGTTACGACATCGCCCTATCGTCGTCGGCTCGGGCCCGGCCGGATATTTTGCAGCCTTGGCCTTAGCCCGTAAAGGGTATCGGCCCTTAGTGCTGGAACGGGGAGATTCGGTGGACGAGCGGACGCGAAAAGTTCAGCAATTTTGGCAGACGGGGAACCTGGACACTGAGAGTAATGTTCAATTCGGCGAAGGAGGGGCGGGAACGTTCTCCGATGGGAAACTGACAACTCGTATCCAAGATCGTCGTATCACAGAAGTATTAGAAACCTTCGTTAAGCACGGTGCACCCTCCGAGATCCTGTTTCTGGCGAAACCGCACATCGGTACAGACATTCTTAAAGACGTCGTAAAGGGGATTCGCCAAGAAATCATTTCCCTTGGCGGCGAAGTTCGGTTTCGAGCTAAAGTGACAACTTTAAAGTCATCAGGAGGTCACCTGCAAAGTGTCATGGTAAACGGCCAGGAAGAAATTTCCGCTGAGGCAGTCGTTTTAGCCGTAGGGCATAGTGCTCGGGATGTCTATAGATTCCTCCATGGGCAAAACATTACTTTGGAGAGAAAAGGGTTTGCCATAGGTTTGCGTATCGAACACCCTCAGACATTGATTAATTTAGCACAGTATGGTGTTGAGAAACATCCTTTGGTTGGCCCTGCGGATTATCAATTGACCTATAAGGACGCAGGGACCGGTCGGGGGGCCTATGCCTTTTGCATGTGTCCCGGAGGAAAGGTTGTTGCCGCTGCTTCGGAAGAAGGCGGCTTAGTGACTAATGGCATGAGCGAATATGCACGGGATACGAACGCAGCCAATAGTGCTATCGTCGTAACTATTGGGACTGATGATTTTACGACCTCGCATCCTTTGGCAGGCCTGGAGTTTCAACGAACATGGGAAAGTAAAGCTTTCGCTGCCGGAGGCGGCAGCTATCATGCCCCGGCACAGCGAGTACGGGATTTTTTAGAGGGCCGGGTATCAGATGATTTTGACTTGCCTGCCAGTTATCTGCCGGGTATTACGTCCTGTGATCTGCATAGTGTCCTGCCCCAGGAAATTGGGGAGGTGCTTGGCAGAGCTTTGCAGGAATTTGAGCGGAAAATTCATGGGTTTACGGGGCCTTCAGCGACCTTGACAGGAATTGAAACGAGGACAAGTTCTCCTCTGCGCATCGTGCGTAATGAGCGAGGGGAATCTTTAAACCTGGCAGGATTATATCCGGCGGGAGAAGGTGCCGGTTATGCCGGCGGCATCACAAGTGCGGCGGTAGACGGCTTAAGAATGGCCGAGCACCTTATGGCACATTATGCGCTGATGGAGTAGAATAGGAGTGTTAGGCGATTAAAGTATGCCTTTCCATGCAAAACCTTAATTACGACATGTTAAAAAATAAGTTGAACATCTCGTCCATATGGTTATAATTAGATAATGTTCATGTAAGCTCATCGAGTTAAAAAAGTGATGAAAGGGAGAGAAAGGATTTGGGTCGACTCTTTGGAACCGATGGGGTGCGCGGCGTGGCCAACAGCCAGCTGACACCAAGCCTTGCTTTTCAACTTGGGCAAGCAGGTGCGTATGTTTTGAGCAAGGAGCATCCACACCCTCGAATTGTGATAGGCAAGGATACCCGGATTTCAGGGGATATGCTTGAAGCTGCCTTAATCGCGGGAATCTGCTCTGTTGGAGCGGACGTGTTAAAGGTAGGCGTCTTGCCGACACCTGCGATTGCTTATTTAACGCGAACCTTAGACGTTAGTGCAGGCGTGGTAATTTCAGCGTCCCATAACCCTGTTCAAGATAATGGTATAAAATTTTTTGATTCCACTGGATTTAAATTACCCGATGCCATTGAAGATGAGATTGAAAGTATTGTTGTAAATGACGATAAACCGTGGGATTCCCCCATCGGCGGGGAGGTCGGACGGGTTATTGAGGTTAAGGATGCTGGAGAACGGTACATAAACTTTCTTAAGCAGTCCGTAGGGCGCCTCGATGGCCTTAAAGTAGTTTTAGACTGTGCCAACGGCGCAGCAGCCTGTGTAGGACCTGCGGCACTGCGGGAATTTGGCGTAGAAGTCATTCCGATTTTCCATAATCCGGACGGTGTAAATATCAATGCGGGCTGCGGATCGACCCATCCTGAGGAACTGCAGCGGGCTGTTTTGGCGCATGGCGCTGATCTGGGTCTGGCCAATGATGGTGATGCTGATCGCTTGATTGCCGTCGATGAGCATGGAAATATCCTGGATGGGGACTTTATTATGGTGATTTGTGCTTTGGCTCAGAAGGAGAAAGGAACCTTAGCGGAAAATGCCGTAGTTGTAACAGTTATGAGCAATCTGGGGCTGCGTTTAGCCCTTAAAGAAGCCGGCATAACCGTTTATGAAACCCAAGTGGGAGATCGTTATGTCATGGAGGAATTACTGCGGACGGGAGCCAGATTAGGCGGAGAACAGTCCGGCCATATCATTTTCTTAGATCAAAATACCACGGGTGATGGCTTATTAACTGCTCTTCATTTGCTGTCGGTGGTCAAAGAACGGCAAGTTCCTCTTTCCCAGTTGGCTAAGCAAATGCAGAGATTGCCTCAGGTGCTTCTGAACACTCGGGTAAGCAATAAAGAACGTTTAATGTCCGATGAGAGAGTTCTAGCCAAAGTGAAGGAAGCTGAAGAGTTATTGGGCGGGCGAGGCCGTGTTTTAGTACGTCCTTCGGGAACGGAACCTTTGATTCGAGTGATGGTTGAAGGACCGGATCAGGAAAAATTGACGCAATTAGCCCAAAGTGTTATCGATATGATTATTAAGTGTGATGCATAAAGATACCATTGAATAACTTGTTTAGTTTAGCGTATAATTGGTTCATGTGTTGGAACAGATATGAGTCCTGAAGCATAGAATGCTTTGGCAGCATCTATTATGAGACCTTCCGGATGGAACTTTGTGATAAAACATACGTATCTGACCGGCACATGGACCTTTTGTTTAGTGGAGTGAACGAAGGGCCCCCATTGTAGAAGTGGTGGCCTTAAAAACGGGATAATGATTCGGTCGCGGATTTCGACCTTATCAAGCTTGTTCTTTGAAAGGGGTGATGCTATAAGAAAAGATCAGTTAGGAATTTCTATGTTTACGGGTTAGGGTAAAATTGAATTGCGTTGTTTCAGAGACGTTTAAGCGCCAGGACCTTATCTATTATTACCTTTAAGGTCGACGAGGAAGAGGGTTATCGAATCTTTCGGCGGGTCCCTCTCGGTGGCTTGTCACCGTTACGCTTACATAAAACCAGAGAGCAATTTCCGGGACAAAGGGTGAGTGAACAAGAGAAGGGGTTAGTCTGCCTATATGGACCCCTTGACTTTTAATGTCCAAAAGCTGAAACAACGAAGTCGTCCGAGGTAGGGCGGCTTTTTCTCGTATTTGAAAAACGATTTTAAGAAGTATAACGATGAGATTGAGGGGAGAAAAATAAAATGTGTGGTATCGTTGGATATGTGGGAAAGCAAACTGCTATTCCTATTTTGGTAGAAGGTTTAAAGAAATTAGAATATCGCGGGTATGATTCAGCTGGGGTAGCCGTGTTGGATGCCCAGGGTATCTCTGTGTCCAAAAGCGTAGGCAAGTTGGCCGCTTTAGAGAAGGAAATCGGAGAAAATTATTCTCAGTCCTGTATAGGTATTGGCCATACTCGCTGGGCAACTCACGGTCGTCCTTCCCAGGTCAATGCCCATCCTCATGGGGACTGCGGGCTTGATTTTGCTGTTGTCCATAATGGGATCATTGAGAATTATCTGGAATTAAAAGATCAGCTGATCGAAAAAGGGCACTCATTTGTCTCGGAAACAGATACAGAAGTTTTAGCACACCTTGTTGAAGATTTTTACCAAGGAGACTTGGAAGCAGCTGTTCGCCAAGTTTTAGCGATTATTCGCGGTTCCTTTGCTATGGTCGTACTCAGCCGCAAAGAACCGGGCAAGCTGGTGGCGGCCCGTAAGGACAGCCCGATGGTTGTAGGGCTTGGTACAGGAGAGTTTTTTATAGCGAGCGATATTACCGCGATCCTTAACCATACCCGCCAGGTCTATATTCTAGATGACGGTGAAATGGTTGTTATCCAAGAAACCGGGGTAAAAATTACGGATTTTGCCGGAAATCCCCGCGTCAAAGAAGTCATGCATGTTAAGTGGGATGCTGTAGCAGCGGAAAAAGGCGGTTATGAGCACTTCATGCTTAAAGAAATTCACGAGCAGCCTAGGGCCTTGCGAGATACGATGCTGGGGCGTCTGGAAGAGGAAAAGGTTGTTCTTCAGGAAGTCGATTTGACCTCGGACGAGCTCGCTCAAATTCATAAAGTTTATATTGTTGCTTGTGGAACAGCCTGGCATGCCGGGTTAGTCGGTAAGACCCTGATTGAACGCTGGGCACATCTCCCAGTGGAAGTAGACATTGCCTCAGAGTTCCGCTATCGGTCCCCATTAATCGACGAACACACCCTTGTGGTAGTTGTGAGTCAGTCCGGCGAGACAGCGGATACTTTGGCAGCTTTGCGGGAGGCTAAAAACCGGGGTGCACGTGTAATTGCCATCACCAATGTTGTAGGCAGTACGGTGTCCAGGGAGGCTCATGATGTAATCTTTACTTGGGCCGGTCCTGAAATCGCAGTAGCCTCAACAAAAGCTTATACAACTCAATTAGAAGGAATGGTGCTGCTCGGATTATACCTTGCTCAAGTCAAAGGAACCTTACCGGCAAACAAGATCGGGGAAATTATTCAGGGTTTAAAAAATATCCCTGCTCAAGTGCAGGAAATACTTGACCAAGAGAGCAGTATTCGTGAACTAGCCAAATCATTTGTCGGCGTTGAGGATGCGTTCTTCCTGGGCCGTTCCTTAGACTGGGCGGTTGCTATGGAAGGTGCTCTCAAGATGAAGGAGATTTCCTATATTCACGCTGAGGCCTATGCGGCAGGGGAATTGAAACATGGTACGTTGGCCCTCGTCACAGAACAAACCCCCGTCCTTGCTCTGGCAACTCAACGGGAGGTATTCGACAAAACCGTTTCCAATATCAAGGAAGTAAAAGCTCGTGATGCCAAAGTTTTCGGGATGACTTACAAAGGCAATACCAGCCTAGCTAAGGCGGTAGATCAGGTTATCTATATTCCTGAGACCAGAGATGAACTTGCTCCGATTCTCACAGTTATTCCGCTCCAGCTTTTGGCTTATTATGTCTCTGTGGCCAGAGGCTGTGACGTCGATAAGCCGAGAAACTTGGCCAAGAGCGTGACGGTTGAGTAGAATGTTAATAAAATGCGACAACTGTCTGTTCAATAATAATAAACACTGCAGAAAGAAAATAAAGACTGCAGAATAAAAATAATGTATGCAGAAACCCGTGGGGTGTAAGCAGGAGCAATCTTGTAAACCTCCACGGGTTTTTTTGTGTCCAAGAAACTACCCATCACCCCAAAAAAGAGAAATATAAATAAAAAAAAGAGCCCCACAGGGGGTGTAATCAAGACGGTTTCTGATGGGTCAGATAGAGATAAATATATATAGAAAAATAGATAGAGGAGGATGGATAAAATTGTTTTTTAAAAAATTTCATTAGTGCTTGCTATATGTTAAGCTAATGAGGGTACTTTGATAAAACTATATTTCAAGATACTAACTTTTCTTAAAATATTTTTTTACTTGACTGAAAAGCGATTCAGTGAAGTAGAGAAAAGGAATAGAGACGCTCAATAGAAAAAGCTAAAAATACCTAAAACGTTAAGGAGATCATGAGTAACGTATGAAGTTTTCTTTTTTTCGATGGCGCAAAGGGATCCTTCTAAGCTTTCTTGGACTTATCCTTTTAACCGGTTGTTCCGCAAAAAGCCCCTCTCCTCAGGTAACGAAGGTTGGCATTTTAGTTGCTGATTCTACAAGAACAGCCAAGTTTGAGGGGTTTAAGCAGGGCTTGGCTGAATTAGGCTACGGTGAGGGGAAGATGAGCTTTCAAGTTTTGAATGCGGAGGGTAATTCGCAGAAACTTACTGTCGAGGCTAAGGAATTGGTCCGCCAAGCCCCGGACCTTTTGGTGGCTGCAGGCTTCGCGGAGGCGGAGGCTATTCTGCATGCTTCCGATGAAAAATCGAAAATTCCGGTTCTTATGATTGGAGTGACTTCAGCTTCAGACCTTGCGGATGAATTTAAAGCAAGGGAAATACCCGTCTCCGGGATTGATAATGGGCATGTGGAATTGACCGGGAAACGTCTTGAACTTCTGCAGCTTCTTTTTCCTGATCGGACTAAAATCCTGAATGTTTATGATCCGGGCATTCAAGCAAGTCAACAAGCCCTGGACGAAGTTCATAAGATCCTGGGTTCTAAAACCCGTTATGAAGATATCCCTGTTAGTGAGACGTTGGGTTTAAGCCGTTTGCAGAACCATGATTTTCAAAAGAATGAAGCGATACTGCTTTTGCCGAGTTATACTATTGAAAGCAACGTCCGCAAAATCCGTGATCTTGAACTTCAAGAGCGGGTCCCGGTGATGGGCTTCTATGATACCGAAGTGGCTGCCGGTTATACGGCAGCTTACGGACTTTCTTATCATGATTCGGGTTACCAGGCTGCACGTTTAGCCATTCGTATGCTGAAAGAAAAAAAGTCAATCCCTTTTGATATGCCGGACTCGGTCCAACTGGAAGTCAATCGCCTGGCGATCCAAAGGATTGGTGAGAAATTATCCCCTACCGGGCAGAGCTTTGCTGTACAAGTGGATACGATTCAGAAATGAGAGAGGAGGTAACGTGCGATGAAGGGTCTCGATCCTCAAATCGGTCCTGAATCGATCCACCTCCCTTGGTGGTATCGTATCCGAGTACGAACGCTTCTTTTCGGAGTTTTAGCATCTATTCTTCCGGTGCTCCTTATCAGCGGCTATTATCTTTATTTTGCCAAGTTGGATTTGCAACGCAGTGTTCAAACACAAAACAATTTGTTAGTCGCTCGCATTGCTCAAGAAGTTGATCTGTCGCTTGAACATACCGAGGAATCTCTGAAAAGTTTGGCGATCAATCTAACGGATCCGGAACATCCCCATGATGATTCTCAGGTAGACAGACTCCGTCATGATCCTCAGTTGCAGCTTCAGTTCTACCGGTTCTTACAGGAATTTCCTCTGGCGGATGAAGTCGTCCTCCTGAATGCGCAAGGTGAGGCTATTGGAGGAGTGAGTCGGTTTCGGATCTTTCAGCCTGAAATGAATTGGGCGAACCCCAATTTGCTCAAGAACCTAACCCTAGATAAACTTTCCTATAGTGATGTCCATTTTTTGAGCAGCGGAATTCCCACCGTTAAGATTGTTGTGCCCTTGGATGCTGATGCGGATTTTTCGGGTGGTATAGGGATTCAACTCCGCCTGAGAGGGTTACTGACAACCTTAAAGACGCCAAATCCTTTACCGAAAGCCGATCTTTTCGTGGTCGATCCCTCGGGACGCCTGATTGCGGATTCGGATGTTACTCGCCTCCTGGAAAAAGCAGACGTTCGCCAAAGCTATACAGTACAGAATTTCCTTATGTATAAAAACCCTCAGGAATTGCCCGCTTTGAATCAGTATCTCAGCTATACCGGCCAGGAAGTGATCGGTGGGTATGAAGTGCTGCCGCGCAATGGCTGGGGAGTTATGGTTGAGCAGCCTGTTGCAGTGGCTTTTGCTCCGATCAATCAGTTAATAACGCGCTTTTTGATCTTTATCCTCTTTATCTTGGTGATCTCGATATCCGCGAGTATCGTATATGGTTTATCCATTACCCGTCCGGTCGAGCGCCTTGAAGAGGCTGCCTGGATTGTTTCGCGCGGGCGCCTGGAGGAACGGGTTCCGGAAGATCGGAAAGACGAGTTGGGGCAGCTGGCCGGGACGTTTAACTTTATGATGGAACGGCTGCAAGCTCAGTCCGAAAACCTAATCCAGGAGAAAGAACGTTTAGACACGATTGTGCATGGGATTGGTGCGGGTTTGGCTCTTTTGGAGAAAGATTTTTCGGTCACCTGGATGAACCCGGTTCTGGAACATTGGGTAGGAGAAGGCTTTTCTTTTCTTCCCCAGAAGGATAAGTGCTATACGTTCTTTGGGAATTCAGAAAAACCCTGCGAGAATTGCCCTCTGGAAAATTCTTCAGGCACTGATTGGAAGGAGGATGTAATTTCTTATCTGAATCGCCCGGACGAAGGCAATGCAGCCAGGCAAAAGATCTTTAGACATCGACTTTATCCCTTAAACCATGCCCGACCCAATGAACCGGGTTATCTGATGGTGATTGAGGATATTACTGAACAGCGCCGCATGGAGGATTTAATAATCCAAGCAGATAAACTCTCGGCTCTAGGCTTATTGGCCTCAGGTTTTGCCCATGAAATCAATAATCCATTAGCCATTATTCAAGGTTATGCCGAAGATTTAGAAGAACAGATCGCCGAGCCTTTTGTGGGAAACGGAGGCACCGTACCGGAACGGATGAAGCGCTCTTTGCGGACGATTCGTAAGCATGTCGGGAGAGCTCAAAGAATTACCCAGAGCCTTTTAAACTTTTCACGAAAATCAGAGTGGAAGGTTGAAGAGATTGGCGTGGAGCAGGTGATTGAGGAAAGTTTAGCGCTCCTTGAAATCCTACTGCGAAAAAAGCAGATCCGGGTCATGAAACGCTGGGAAAGCCCGTTGCCAGGGGTTAAAGGAGATGCACTGCAGCTTGTTCAGGTGTTCGTGAATATCCTCAGCAATGCCGTGGATGCACTTCCGGAGCAGGGAGAACTTCAGATTGAGGTTCAAACAAGGACCAAAAAAGGCGAAAGCATCCTGGAAATCACAGTTCATGATAACGGCGAGGGGATAGCGCCTGAGCTTTTGTCCAAGATTTTTGATCCGTTTTTTACGACCAAAGAGGTGGGCAAGGGAACAGGACTGGGACTGGCCATCAGTTACGGCATTATCGCTCGAATGGGAGGGACGATTCAGATAGAAAGTGAACCTTGCCAGGGAACGAAGGTTCAGATTACTTTGCCGGTTATAAAAATGCCGGGGTGAAATGAGGAGTGACAAGGAGTGGCTGAAGGAGCGAGGGGCAACACCCCGGAGTGGGAAAATTTGAGGTTAATTATTGTTGATGATGAAGAGGATTTGCTGGATTTGCTCGTGGATCGTTTTGAGCGCAAGGGATGTTTTGTTGAAGGTTATTTGAACAGCCTCGAAGCGCAGAAGGCTTTAGAGGTTCGGAATTTCGATCTTGGGATTTATGATATCAATCTTCCGCAGATGAACGGGGTTGAGCTCCTGCGTTGGAGTAAAGAAGTGAACCCGGAGATGGAAATTCTGATGCTTACCGGGCATGGTACCGTCGAGACGGCGATAGAGACGATGAAGCTGGGGGCTTATGACTATTTACGTAAACCATATGCCTTGGCGGAGCTGGAAACCATGGCCGAGATGGCTTGGGAGAAAAAGCGTCTCAAAGAGACGAATACCGGACTTCGTCAAGCTCTCGTGAATCAAGCCGTAACAACCTCCGGCTTCGACCCGGAAGAGAGCTTCCAGATTATTGGGAAGAGCCCGGAAATGATGAAATGGATTGAGCTTACCCAGCGGCTGGCGGACAGTGATATATCGGTTTTAATTGAAGGAGAGAGCGGCACCGGTAAAGAGTTATTCGCGAAGGCCCTGCATCTTTGGGGGAAACGGTCGGAGCAACCCTATATTGCGATTAACTCTGGTGCGCTTCCAGAAAACCTGTTGGAATCTGAACTTTTCGGGCATGTCAAAGGAGCCTTTACCGGTGCTTCCCAGGAGAGAAAAGGTCTTGTCGAGGTAGCGCATCAGGGAACGCTTTTTCTTGATGAAATTGGGGAGATGCCGCTGAACTTACAAGTTAAGCTCTTGCGTTTTTTGGAAAGTGGAGAATACCGGCGGATCGGTGAATCCCGCTTGCGCAAAGTAAATGTTCGAGTGGTTGCAGCGACTAATCGTGTCCTAGAAAAAGAAGTAGCACACGCTAATTTTCGCCAGGATCTATACTACCGTCTGAATGTCATGAAATTGACGATTCCTCCTTTGCGGGAACGTCCGGAGGATATCGAACCGTTAGTTGAGCATTTTCTCAAACGCTACAGCCGGGTAAAACCACTGAAAATGACACCTGAAGCCTTGAAAGACCTTCGCCGTTATCCCTTTCCCGGAAATGTGAGGGAACTGGCCCATATGATTGAAAGGGGTATCATCCTTAGCCAAGGAGTGGAAATTGAGGGGAAGGACCTCCTAATTCCGCAGTTTCACGCGTTCGGCCAACCGCAAAATGAGCGGCTTGTTTCTCTAGCCCAGCTCGAAAAAGAGCACATTGTCAAGGTTCTGGATTGTTGCAAAGGCAACAAGACTCATGCTGCGAAGATCCTTGGAATCAGTGTACGTCAGTTGTATCGGAAGCTCGACGAGTACGACTCTGAAAATATGTCATAGCTGCTCTGTAAAAATGTCAGAGTAATGAAAGTCTTAAATCCTAGAAAGCTAGGGTTTAAGGCTTTTTTTACTCTGGTACAGTAATTGCAATATATTATGTCGCTTATGAGCACAAGAAAAAAACTATTGTACAAAAAAAGGAGGTACCCCATGCGCAGTTCAGATGCAGCTCAAACCGCCAAAAAACAGCCCCGCTGGGGGATGGTCATTGATCTGACAAAATGTGTCGGATGTGATACGTGTACCGTCTCGTGTAAGGCGGAGAATCGTACCCCACCCGGGGTTTCTTATAATGTCCTGTTGGAGCTGGAGGACGGAATATTCCCTAATGTAAAACGGGTTAATATTCCCCGCCCCTGCATGCAGTGTGATAAGGCGCCCTGTGTCCAGGTTTGTCCGGTCAGGGCCTCTTACAAAGCAGACAACGGGATTGTTGTCATTGATTATGATCGGTGCATAGGCTGTCGGTACTGTATTAGTGCCTGTCCTTACGGAGCCCGTTCCTATGATGACGGCGCAAGTTATGAACAGGAAATGTTAGGCTACAATGATGTTCAAGCTCCGGAATATGGTAAAAAACGCGGACCCTGCAGAAACGGAAAGATTCCCGAAGGCGTCGTACGCAAGTGTTCTTTTTGTTTCCATCGTTTGGAGCGGGGTGAAGAACCGGCATGTGTAGAAACGTGCATTGGGGATGCCCGATATTTTGGAGACTTGAATGATCCGAACAGCGTCGTCTCCAAATTAGCAGCCAGTCCTAGGGCTTACCGTTTGAAAGAGGACCAAGGAACTGAGCCGCGGGTTATCTACTTGCGCTGACATTTGGAGAGGAAAACCAAGAAAGTGGGGATAGTTATGCAAACGACAAGCGCCGGTTCGAGGCTTCATCGTATCGAACGGGAGTGGTGGACTGTCTTAGGAATTATCTTTGTTGTCGGGATGATTTCTCTTGTAAAAGGGTATTTATTGGAGGGAATGAGCTCAACGAACTTGACGAACACTGTTCCCTGGGGAGCTTGGGTTGCTTTTTATATTTATTTTATCGGCATGAGTGCCGGCTCGTTTCTCCTTTCGACGTTGATCTTTGCCTTTGGCATGAAGCAATATGGAGAAATTGGGCGTTCAGCTCTTTTATCGGCGATTGCCAGTATGATTACCGCCATCGCCTTTATTTTCTTGGATATCGGCCGTCCTGACCATGTCTTTAATTCTCTGCTCAATTGGAACATCATGAGTACGATGGCGTGGGAAATCCACTTCTATATACTTTATATTTTGCTCTTAGTTACTGAGCTCTATTATTCAATGCGCCCGGATCTGGTCAAACGGTCTGAAGGCCAAGGGCGTTTTGCCAAACTTTCTAAGTTCCTGACTTTTGGCTATACGGATGTTTCAGAAGAATCACTTGCCTGGGACAAGCGTCTACTTAAAATCTTAGGAAGTGTGGGAATACCCCTCGCAATCTTTGGTGTCCATGGAGGAACGGGTTCGATTTTTGCCGTAGACAAAGCACGTCCTTTTTTAAACAGTGGACTTTTCCCCATCATCTTTATTCTTTCGGCTCTCGTTTCCGGAACAGCTCTCTCCATTGCCCTCTATGTTATTAAGAATTGGGTATTTCATCGTCCTCATGACCGGACCATGGTTCAGTCCCTGGGAACCTTGATGGGAATGTTCCTGGCCATTGAGCTCGGACTGGAGTGGTATGAATTCCTTATTGGCCTTTACGGACTTAAAAGTGAAGAACTCCTAACGATTAAAACGATGACAGCCAGCCCATTCTGGTGGTCCTTTTGGGTTTTTCAAATGGGACTTGCCATGGTGATTCCATTGATTCTTGTTTTTTACAAAAAAACACGCCAATCCGTAAAGTGGGTTTTGGCCGCAGCGATCATGACAATTGTTGGAGTCGTTGGCGTTCGCTTCAATATGATTGTCCCTCCCTTTATCGTCCCTGTCTTAAACGGACTCCCACCAGGGAATTATTACCCGACCCTTTCCGAATGGGTAACGAGCTTTGGACTGATTGCGATGGGAATGATTATTTATACTTTGGGTGAGAAAATCCTGCCCATTGATCAATACGAGGCAAAGACCCAAGAAGCTGCCGTTGGCTTGGATGCATTCGATGCAGGTCAAGATTTTGGGCACGCGGGTCTTGAGAAAGGAGTGGAATAATCCATGGCAGAGAAAAAGGATTCGATGAAGTTGAACCGGCGGAACTTTCTAAAAGCTTCGGGAGTTTTAGGTGCCGTGGCTTTTGGCGGACCGTTCCTCGGAGATCCCCTGCGACAATTGATGAATAATGCTTGGCTCGATACCCCTCACGGCGTAGGCGGCCAAGATGAAGATTACACAGCGGCTAATGTGATCTATACTACCTGCGAACAGTGCAATTCCCACTGTACAATTAAGACTTGCATTGAGGAAGGGGAAAAAGGAAGGCCCTATTCAAGCTTAGTCCGAAAAATTGCGGGAAATCCCTACAGCCCGTTGACGACGATTCCGTTTGGTCCGGTTCCTTATGGAACTTCGGCTTTAAGCGCAGCGAAGGGTAAGCACACCTTGGCCGTGGAGGGCCGCGGGTTTCGGGGCGGAAGAACCTGCCTCAAAGGACAAGCCGGGATACAGACTGCTTATGATGCTTTACGCGTCCGTACACCTCTTAAACGGGTCGGACCCAGAGGAAGCGGAGAGTGGAAAAGCATCACCTGGGAGCAGGCGATTCAAGAAATTATTAATGGCAGTCCTGATTTGGGAACACCGGGTCTTAAATCCCTTTGGGCCTATGTCGGCAAAGCAAAGGTGATGGGCGATTGGGATCTCGTAAAAAAAGGACAAATGACGGCTCAAGAGTTTGATAGAAAATACAAAGATGTGCTCATTGACACTCAACACCCTGATTTTGGTCCGAAGTCAAATCAAATTGCCTGCCTTGGAGGAGACCGCCGAGATTTTATGCGCGACCGCGTCTGGTTTCAAGGCTTCGGCAGTATCAACTTTGATGATCACGGCGGGGCCTGCGGTGCCAACGGGGTCATTGGAACAGTTCACTCCTTCATAACTCAGCAACCGAAAAAGAGACTCTATGCCGACCTGAACGCCACGGAATTCCTGTTAGTTTGGGGAACAAACCCCATGGTCGCCAATCGGGGTCCTACGTTTTTGGCGCCGATGTTGACGAATGCCTTAGCCCGGGGTATGAAGATGGCTGTTATTGATACCCGGATGAGCCGGACCGCTGAAAAAGCCGATATCTGGGTGCCGATTCTCGCAGGGACAGATGCTGCCTTGGCCTTGGGCATAGGCCGTTGGATTGTTGAGAACAAACGCTATGACGAGCGATACTTGCGCAATCCAAACCTTAAAGCGGCCCAGGCAGATGGAGAACCAACCTGGAGTGATGCCACCTATTTAATCAATGTTTCGGATGAAAAAAAGCCGAAGCTAAGGGCAAAAGATCTGGGAATCGGGGATGATACCGAATTTGTAGTTTTGCAGAATGGGACTCCTGCTGCTCATAGTCAGGCTGCTGAGGGCGATCTGGAAGTCGATAGTGTAGTTAATGGCATTCATGTGAAATCGGCCTTTACTCTTTATAAAGAACGGGTCATGGAACAAACCTTAGACGAATATGCGAACATCGCAGGAATTACGAAGGAACAAATTATCGAACTTGCCCAGGAATTTACGTCTCACGGCAAGAAGGTCGCCATCATGGCTTATCGCGGCATCGCCATGCACGCCAACGGATATTATACGGCACGGGCTGTGAACATGCTGAATCATTTAATCGGCAATCATGATTGGCAGGGAGGAAGCCTGACCGGTGGAGCACGGCATAAGGATATGACAGGCCGCTATGATCTGAAAAAGGTCCTGAATGCCCATCAGGCCTGGGGGATTCCGATCAGCCGCCGCTCCTCCGCCTACGAAAAGAGCAGTCTCTTTAAACGAGACGGTTATCCTGCCAAACGCCCCTGGTTCCCGATTGCCGGAAATTCTTCGGAAGAAGTGATTCCAAGCGCTGCCGAAGGATATCCGTATTCCTTAAAAGCTCTTTTCATTTACCGGGTCAACCCAATACTCACCTTCCCGGCAGGGGATATGACCCGTCAGACCTTAATTAATCCTCGAAAAATTCCTCTGCTGGTTTCTTCTGATATCGTTTTAAGTGAAAGCACCTCCTGTGCGGATTTTGTCTTACCGGACCTGAGTTATCTGGAACGCTGGGGCAGGAAAACAATTACTCCCAGTTTCCCCTTGAAGGTGACACACTTCATGCAGCCTGTGACCCGCGTTTATCCAGAGCCTCGCGATACGCAAGACGTTTTCATCGAGATCTTAAAGAAACTAGGTTTACCGGGTGCCGGAGCGAAGGCCTTTGCGGATGGGAGTCCGTTAGACCGGGTTGAGGACTTTTACCTAAAAATGATTGCCAATATTGCTTTTGCTGAAACTCCGGTTCCTGATGCATCAACCGAAGAACTTATGGTCTTCAGCGAAGCCCGAAAGGCGGCTTTAGGTCAATTCTTCGACGAAAAAAGCTGGCGCAGTGCGGTTAAACCGGAAGAGTGGGCCAAGGTTGTCACGGTTCTTAACCGGGGCGGACGTTTTGAAGATCCAGGTGCGGAATATGAGGGGCCCCTCCTCAAATACCGTCTTAACGGGCAAACTATATTCTATGACGAAAAAACGGCGGGAGCGAAACATTCCTATACAGGACAATATTTTGATGGCTTGCCCAAATACGAAAGCATTCGCACGTATGATGTACAAGAAGTCAAACAAAGTGAGCCGCTTCACTTTCTTAACTGGAAGGCGAGGAATATTGCCACTCACCGCACGATCAGCGATGTTTGGTTAAGGGAGATTAAACCTGAGAATTTTCTTTGGATTAATCCGATCGATGCTAAAAAGCGCGGGTTGCAGGACGGTGATCAAGTCAAGATCAAATCAGGACTTATTGAGGTTGTCGGCCATATCATGGTTACGGGCGGAATTCGCCCGGGAACGGTGGGAACACCCTACAACTATGGTAATACTGCTTATGGGGGGCATCCGGTCATCATTGACGGAAAATCAACTCCTGTGCTAAAACCGTATAACCATACACCGTTTACTGTTAAAAAGCCTTTTGAGCAGAAAACGGGCTATGCCCTTGGGCGGGATACCGGGTTCTCAGGAAACAGCTTGCTCATGATTGACCCCAAACTAAAAAATACCTCATTGCTGGATCCGATTGGCGGAGGTGTCGCTTCGCTCGATACTAAAGTTGAGATCATACGAATGTAAGTTATGCTAGCTACCCCCCGTTGTACTAACGGGGGGTAGCTAGGTCTATATTATTTTCATAATATCCATGCTCTAAAGCAACAGAATGATCGTTATTCATAACTCTGATCTCCTATCTGATTAGAATTCAGGGCTTTGCCTTATAGTTTGTTCATATATATGGAATGATATCATTTGAGGTAGTTATACAATATTTCCTTGAAATAAGGCTATATCTGGTTTAAAATAGGAATCCATTGAGCATAGTACAGATATTTAAGGTTTATGCACTAAAACAAAACAAATTGCACAAAAATTGAGTTCGTGTGCTTGTAATTAGGCAACTAAAGTATTATAATAAACGCGAAGTTAATAATTACTCGGTAGGTGAGGCTACCGCAAGGATATGGATTGCTGCCGCGGAGAGTTGGAGACAACTCGAGAAGGTCAACAGGATATGTCGAAAAACAAGGCATAACCTAATGTAATTTCACTGCCTTGCAGAGCTAAAACTTGAACGGGATTTAACAAGGGATTATTATGCCTTCGCCATGTTGTTCAAGTTCTGGCGAAGGTTTTATTATTTTTCGCAAGTTGTAACAGTTGCATTGCAACTTTATAGTCTGAAACATGGAGGTTGTTCATGATGGACACAGACCCTGATGGTAGATGCTTTTATTTGAATATAGCGTGGAGGGAATTTTGACTTTGATTTATTTATATATCTAAGTCTAATATATTATTGTCAAAAATCCCTCCATATAAGAAATGGAGGGATTTATTGTGTCAGTATCAACGTTTTATCTTAGCCGGGTATTAGGTAATAAAGTTATTTCGAGTAATCATAAAACAATAGGCAAACTATTAGATTTAATTGTTGATGTAAACGAGATTAGTCCAAAAGTGATTGCGGCTAAAGTTAAGCTTGAGAGAGAAATTAGAGTTATTGACTTTTCAGGGATATCAATTTTTAAAGATAAGGGTCAGTACATTATTCGGTGTGATCAGTTACAAGAAATGACAGTTGCCAAAGAGAATACCATGTTCCTGAAAAAGCATGTTTTAGACAAGCAAATCGTCGATATGGATGGCCGGAAAGTTGTAAGGGTGAATGATTTAAGGTTAGCAATTCTTAAAAGCGGTATATTTACGATTGCGGTTGATGTAGGTTTCGATGGCCTTTTGAGACGTATTGGGATTGCTAAACCGATAAAGAAGATTTTGAAGCCTTTTGGGATTCGCGTACCAAGTAAAATGATTTTATGGGATGATGTGGCTTCTGTAGATTATATCCATGTAGGACTAACGCTTTCCAAAGAACATGATAAACTTTTAACCCTTCATCCCTCTGATCTAGCAGATATTATTGAAGATTATGACAGGCATACTCAGGTTGCCATTTTTAACTCTCTCGACGAAGAGAAAGCTGCCGATGTACTGGAAGAACTTGAAACTGATGCGCAATTACACGTCTTGGCAAACCTTTCGGTAGAAAAGGCAGCCGACGTTCTTGAGAAAATGCCGGCAGATGAAGTCGCAGATATTCTTGATGAGATGGAAGAGGAAGATGCCGAGAAACTGTTAAATGAGATGGAACAAGAAGTATCTCTTGAAGTTCGGGAATTGATGGAATACCCGGATGACACGGTAGGAAGTTTAATGACTACAGATTATATTTCTCTTAATCAGAGCATGACAGTCAACGAAACGTTAAGGGAGTTAAGACACTTAAAACCTGAACCAGATACGGTTTATTATCTGTATATTGTTGATGATCATGAAAAACTTATCGCGATAGTCTCGTTAAGGGATATTGTTATTTCTGAACTTGATGTAAAACTTAAGGAGATCATGCATACAGATGTTATCTATGTATACGATTATGAAAAGATTGAAAAACTGAATGAAATAATAACGAAATATAATTTGCTTTCAGTTCCAGTTGTTGACAAAAAAATGAAGATGCTTGGTATGGTTATTATTAATGATGTCATGGATTTGGTCGTAAGAAAAAGAAGAAATTAGATGGAGGTGATTAATATGATGACGCAAGCTAAGAAATCATCCTTATTAAGAAATCTGGTTTTATTTTTGGCAGTATTAGGTCCGGGTATTATCACGGGGAGTGTTGATAACGATGCCGGCGGGATTACAACGTATTCGGTGGCCGGAGCGCACTACGGATATAGTCTTCTATGGACATTGATTCCTGCCTTCGTTGCCCTTGTCGTTGTACAGGAAATGAACGCTAGAATGGGTATGGTCACAGGAAAAGGACTAGCTGATTTAATTAGGGAAAACGCCGGGGTGAAAATTACATTTTTTATCTTTATTGGTCTTCTCATTGCCGACATCGGAAATACAACGACGGAGTTCGCCGGTGTAGCGGGTAGTATGCAGGTTTTCGATGTCAGCAAATATATAGCGGTACCACTTGTGGCTATTGCTGTATGGTTTCTGGTTGTCAAAGGCACTTATCGTATGGCTGAAAAGATATTTTTAATCTTCAGTGTGTTCCTTCTTTCTTACATCATATCGGCTATCATGGGAAAACCGAACTGGGGAGAAATTGGCAGCTCAATTATTCACCCGGATATAGAATATAATTTCGATTATGTTACGATGGTTATCGGCTTAATCGGGACAACGATAGCTCCATGGATGCAATTTTACATGCAGTCGGCCGTAATAGAAAAGGGATTGGAAATTAAGGATTATAAATTTACCATGTGGGACGTAATTATTGGCAGTATTGCCACAGTGGTTGTTGCCTTTTTTATTGTGGTTGCCTGTGCATCAACTCTCCATGTGAATGGTGTTAAAATAGAAGAGGCAAAAGATGCAGCATTGGCCTTGGAACCCTTTGCCGGAACGTTCGCGTCTCAAATATTCGCTTTCGGTCTATTTATAGCTTCGGTCTTTTCGGCTACGATACTTCCGATTGCCACAGCATTTTATGTATGTGAAGCATTTGGCTTTGAAGCAGGTATTGATAAAAAATTAAATGAAGCTCCTCAATTTTATACATTATTTACGGCGATCTTGATCATTGCTGTGGGGATTATTCTTATACCGAATGCGCCGCTCATATTGATAAGTTTATGGTCGCAGGTTCTAAACGGAGTATTGCTGCCTGTCGTACTAATTTGTATGATGCTTTTAATCAATAACAAGGAGATCATGGGAGAGCATACGAACAAGTTATTTCATAATATCGTTGGATGGACTACTACGATAATTTTAATCGCTTTAACGCTTGCCCTTTTGATTGGTCCCTTTATTTAAAAGTGTTATAAACGTTAGAAAAAAGAAAACTTAAATCTTTGCAAGATAAAGAAATCAATTAAATTATTAAAGAGTGATTGAAAGAGTTATCAATCACTCTTTAATAATTTATAGCTTCAATTTGAGTTTTATTTTTGATGATGATCAATGAGCCATGACTAAAGTCATATAAATATTTGATTTAGATCACAGATTAAAATTGAGAATTTAGATAAAATTAAGACACCTAAAAGAAAATTGCTAAGTTCCCGGCCATTGTTAAGCAATAAAAGGGTGTGGTAAAAAATGCAGCTAACTAAAGAGCTGAAGGTAGAACACAACGATGTATTTATTACGGGGGGGCCTAAAGATGTCAAAAAGTATATTTGAATTGGAAACAAATCCTCTTTTAATGCAAGATAAGAAGTTTCAAGTAGGTAACCGTGTTAAAACAAATAATGATCACAAGGGTACCATTGTTCGTGTTGATCGAGATGAAATGGGAGTCTTCCTTGTTGTCCAATTAGATTTTTCAACTCATGAATTTGCATATGATCAGAACGAACTTGAGCTGCTTTGACTAGTAGAAACGGAGAGTGTCATGCTCTCCTTTTTTTCTAAAATTAAACTTATTAGAAAAGTTATATGGTTATTGCTCTGGGTGGAAACCATAAAAAAGCCTCTTGAAGGATAAGCTAGTAAAAGAGCTACTACATTCAACAGGAGGTAAAAAATAATGACCATACAGGAATTCAATCAGGCATCAACCCAACAAGAACAAGTTCCTTTTGGAGCCTTTCAACATAACGTGTCTAATATTCTGCCAACTTCACCAGAAATCGGTTATCTTTGGTCTGGATATTTGGCAGAATGTATGTCTGTTTGCTTTTTGAAAGATTATGTTTCGAAAGCTAAAGATCCTGATATTCGAATGGTTTTACAGCGAGCTCTTGATTTCTCAACGCAACGGGTGACATCTATGGAGGGTTTGTTGAATTCAATTAATTGCCCGATTCCTGATGCCTTTGGCGAGAAGGATGTTGATGTCAATGCCAAAGAGCTTTTCTCCGAATCATTTACACTCCAGTACACTAGATTGATGCAAAAATTTGTTTTGTATTACTATTGCAATGCTATGGCAGCGTCAACTCGTTCGGATTTTCGTAAGTTTTTTGTAGAATGCATGAATACGTCTATAGAGGTTCATCAAAAATCTACTGATGTACTGTTAGCAAAAGGAATTATTGATAAACCCCCGATTATCCAGGTTCCTTCCAGAGTAGACTATGTTCATGACAAAGATTACTTTGGAAGTCTTATTGGAAAGAAGAGACCTCTCAATGCCCTGGAAATAAGCCATCTTTATGCCATAATGGAAACTAAAGAATTAATTGAGACGTTACATGTCGGGTATAGTCAGGTCGTTAAGTCAGAGAAAATAAAGAAATATCTTCTTAAAGCAATTGAAACGGCTAGAGATCATTTAAAAATTCTTAGTTCTTTTTTGTCGGAGGAGAGTCTTCCTACACCAAAAATGACAAAAATTCTTATATCTGACACAAAAGAGTCCTCAGTAAGTGATAGATTAATTCTAACCCATTCGACTTCTGTTATAGGCTATATTTTAACGGAATATGGAATTGCAGACACGAATAGTGCTCGGTCTGATTTAGTATCAACGTTTCGTGGTTTAGTTACTGACGTTCTTTTCTTGGCCAAGAATGGAGCAGAATTAATGGTGGAATATGGTTGGTTGGAAAAGGTTCCTGATGCGACAGACCGCGATAGTTTGCATTAGTATATGTTTCAGATAACGATCAAACGCTTTCTTTGTTGTTTGTTTAGAAGGATCTACAGGTATCCAAACATTTTACAAACTTTGTCGCGAGGTTCTCGCTGAATGACCTATCATGCTCAACAAACAAAATAGTCGGCTGGTATTCAAGCAATAACTCTTCGATTTGGATACGAGAAATTACATCAATAAAGTTAAGTGGTTCATCCCAAATATAGAGATGAGCTTTTTCGCATAAACTTTTGGCAATCAGTACCTTTTTCTTCTGGCCGCCGCTGAATGTTTCGATATTCTTTTCAAATTGAACCCTGGCGAAACCAAGCTTTCTTAAAATTGTTTTAAAAAGGCTTTCATCGATTCCGTTGTCTTGAGCATAGTCCTTTAAATTACCTTGAAGATGTGAGGTGTCCTGCGAAACATAGGATATTACAAGTTGGCTTCCTTTGCGAAAATTACCCGTATAGTTAATAGGCTCTCCACAAATTAGTTTTAGAAGACTTGATTTTCCTGAGCCGTTTTTACCAATAAGGGCAATCCGGTCCCCTTGCTCAATTGTGAAGCTTATTGCTTCGCAAACCGCCTTTTCATCGTAATATATGGAAACATTTTCGAGTTCAGCGAACCGTTCATTATGATAAGCCAGGGGTGAAATCTTCAGGCTGTCGGAGTCTTCAAGATTTTTGAGAAGCATGGATTTTTCATCGATAGCCGCTTGTTGTCTCTTTTCCATTGACTTAGAGCGTTTCATCATTTTGGCTGCCTTGTGACCAATGTACCCTTTATCGGGCTTGCTTCCAGAATTCCTGATTCCTCTTTTAGTCTTTTCCACTTCCTCAGACCAGTTATTCGTTCGCTTAGCAGAATCGTTCAAACGATCAATGCCTTTTCTCAGCTTCTCATTTTCGGCAAGCTCAAAGCTATCTTGTCTTTGTTTATTTTTCCACCAAGAGGAGAAATTGCCTTTTTGGATTTCTAAGTTAGTCTTATTAATCGATAGAATATGATCGATGCAGTTATCTAAAAAAGCTCTGTCATGTGAGACGAGAATAAATCCCCGTTTGGTCTTGAGATAGTCGCTAACCAGTTTTCTAGCTGTCAGATCAAGATGATTAGTGGGCTCATCAATTAAGAGAAAACTATTTTCCTTAAGAAACAACGTTGCGAGCAGCACTTTCGTTTGTTCTCCGTTTGATAATGTCTTGAAAGGACGATACAAAACTTCCTCAGAAACGTCGAGCTGCGAGAGTTCACGTATTAATTCCCAGTGAACATAATCTGGAAAAAGGTCGTTAATAACATCGAGGGTTTTATTTTCCTTAGCTTCTACATTGAACGGAAAATAGTCAAAGTTGACATTGGCAGAAATATGACCGCTGTATTTATAGTTGCCGAGCAATAAATGGAGAAATGTTGTTTTCCCTCTGCCGTTTCTGCCCGTAAAGCCCAGTTTCCAATCTGTGTCAATCTGAAAGCTGACATTCTCAAAGACATTATCATAACTGCCATCATAGGCAAAGGTTAAATTTGTTACATTGATTAGCGACATAGTTTTATCCTCCTGTGAAAAATTAAGAGCTGCAAGAAAGTTAATTCTTGCAGCTCGCAAATACACAACAAAACCAAACCTACATAGGTGTGGCAAGGAGGTATTATTTGAGTGAAAAGAGATAGTAACTTTCTTGCATATGCACAACAAAACAAGCGGTTTTAGGTAACCATACTTATTTCATCATGCCTGATTGTTTAGCAAGAAAAATTACGCATCTTTTCAACTCCAATCTACTGTTATTTTTTAATACTACTACGTATCTTTTATAAAAGCAAGGAGCCTTTTCTCAGTATGGCATGTGCGAGACATTAGATTTGCTATTGACAATTCTAATCAGTAAAATAGCGATTGCCTATAGACATATAAGCTTGAGAATGTTATTATTAGCACAAGAAAAAAGAACGAGAAGGAAGTGAACCATAAACCCTAAGGTAGAGAAAAATAAGACACGAGATCAGCCTAACGATTTGTGATTGTAAACACTATCTCAAAGACATTCTAATAGATAAACTAATCAAACAGCGTATGGTTATCATTCTGTGAGCAAGTTTTAAGTTTAACAAAACAGTTTAAAGGGGGCGTTACTATGTTAGCATGGATTTCAATGATTATGCTGTGTATATTTCTCGGCTCATGTGCGGTTGTAACCGTTACTTCGTGTTATCAGATTTTTAAACTGGTACGAAGATTACCGGGAAAAAGAGATTATGCAATTAAACCACAACATTTAAAAACCAGTCATGGATGATTTCTACAGAATTAAAACATGCGTCTAAGCAGGCTGTCACTTGAAGAAGGTGATGGCCATTTTGTTTTTAATAAGATATTTATCCCGGTTTTGTGTTTACATACCGTGATCGGAGGTAACTGGTTTGGGGGAGAAGTTAAGAACCCCGTGTCGCTAAAACACGGGGTTCCTCAGCAAATCGGGTACGTTTATATAAAACGGCATCAATTTTGAGCGGATTGAAATCAACTTTCGCCCAGGGCAGATCTGATTTGCAATTTAGAGTGGTTTTCGAACGACATCAATGACCGTTCCATCCCGATATTGAACAACAGCCACGACTTGATCGGAAAATTCAATGGGTTCTGGCTTGCCGGTTAAACGTTCAGCAATATTTTTCAATTCTTCAATCGGGACGATTGGCAGGTCAGTATCTTTAAGTTTGTCAATAAGATCTTGCCGTGCAGGGTTAACTGCTATCCCTCGTTCTGTCACAAGAACATCAATTGTCTCTCCAGGAGTGGTGACCGTTGTAACCTGATCTTTAACAACCGGAAGACGGCCTTTGGTTAAGTTTGTGACGACGATGGCAAGTTTTGAACCTGCGGCAGTATCATTATGTCCGCCGGAAGCCCCAATAATAATCCCGTCAGAACCGGTAACGACATTAACATTAAAGTCGGTATCAATCTCGGTGGCACCCAAAATCATGACATCAAGATTATTTACGACGGCACCTCTATTATGGGGATTCCCGTAAAGTGAACCGCTCATTTTTTGGTGTTTGGGATTGTCACGCATGGAAGCAATAGCTTTTAAGTCAAAACATTGTACATCAAAAAGGGAGCGAAATAACCCATCGTTAAGCATATCAACCATATAACCGGTGATACCTCCGGCAGCAAAGCTCCCAACGATATTCTTTTCCTTCATAAACCTGCGAACTTCAGCCGCAACAGCTAAGGAAGTTCCGCCTGCTCCCGTTTGAAAAGACATTCCTTCTTTAATATAACCTGTTGCTTCAATAACTTGGGCTGCAAGTTTAGCTATACGCAAACCTACGGGATCTTTGGTTACAGTCAGAGTTCCGGAAACAATTCCGTTTGGATCGCCGATTGATTCAACCTTAACAACATAATCAACGTAATCCTGGCTGATTTCAATAGGGCAAGCTGGATAAGGGACAAGATTATCTGTAACGGCAACGACGTGATCGGCATATTGGGCATCCGAAACGGCATAAGCCAATGTTCCACAAGCCGCTTTCCCCTGAACTCCGTTCATGTTGCCATAAGAGTCTGCTGTTGGTGCAGCGATAAAAGCAACGTCAATATGCAAGTCGCCGCTCTCAATAGCCCGGGGACGGCCGCCATGACTCATGAGAACTGCTGGTTTTTTTAATAATCCTTTAGAAATAGCGGTCGCAACAGGACCTGGTGCGATATAGTTTACCGAAATTCCGGTGACAATTCCGCTCTTGATATAATCAACAAGTGGTTCGTGGATCTTGAAAATACCGGTTGCGGCAACGGTAATATCTTTAACTCCGCGCTTGGCGATAGCTTCCATAACCAGATTAAGGACAAAGTCGCCGTTGCGGAGATGATGATGGAAGGATACTGTCATACCATCACGAATGCCGACTTTATCGAGTACTTCATCAATAGTTTCTACGAGTTTGTTATCACCAGGTTTAACAGAACGCAGTTTTACTGATGTTTTAGTGCGTTCGCCGTAATTAGCCAGAGCTCCGCCAAAGGGTTTCACTTGGCCATAGCTCTCAATATATTCTGGAATTTCACGTCCTACACTATTTTTCATGCGATACTACCCCTCGTTTCCATTTGATTCACTAAACAAAGATTTTATGAATTGTATCAATTTGCCGGCCATCAATGGCAGCTTTACCAGTGAAACCGAGATTACGGGCTTTAAGACAATCTTTCTCTAAACCCTCATAATCGTTGCTGTCAGTAAAGGCAGTATCAAAACTATTCATGCCTGCAGCACGACAAGCCATGGCAAACTTACTTCGGGCATAGAGGATCTCGTCACCTTCCTTACTGCGAACGATTCCAAGCTCTTGAGCAAGACCTTCGGCATTGAAAAAGACACTTTTGATGCGGGGTGATACGTTGAGAAGTGAAGACATTTGTTCTAAGGTCTTAACGGTTTCAACTACTGGGATCAAGCCAATACTTCCTTCTTTGAGTCCTGCCTTCTTTTCAGATTCTGCTAAAAGGATTTCGATCTCTTGAAGTTGTTCCGCGTTTCCTTGTGGAATAACAAAAGCAATAGGCTGAACTGGGGTAATGATCTCAATGTCTTTGGCTCCGAAACCCGATTGGAGGGAATTAATTCTTACGACAACCTGGGTATTTTCATAATCCATAAAACCAATGGCTTCTTTAACGAGTAAGCGGGCGCTGTCCTTATCTTCAAGCGGCACACCATCAGCCAGATCAAGGACAAGTAAATCCGGGTTAAATACCGGAGCGTTTTGAAGCCCCTTGGGGCTATTTCCTGGAATAATAAGCATACTCCTGTTTTGACTCATCTTGATACTCCTTTTCATATTATCTTAGTCATCTATAAAAGGCTTAAATAGAAGCCCGTTGAAGCGCTGCTTGAACCCTGGCCCTAAAGGTATAATCTAATGCGCCTTTGTCTTGTGCTTTAATAAGTACATCTTCGACGCCGCTTTGTTCTGCAGTCTCAAGGATTACTTTTTCGATTTGCTTGCTAAATTGTTTCTGAATAACACGTTTTGTTTCGAGTTCAATTTTAATCCCGCCTTCAGGATTGGGTTCAACGGTAACAAGTACATCGCTGGATTCTAAAGCTCCAGCCTGCGCAGCCTTATTAATTTTCATCGTTTACTCCTCCTCGTACATCATTTTGAGCAATTTAGTCATGTCCAAATACTTCTAATTTAACAAAAACCATCAACTCCTAACATACCCAAATGCAATAACATTATCAAGCGGAAAGAAGAGTTTTTCATTGCAGCTATTAAGAAAAGATAGGTTGTCTAATGTCATAAGTTTTATTATATGAAACCGAGTTTCATATAATAAAGAAAATTTGCTCATACAATTAAAAAAAAGTCGCCAATTATAGGGTAACTATTAAATTAATAATTGAGTTTACGAATAGGTTTTAAGCATTCTAGCAAGATTCCTTTTGTAATTCGTTGAGGCGTTGATTAAAATATGCTTTGATTTGTCCAACATATTCAGGCTTTAAAGCGAATTTGCTAAAGTAACAAGTAAAATCCCTATCTAAACCGTATGTTCCAGACTCAGCCCATTCAGCCTCTAGGGTACAGGTTGATTTAATCTGATCGTATAAATAAGAAGAATTAGAAAATTTTTCAAACAACTTTTGTAATTCCGCATCAATTTTCGGGTGAGGAAAAAACAAATTAAAAGGTTTTTTAAAGTTGCCATATTTATAAGAGCCTTCTTCTTCCCAAACAAAGGGCTGATCACAAGAGTCTAAGATGGCTTGGCAAGTTTCAATCATCTTGTTTTTGTCGTCATTAAAAGACATATAATGAACACCTCTAAAACTATCTTATTGAATATTATACAACGAGATAATATAAAAATGAACTTTATGATTTATTGCGAAAATTTAAAATAATCTTGAGTGCTAATAGCACTATTAGGATAAGGGAAGTGCTTTTGGCATTAAAATCAATGACCTTGTGTACTATCGACCAGTTGATAAATTGTTACAATAGAATATATGAAATAAATGTTGTTCACAAGAAGAACATGAGGTGTAAAGTAATTGAAGAGAGCATTAATTGTTGACGACTCGGCATTAAAGAGACGTTCTATTAAAAACCTCTTAGAAACTAGTGGCTTTGAAGTTGTAGGAGAAGCCGATAATGGGTTGTCTGCTGTACAGCTTTATAATGAGCTTAAGCCTGATATGGTAACTATGGATATTACAGTACCCAAATTAGATGGAATTAAGGTTATTAAAATGATTAAAGAAATCGATAACAGCGCCAGAATTTTCATTATTACTTCTCTGGGGCATGAACACCAGGTTAAAGATGCCATTTCACTAGGTGCGGTTGGGTTTATCATGGAAAACTTTCCAGAATAATAGAGATAGGAGAAAAACGTGTTCTGCAGATGAGTTATTAACCATTAGTCAAGAACTTGATGTGGAAATCGTAAAGTATATGAGACGACAGTTGAATTCTCGAAAGGGATTGGATTTTATCGAGTGGCCAAAAACAGGGGGATTTAGGGGAGGGAAAATTGAGTCTCATAAAGCCTTTTGTACAAAGGGTTTTTCTCTACAAGTTCCTGATGAGTACCAGAAGCGATTATCTCACCTTTATCTAAAACAATTATTTTGTCAGCCGCCAGTATCGTCGATAGACGGTGGGCAATGACGATTGCGGTTCTTCCTTTTAATAAAAATGCCAATGCATCCTGTATTTTTCGTTCAACAACCGTGTCTAAAGCGCTCGTTGCTTCATCTAAAAGAACGATACGGGGGCTTTGAAGCAGTACTCTCGCAATAGCTAAACGCTGTCGTTCTCCCCCGGAGAGACGATATCCTCGTTCCCCGACGACCGTATGATAACCTTGAGGTAAATTGGCAATGGTATCATGAATTTGGGCTGCTTGGCAAGCCGTTTCCATATCCTCTTGACTTGCGTTTTCGTTGGCGAGAAGAAGGTTATGGTAGACCGTATCATGGAAAAAGAAAGGGTCTTGGGGTACTAAGCCCATTTGTGCTCTTAAAGATTCTAAGGATAGACTATGACATTCTATACCATCTAAAAAGAGACAGCCTGATACCGGATCGCTGAACCGAGGTATCAAATTTAAGAGTGTAGTTTTTCCAGCTCCGCTTGGGCCAACAAGGGCAACGGTTTGTCCGGGCTCTACCGTTAAGTTAATGTTGCAGAGAGCCAGCCTTGTTTCCCCATCTTTAGGTTCGTGCTGATAAGAGAAGGAAACATCCTTTAGTTCAAGATGTCCCTTAACGCTGTTAGGCGGAATAGTTCTTGGGCCGTCTTGAACTTCTGGTTCAATATCCAAAATTGAATAAATTCTTCGGAATAAAGCAATCGATGAGAGAACATTAACGTGGATTTGGGCTAACTGACTTAACGGTCCATACAATTTAGATAATAACGTTGTGAAAGCGACAATGACACCAAGATTCATTTCCTGGTGTATTACTAACCAGCCCCCATAACCCCACAACAAGGCAGGACCTATTGAAGAAAACATACCTAACCACATGAACAGCCAGCGGCCAATGAGTCCCTGGCGTATTTGCAAATCTCGTAATTTGTCATTGGCGAGACGAAATTTCGTTTCTTCTCTTGGTTCACGGTTAAATATTCTAATCAGAAGCGCTCCGCTTACTCCGAGGGCTTCACTGAGTTGAACTGTCAGCGCAGATAGCCACTGCTGAATTTCCGCTTGAATTTTCTGCCTTATTCTGCCAACCTTTTGCGTTGGAATAACAAAGCCAGGTACAACAATAACAGCCAAGACAGACATCCGCCAATTCATTTTAAACATCAACAACAAGGTTACTGTGATGGTAAGAAGATTGCTGATAAATCCTACTAAGGTTGAAGTAATGACATTTTGAATTGCTGTAACATCATTGATGATCCGAGACACAAGATCTCCGGACTGACGGGATGCAAAGAAATTTACTGTTTGTCGCTGAAGGTTGCGAAATAAAGCCAATCGATAATCTGCCATAACGTTTTGAGCAATTTGATTGCTAAGCCAGTTTTGCCAAACTCCAAGTAATCCTGTGATAACTGCTGCCGCGATAAGTTCCATAGTTAAATAAATAACGGTAGGGAGTTGCCCTTTCTGGATACCATCATCTATAATCTTTTGGGTTAACCAAGCAGGCAGAACACTACCTATAGCGGTAATAAAAATGATGATTGTCACGAGGATGGCTTTAGGCCAGTAAGGGATAAATGCCTTAATAACCCGTTTGATGATAGACCAGTCGAGATGTTCGTTTTTCGCCAGTTCTCTTAACTGCCAGCGCTTTCCTCCTGAACCCGTGCTCCCTGAACCGGCGCCAAACCCCAGACCACGAAAATCCATACTCATAGGTAACAACACCTCTCTTGCGTTTAGCAATCTTAAAGGGATCTCCATAGAAACCACATAGTGACTTGACAATATCTTAAAACTTATAAATTATCCTAAAAGCATATCCTTTTATTTTTCCAGTGAATAAAGAATCAGCGGAAATTTTCAAAAGAGAGGTATATGCTTACGTGCCAAATAATAGCCTTAATTATCATAATTGTAAATGTAATATAGACGTTATGCATCTGCAAAGTGAGGATATACCTTTAGTTGCTCGATTATATAAACGCTCCTTTCAAAATCACTTTCTGGGGCATATGGGATACAAATTTTTAGAGCTTTTTATTTCAGAATTCGTTAAGTCCGATGCGAATTTTGGCTATGCAGCAAAGTATAAGAATGAGGTAATTGGCTTCATTTTAGCTACGACTTCCGATAACCCTTTTCGGGAATTTTATCGAGACAACTTTATGATGCTAGTTTACCTTACTATTTCCAGATTTCTTAAGGACTCTTTTATTCGGAGGCATATAACAAAGAGACTTGGACATGTACATGTGGCGCTGAAGGCGCTGTTTTCCTTTTCTGTGAAGGATAATAATTCTGGAGAAAAACGGGAAGTATGCTTATCCCGACAACCGCGGCTATTGGCTCTGGCAGTTGATAGAAGCTATCGAGGATTAGGCGTAGCCAATGAATTAACAGCTGAGTTTTGTAAAGAGATGAAAGAACTAGGCTTTAAAAAAGTTGGATTATCGGCCTTGCCTTGGAATCAAAGAGCTATAAGTTTTTACATCAAAGATGGGTGGAAAAAGGAAGGAGCCTCTGAGGCGTCAATTTCCTTTTCTCGCTTGCTTTAGATAAATTAAGACACGAAAAATGGCTATTATGTATGAAACTCATGAGATTTAAACGTTATACATAGCTTGCTTAACGGGTTTGTTTGTTTAATACTTAGATAGTGAACTGGATAAAATGTTGACATACTCCTTTAAATACAAAGGCACACTAAGAAGTGAGCCTTTGAGGCTTTTTAAGGCTTTTTGATAAGTTCAATACATTGGCATATTGTTTTCCTTTTTGGCAGATAATTAAATACTGGCAGCGTATATTTCACAAATTCTACAAATATTTGTCACTTATTTTTGAACTATATTTGCTATAATGTTTGGTGTTTACTTTTATTAATGGAGGAACGATTTTTGTGTTTAGCCGGGGTTTGAAGATTATAACTAAAAACAAGATCTTATTTATTCTTACTGTTCCTTTAATTGTCTTGCTGGCATTGGAGGGCTTTTCCACCGGAAGCATTATGAAAGCCATAACTTGGATTAAGAGTTATCCTTCCGAATTTTTCTTAAGCTATTTGCTGATGTTTGGCATTATCAATATATTTTATATTTTGCCCAAACGAGCATATTTAGTAACGGCAACAATTTTTTTAGCTTTATTTTCAGCCTTGGGATTTATCAGCCAACAAAAATTAAAACTCAAAGGAGACCCCCTGCTTCCTTCAGATTTTCTTTTGGCCAAAGAAGCGATGGGCATTTCTGATCATTTTCGTAATGTTTTTGTTGTCCTTGGAATCTTACTTATTGTTACCGTTGCTTTGATTCGTTTCATACTTAAACATATTGCTAAAGAAAGAAAACAACGCTATCGGTCTATCGTATTTCTTTGTTCTTTCTTTGTCGTATTTATTTTTTATTCTTTCTTTAACTCCATTCAGAATGTCTTTGCTTTACAACTGATTACGTATAGTCAGTCTTTGAATTATGAACAAAACGGAACTATGCTTGGTTTTCTTATGGATACGGAATATTTAAAGGTCACTAAACCGGAAAATTATCAAGAGAATGCAATCAATACTATTATCCAAAATAATACGTCCTCTTATCCCGTGAATGCTGATTTTAAGCCTAATATTATTTTTGTTATGAGCGAAGCCTTTTGGGATCCGACTCTGATGAAAAATGTTTCTTTTAACCAGGACCCTATACCCTTCTTCCACTCACTGCAAAAATCCCAAACAAGCGGGACGATGGTTTCGCCTGTTTACGGCGGTGGCACGGCTAATACCGAGTTTGAAGCCATGACGGGTTTTTCGACGCAGCTTTTGCCTAATGGTTCTATCGCCTATGATCAATATGTTAATCGGCCTATTGAGGCTTTGCCTACAATTCTCAATCGGCAGGGTTACGCTACCTCCGCCATCCATACTTATGATGATTGGTTCTATAGCAGGGATAAAGTTTATCAACTTGAGGGCTTTAATAAATTTATTACGAAGGAATTTTTAAACAATCCCGAATACAAAGGTCCCTACATTCGCGATACGGTACTTACGCAACAAATTCTGAACGAGGTAAAAGAAACAGATAAACCTGATTTTATCTATGCGGTTTCCATGGAAGACCACGGCCCTTATGATTCTACGGAGGATCCCGGAAATACCATAAAAGCCAGCGGTGCTAATCTAGGTCCTCAGTCCCAAGCGATTCTGGATAACTATGCCAATAGAATTTCTGATGTTGACCAGTCCTTGAAGCAGCTTATTGATGGCTTAAAACAAATAAATCAACCGACAATGGTCATATTTTATGGTGACCATCTGCCAATGCTTGGTGACAATTATAGTGTATACAAAGAGGCTGGTTTTATCAAAGACGGCAATTCTTATCAAGATTATTTAAACCTTCACAGCGTTCCCTTTGTAACTTGGAATAACTTTTCGACAACCGTAAATCACAACCTTAAATTGTCATCAAATTTCATGGGAACCTTTGCTCTTCAGCTTGCTCAAAAGTCAGGCAGCCCTATGACAGATCTGCTCGCGAATTTGATGCAAAAAGGTAATGATGTGATTATTAATAAGGATTATTGGAATGCAGCTAATATATCCGAAGATACCTTTAAGGATTATGAATTGCTGCAATATGATTTATTATTTGGCAAAGAGTATGGCTATGACCTTAAACCAGACCATAAGCCGCCGTCGAACACTAGTTATATCCAAGGTGATGCTTTGCCGGTAATTACGAATGTTACGCCGTCTGAAGGCTCTTTGATGATTGAAGGAAATAACTTTGTGGAAAATGATCAAGTATATTTAAACGGTAAAGCTGTCAAAACTACCTATTGCGCCCCTAATTCCTTAACGATTGACCTGCCTCAAAGCATGGCAAAGACAACTTTTCAGGTTAAACTGTCTGATAGCAGAAACAAGGTCATCTCTAAATCTAACGTTTATAAAAATTGACTAAGTAAGTCTGCCGCTTCACGGCTTACTCGAAATGAAAGCGGCAGAGAAAGAAGATGTTAAATTAAGCTTGCATATCCTAAGGATGCAAGCTTAATTTAATTTTGGCAGAAGGCGTCCCGTTTTTAACATATACTCTCGATAGTCTTCGCCAAATTTTTCAATGAGCATAGCTTCTTCTTTGTCTAAGCGTAATAGGAGCAGGATAATGGCTGCCAGATGAGGGACGAGGATTAAAGTACTTGCTGAGAAGAGTGAAATGCTGATCATAAAGACGATGAGAATCGTATACATAGGATGTCTTATTACGCTATAAGGACCTTTCGTAATAAGCTTGTGATCCTGTTTCAGATCAAGATCCGGCGAATATTGGCGGCCTAAAGCAAGATGCGACCAATAAAGCCAAGGCAGTGTGGCTAAGGATAAGGCTAAACCTGTAAGCCGTAACCCAAGGGGAAGGGACAAGCTGAAAACTTGCAGCCAGGAGGGGCTAAGGACATAAATTCCGATACTCAGCAGCATGACTATAGAAAGGATTGAACGCAGGGTCATGCTTACCTTTCCCTCACGTTGGGCGGCAAGATCCAGGCCCTTCAATTGATCTTTTGCTTCTTCAGCATTTTGAAACTTGATTCCAGAACGTGAGCGAACAAGAAAAAAGGCTAAATAGATAATCAAGAAAACGAATCTCCAGAACATATTTGGCAAGAGACCTCCTTTGATTGGTAAAATTGTTTCGCTGTATCGTTTTGTAAGAGATTACTCAGAAATATTTTATGAAATAAGATGTATTTGAGTGATATTTGGTACGTCGTGCGTGCGCTAAAAATGTTATTAGTTAGAGTTCTCCTTCGCCGCTAAGTAATCCTATTGGGAAAGGCGGCTCGGCGATAATGTCCACTGGACATTATTGTATCTGAAGCCCCGATGTTCAGTTTTCTGTTCTCAATTATAGTAATTACAACGAAATTTCTCTTTGAGCAAATATCGGTAATTTAAAGATCCATCTAGTTAACATTTGAAGTAGTTACTTAAATTAGGAGATAAAATTAACTTGGTTTGTGAAAAATAGAATAAATAGGTAACCTGGTTATTGTTTTTAAATATTCTATGTATTAAATTAATTGATTCAAAATAGAAAGAACGAATAGCTCCCTTACCCATTTTACCTAATACGTGGAAAAATATGTAGTATAATGACAATAAAATTCGACATTTGAAAGAGAGATGAAAAAAGGTGAACTTTATAAACAATTTATCTTGGAAGATCAAGCTGACAAGTGGTTTTTTAATACTTGCTTGTCTAGTGGGGCTAGTTGGGTTTATTGGAGTAAAAAACTTAACAACAATTAATTCCAATGGAAGCAAGATTTATTCTCATGAACTTAAAGCTATGGAGAAACTTAATACCTTGCGAGCTAAATTTTTGGAAAATCGTTCGTCAGCCATACTTTTTTATTACACTGCTGACGATAAAACTAAGCAACAGACTATAAAACAATCAATTATCCAAAATTCTGCAGTCAATACACAGACTGAACAAGACTATGAGAAAATGTTTGGTGCTGATCTTTCGAATGTAGAAACTCAATATTTCAATGATTTCAAACAAAATCAGGTAGATTATCGAGATAAACGGGTTAAAATGATGCAGCTGGTTGAGGAGGGAAAGCTTCAGGATGCCAGTATAGTAATGGATCAATTTTTTCAAGTCAATGATAAAAGTGTCGAAATTTTAGATAAGTTAATTGCTTCCCACGAAAACGATGCAGACCAGCGGCAGGCGTCCAATCAAATCAACTATGAACGGACTCTTGTTATTATGTTTACTCTTATTGGAATCAGCATTGCTTTCGCTGTGGTCTTGGGGCTATTTTTATCAAGAAATCTCACCAAAAGACTTGGTAATATTGTTAATTTTGCTGAGGCTCTAGGGAATGATGACCTTACACAGCAGCTTACTATTTACGGTCACGATGAAATCGGTCAATTAGGTCTCTCTATCAATAAGGCGACGAGGAGCATGGAAGAACTGGTTAAGTCAATAAGCTACAGCTGTCAGACCATGAACGCCCAATCGCAGGAGTTATCTGCGACGACTGAAGAATTGTATGCAACTATGCAGACAATCCAGCATTCTACGCAACAAATTGCCCAGGGTTCCGAGGAGCTGAGCGCTAGTACGGAGGAAGTTGGAGCTTCGTCTGTGGAGATCGAAGAGTTCAGCAAACAACTTGCCCAAAAAGCCGATGAAGGACAGCATAATGCCTCAGAAATCAGTGATCGTGCAAGTGATGTCAAGAATAAAGGGGTTAAGGCGGAAGAGGAAGCAGATTCTTTGTACAGCGATAAGGCCGTAAATGTAAAGAAGGCTCTTGAAGAAGCAAAAGTTGTAGAAGAAATCAAAGTAATGGCTGAAACCATTGGCAGTATCTCCGAACAAACCAACCTGTTATCACTCAATGCCAGTATTGAAGCAGCACGAGCAGGGGATGCGGGCAGAGGTTTTTCAGTAGTTGCCGATGAAGTCCGCAAGTTGGCGGAACAATCACAGTCGGCTGTTGGAAATATATATAATGTAATTAGTATTGTACAAAGGGCTTTCGATAATCTCATTACAAATACTCAGGAGTTGCTAGGGTTTATTGAAAATAGAGTTAAACCGGATTACGAAGCATATGCCCAGACGGGAATACAGTATGAAGAAGATGCTCGTTTTATTAGTCAAATGTCCCAAGAAATAGCGTCAAGGACTCAATCTATTAGTTCAGTCACAGCTCAAATCAGCCAAGCTATCCAGAACGTTACGGCAACAGCTGAGGAGTCGGCTACAAGTTCTGAGGAGATTTCCAAGAGTATCCTCCAGACAACTTTGGCGATTGAACAAATCAGCCAATCGGCTCAGGCTCAGGTTATACTGTCTGGGAAGTTAAGTGAATTGATCGGAAGGTTTAAGGTATGATATACATGTATTTAAAGTGCTAATTTAATAATTCATAGACTCCGATAAGTATCAGCATTGCTCCGGAAAGGAATTGGGAGTAACCTTCGAGACGGTCTGAGGCCGTTTTCCATCCGGCCCAATAGCCTGAACTAATTGTCAGCAGACTGAACAGGCAGACTGAAATCGCTAACGGTAAAGGAGCAAGCCCGGTTAAGCCGGCCCCAATTCCGGTAGCTATACAATTAAAGGACAGGGTTAATCCAAGGGCTATGGCTTCTCTGGCCGAGATAAACCCATTAGCATCAATGTCTGCCATGGAAGGATTTTTTGTGATTTTGACAATGGTACTGAGTGGTTTAATAGAAATAGAATAGGTCTTCATGACGGGCACAGCAGCCGGTAAGGCCTGTTCTACAGCCGGCTTATGTACTGTAACCCAAATTCCGATAAGGATGATTAAGATAGCACCCAGCATATTTGCGACGGCAATAAAGTGACTCAAGAAGTGGCCGGTAAAGACGGCAATAAATGTTATGGCTCCTGATAATAAGGCAATAAAAAAGTTGGAGAGAAATGGAATTCGGATTTTTTGAACTCCGTAGCTTATACCTACTCCAAAATTATCAAGGTTTGCCGCGAGACCTACTAATAAGGCAGATACTATGTGCATCGGACTTTCCCCCTTCTCCTGAATCCATGGATAGAATATTCAAGGGGAAAAGCTGTGGTGCCAGATAGCTCTTGAACCCAAAATTTATAAGCCGAGATTTCTTATTGAGGGAAATCTCGGCTTATTCGTAACAGATTAATTTCGTTTTTTCTAATATCCTATTATGGAAATTATGATAGGTTGCTAATTACTATTTCCCGGGGTTCATTTCTAACTCATGACTTGTTAAGGACGATAGGGAAGCCTTTTCGGCCGCAGATTTTCTGTAGATAAACCAGTAAATCCCTGCTACAAATACGCACCCTCCGACAATGTTGCCGAGAGTCACCGGAACTAAGTTATTAATAACGAAGGTCTCCCAGTTTAATCCTGCGAGGACCTGTGGGTTGAGGTGAGAGGCTGCCGCCCAGCTGGGGTTTGACTTTGCTAAGATTCCGGCAGGAATATAGTACATATTGGCGACACTATGTTCAAAGCCGGAAGTTACAAACAGCCATATTGGAAAGAAGATGGCAAACATTTTCCCCAGCATATCTTTGGCCCCATAGGCCATCCAGACTGCTAAACAAACCAGCCAGTTGCACATTAGTCCCAGATAAAAGGCTGAGGAAAAAGAGAGTCCAACTTTATAGGAGGCGATTTTAATCGTAATTCCTCCCAGGAGACCGGCACTGCTGCTAAATAATCCGGATTGAACCATAAGGTAAGCAATAAATACGGAACCAATGAAATTGCCGATATAGACGAAAAACCAGTTTTTAAGCATTTCCATAATTTTGATTTTACCATCAAAAACACCAGCCGAGATTAGGGTATTACCGGTGAATAGTTCTCCTCCGGCTAGGATAACGAGCATAAGTCCAGTTCCGAAGATAGCGCCGGCTAAAGTTTTACCGAGCCCATAGGTCTCTGGTTTGGCAAATAGATTAAAAGCTGCCATGTTTGAGCCTTCTGCTGCAAAAGCTATAAATACTCCTGCTAAAATGCCTAAGAGGATCTGTTTCGGTATAGGCAGTGCAACTTTTTTCATACCTGTCTGGATTGTGGATTCGGTGATTTCCGCCGGTGTTAAAAATCCCTTTGTCTCCATAATTAGCCACTCCTTTACTTAATCTCCAATAAACTTTCTCAGCACTCAGGGGGAGAGTAGAGAGCTGATTAAGTTATTTTTAGTTTAGAGCTAATTATCTGAATTGTCTTGTTTGTGAAAATTTAAAAAGTGTTTTTATGAATATTGTAAGTAAGGAAAATATTCTAATTTAATTATGTAAATAAAGAAAAAAAGCCCAATCGGGCTTTATAGCGAGATAAATAGTTTAACTGGGCGGCCGACTCGGCCATATTTCTGTTCAGACTTTACTACACCTTGTTGTTCAAGATATTCAAGATAACGACGGACGGTAACTCTTGTCAACTTAACCTTTTCGGCCACTTCTTCGGCAGAAAGAGGCCGGTGAGTAGTTTGAATGAACTGTACGATATGTTCAAGGGTCGCCTGATTTAATCCTTTGGGTAACTCCTCTTCACAAAGAGAATCAGACGTCGGCGGGGAGTTTGCCATTGAGGTCGGATTAGAGACGTCAGTAAAGCCAGTAGGGGGGGCATAGAATTCATCGTCTGCTTCCAAGTCAATTTCGGGGGGATTACTCTTAGACCCAAAATTATTTTCGAAGGTATCTGATGTCCGATTCAATTCATCCGTTAATGATTGGATTTTCTCAACCATTTGATTAAATGCGTCTTCTAATTCTTCGATTTCCTTTGCTCCGGAGACTTTAATTTTTTCGGTTAAGTGTCCCGTTGCCACATCTCTGGTTCCCAGTGTAATATCGTGCAAGGGATTGATAACAAATTTTTGCAGGAAGAACCAGGCTATAAGGGATACCAAGAATGTTAAAGCCAATCCTAAGACTGCGAGAGTCAGCAGCGATCCGGTAATGGTTTTTTGATCGTAGGCGTGGGAAATTCCAACATAAAACATTCCTATAATAATACCGTTTTCGGCTCGCAGGGGCATGTATCCGGTTTCATACCACTGCCCAAGGACGTTAGCCTTGCCGATAAATGTTTGGCCATCCTGCAAGACGGTTTGGGCCACGCTGGCCGAGACTTTGGTCCCGATGGCTCGCTCGTCGTTCGAACCACGAACTGTCGTAGCTACTCTCGTGTTACCCAAGAAAATAGTAACAGTATCTCCGGTAAGGGATGATAAATGATCAACTAATTGATTATTTAGGTTAATTTTTACAGACCCTTTGTAAAGCTCTCCATTTTGGACAGCCCAAGTACCGGGGTAGGTTTTATCAATTATTTCTTCACAAGTTGCTAAATCTGTTTGGGCCTTTATAAAAGCGGCTGCTTCAGCTTTATCTTTCATATACCAGCCGAGGACAACGATAAAGCATGCTGCTAATAAAACGAGGGAACCCAGCAGCAAGATAAGAATTTGTTGTTTGAGTGAACGCAAATAATCACCTCTTCGCTGATAACTAATAATTAAGAATAAATTCGCGATTAATATGGAAATACCTTTTTAACCGGATCAAGAATACGTAGTGTTTCGGCGAAAAGAGTGACTAAAAAATTGAACCATCGTGATTCCACGATAGTTCTTCTAAAGGGTATTATAAGTACAGGGTATGTTTAAACTTCAGCAATAATTTGTCCCATGAGAGACAAATCATATCCTCCAATCCCCGAAACTTCGTTTTGAAAGGCCGGTGACTTTAGGATGCTCATTAAGGCCTGAAAATGTGGACGTTCCAAATCTTCTTGGCGGATTACAAGATCATAGCGCTCTTTCTGTAAGGGGATAAAATCGAGACCATTAACTTGCATGGCAACTTTCTCGATCCCTAAACCAACATCTGCTTCTGATCGGGCGACTTTACTGGCAATGGCCAGGTGAGTCATTTCCTCATCACCATACCCATAAATATCCTGACGGCGAATTTTTAGAAGTCTTAACTGCTCATCTAATAATACCCTTGCCCCTGATCCTACTTCCCGATTAACAAAACGAACTCCGGGTTTCGTTAAGTCAGTCCAGGTTAAGATATTTTTAGGATTCCCTTTAACAACATAAAAGCCTTCAACCCGATAAAGTAAGTTAATGATGTAGGTCGGTTGACCTGGCAGAATCCTGCGCACATAAGGAAGATTATAATCATTGCTGTCGCTGTCCCATAAATGGACTGCGACAGCATTGGCTAACCCGCGGTAAAGGGACATTAAACCGTCAATACTTCCCACATAACGGCGTAAGAAGCGCACGTGGGGAAATTGTTTTTCTAAATAACGAGTTAAAATATCTAAGACGATATCTTGGCCGCAGATAACTAAGGCTTCTGCTGAGGAATCCTGTTGCTGTACATCTGGCAGCTGTGCAGACACCCCTTTCAGTTTTTGTTTATAACTTTCGATGTCTGCGCCTTCTACTCGGACTTTACGTCCAATATGGTAAGCCTTAAGCTCGCCTCGTTTTATGATTTCATAAACAGTAAATTTAGAAATCTTAAGGATTTTAGCAACTTCTTCGGGAGTGTAAGAAACATCGTTTGGCATTATAAACTGCACCTATCTCTCCTCAAATGTTCTCTGTTACGTATTAACTAAAATTGAATTAAGCATAACGTTCTATCCGGATTGTAAATTTATTATAGCATATCGTAAATTTAAAAAGATTACCCTATCGAGTGGTTAATTTTTTTAAGGATGATAAAAGGTTATCATAAGAGTACTACGTTTAAGTTTTCTAAGATTGGTAGGGAAGGTTAATTACAAAGGCGGTTCCTTTTCCGGGGGAGCTGGTGACCTTAATTCGGCCATGGTGACATTTAATAATCCAGTCGGCAATAGCCAGACCTAGTCCGGTACCTTCTCTTTGCTGGGAGCGGGCAGGATCGGCGCGATAAAAACGTTCAAAAATTTTTGTCAAATGTTCTTGGGCAATTCCTTCTCCAGTATCGGACACTGTAATTTCGGCATGGGTACCCCAATTTTGCAGACTTAGGGTAACTTGTCCTCCGGGGTGAGTGTATTTAAGGGCATTATCCAAGAGAATAACAATCAGTTGTTTAATTCTGTTTTCATCGCCATAATAATCTGCGGCAGTATTCAGCGAAGCTTCTAAAGAAATGCCGTTCGTTTCAGCCAGCGGTCTAAAGGATTCGAACACTTCATTCAGAGCTGCTTTGAGAGAGAACATTTGCGGGTTTAAGGTTTGCTGCTGGGAATCTGCCCGTGCAAGAAAGAGCAGATCGTCAACTAATTTGGACATGCGACGTATTTCAATCAGGCTGTAGTCTAACCACTTTGACTGGCTGGCCACGGTTTCCTCGGGATTTCCCTTGACAATATCTAAATTAACCTGAACGACGCTCAGAGGGGTTCTCAGCTCGTGAGAGGCATCGGCAACAAACTCCTGTTGGCGCTGCCAGGAACTTTTTATGGGTGCCATCGCTCGATCAGCCATAAATCTGCTGCCGTAGTAGGCCAGCCCCAGACAAACAAGTCCGCCTATAGAAAGAGTCAGCAGAAGTTCTTGAAGAATATCTTTATCTCGTTCAAGATCAACAAAGGTAATTACATAGCCTGGACCTTGGTTGAGGGGCATTTTCAAATAGGTGTATGTTTCATCATTGACTTCTACTTCACCTCGGGAATTAGATTTGTGAAATGCCTTATCGAGTAAGGGGGTTAATTGGGCGAGAGGCATGGGGAGGCCAGAAGAGGTATAAGTGACTTTGCCGGAATTATCGGTTTTAATATAAAAGTATTTAGCGAGGTGCTTGTCGTGCTCTCGTGGATTGACGATGGTGCCTGAACCGGCTTTGCCGGCAATAATCTGCATTAATTGCTGGGATTGGTTAATAACTTGAATCCTCATAACAAAAAACGTGCCAATGATAAAGATTAGCAAGAGAAAAGCCATGACACCAACATTAATAAGTGTTAATTTAAGCCTCAATTCACGAAACATCGGGCCCCTCCTTCAAACAGTAGCCGATTCCTCGTACTGTATCGATTTTTAAGTTTGGTGAATTTAACTTTTTGCGCAGGTAATGAACGTAAATTTCTACGTTATTGGCTTCAACATCCGAATCAAGCCCCCACACGCGGTCAAGTATCTGTTCTTTTGTTATGACTTGCCCGGGGTTACGCATAAAGAGCTCTAAAAGCAAGGATTCTTTCAACGTTAGCTTGATCGTCTGGTTATCATTCATTAATTCACAATGAAGCGGACGAAAGGTAAAGCCACCCAAAACTAGTGTTTCACCTTGAATTTGACCTGGTCTTCTCCCTAAGGCTCTTATTCGTGCCAAAAGTTCGTCTGTTGAAAAGGGCTTGATAAGGTAATCATCCGCACCTGCGTCCAGTCCCTCAATTCTATCTTGAATAGAATCTTTAGCCGTTAATAGCAGAACAGGAGTATGGATGCCTTGGTGACGCAGGGATTTTAAGACAGCAACCCCTTCTTTGCGGGGCAGCATTCGGTCAAGGATAATTAAATCGTAAACTCCTGTTTCAGCCATAGTTTGCCCGGTTTCCCCGTCATAGGCGGTGTCTACTCCATACTTATTCTTTTTGAGAATGTAGGCCAAAGCCTCCGAGAGCCTTGGCTCGTCTTCAACTAATAGTAATCTCAAGATTTTCACCACCTTGTTTTAGTTTAAAGGAACTACCTTTAAATTTCCTTAGTTTTTCTGGGTTAGCCCGCATATTATACAACTCGTTTTGGATAAAGTATAGGATAGGGTTAGGGTTAGGATTCAATGTCATATTTAAGGAGGCAACTATGCAACTAAAGAAATGGCTGATCAGCGCTGTGATTGTGTCCGTAATGATCTCTCTAACGGGCTGCGCCAAGAATCAGCAACTCTCAACATCAACTCCTCTGCCAACAAGTGCACAACCTATGGAAGGGCATCCGGCGGAAGACTCTGATACGGTTGGCGATAAGGGAAGTCAACAAGCTGTAGAATCTAAAATAAATGATTGGTTGACTAAAAACTACCCCGGCAATTGGAACGTTGTTGGAACTACTTTAAGTAAGGGGAATTACATTGAGAACGGTCACTATAAACTAGTGGATGGTATAGAAACTCTGTTTCCAGGAACCATGGGCGTCTCAATTTTTGTTGGCGAAGAGCGAATTTCCTCCAGCGTTAAAAAGGGTTCAGAACGCGTCTTGAAAGGTTTTCCGACACCTGAAAAGGTTGGGGAGGTTCTGAAAAGCGGTAAGGCAACAAGTTCCCTGAGCAGCGGTTATCTTAAAGTTTATATTCCTTTTCAAGCCGGAGGTAAAACGGTGGCCGTGTTGACGGTATCAGTCTCACACCAATAGAAGTTTGTATAAATTATATACAATTAAAAACCTCTCAGCTCTTTTGGCAGCGGAGAGGTTTTAACGTTAAAGGCCTTAACGCAGAAATAGCAAAATATTTTGAGAGAATGTTGCCATATCGTCGAAATAACAAGTATGACCGAGATGATCAAAGGTTAATAATTGACTGTTAGGAATCTTGTCTTTGAGAAGTAAGGCATAGTTATAAGGCGCAATTTGATCTTCTTTTCCCCAAACAATAAGGGTCTTGGCTGCTATTTCATTTAATTGTTTTTCATATTGGTCCACGTTAATACTATCAATTAAGGTCAAGGATAAAAGCAGCTCTGGGTACTTAATAGCAAACTTTAAAGAAATTTCCCCGCTGAAGGAGGGGCCAATCAGATGAAAGGCCGGCAGGGTAAGCTGCTTTGAAAACTCGAAAATAAAATCCTCAAAGTTCTTTTCCGTCGGAAGTTTCTCTGACAATCCATAACCTGGAAGATCCAAGGCGAGGATCTTATAATTTTCTTTTTCAAGTTGATCAAGTAGACCGGATTCCTGCCAGTCTTTGGCGGAAAACCGCTTGCCATGGAGCAAGACAACCCAGCCGCCGGGATTTTCAGCACCGCAAATTAGATAATGAATCATGCTGCCTTGGAAATTGACAAACTTGTCGACAGGAATAGTCATGAGAATAACCTCTTTTCTAAATTATAATGCTTAAATTTGGTCCTGAAGTAGTTCTACAATTTAACAAAATCTCCTCTAAGTAAGTGAACTCGCTTACGCTAAAGCTGAACATCGGGGCTTCAGATACAATAATGTCCAGTGGACATTATTGCCGAGCCGCCTTTCCCAATGGGAATACTTAGTGGCGAAGGAGGACTCTACCCCACCTGAAGTTAACGAGGGACCCACCCACTTACAGAAGCGGGGGTCTTAAAAACTGGATAAAAGAGCCTATAGTAATAGTCTTAATATTTATGTTTTATGGATTAAACATACTTCAAATCGCCGGTTAGGCGATTATATTTTTCTTGGATTAAGCTAAGGGTTTAGGCCATCGCAAAAGTGCAATACGAATCATAGAATACAGTATAAGTCAGGTTCTCTTTATCCCAATGATCTGGGAATTAACATTTATGTTAATAGTTGCTGGCATTGTATTATTTATCGATTATATGACAAGAAACGATTAGATAGATTTCAGCGTACCTTTTGGCCAAAAATCACATTTAAAATTGCTTAGATTCAGAGAATACATGTCTATCTTGATAATTTAGTATCAATTATATACAAGTTCAAAACCTCTCTATTCTCACAGCCGAGCTAGAGAGGTTTTTGATTTATATAGTCATGCTCACATTTGAGCAGTATATCACGATGTGAAAATAGCTATTCTAACTAAACAGGTCAGACAGGAATAGTTTACTTTTGAAACTTAAATTAAATATTTAAGCCGCATTTAGTTTTATTTACATACAGAGATTCTTAAACCAATGGATCAAAGCTCAAAACCAATGACTAAGAAACCGTTATATCAGACTAAGCGGTTTGCTAAATTTAGTAGATTATTAGGTTTCAAGAAAGTATTTTTAACGATTAATTGTGAGTTGGCATGGTTTTTGTAATGGAAATGACTGAACAGATTTTTTAGATAGTAAAGAGAGCTAAAACAATTTAGGAGGTAGTGGAATTGGCGTTCGAAACAATTCTCGTGGAAATCGAAGAAGGAATTGCAACCATCACTTTAAATCGCCGGGATGTGCTGAATGCTTTAAACAGTCAGGTTTTTACTGAGTTGGCTGAGGCAGCCGAAAATTTGGCTGTTGATGATTCAGTTCGAGCAGTCATCATTACCGGCGGTGACAAAGTATTTGCGGCCGGGGCAGATATTAAGCAGATGGCCTTACTTGGTGCTGTTGATGTTGCTATAGGTCTCAGGCCATCAAAGATAGCCTTTGAGCGGCTGGAGAACATGCCTAAGCCGGTCATTGCAGCTATTAATGGTTATGCTCTTGGCGGCGGGTGTGAATTGACCTTGGCAGCTGATGTTCGTGTTGCCGCTGATAACGCTCAATTTGGTCTGCCGGAGATTAAGTTGGGGATTTTACCCGGCGGAGGAGGGACTCAGCGTCTCCCGCGCTTAATCGGAGCCGGTAAGGCGAAAGAATTAATCTTTACCGGGGATCTAATTAACGCGGAGGAGGCTTTAAGGGTTGGCCTTGTGAATAAAGTGGTCCCCGCAGATCAGGTCTTGGCAGAAGCCAAGAAAATGGCTAAGAAATTTGTTTCCAGAGGAGCTGTGGCCTTAAGTCTGGCGAAAGCGTGTATTAATGAAGGACAGCGCATGGACTTAGAAATGGGTTTAGAGTATGAACATAAATGCTTTAGTTTATTGTTTGCTACTGAGGACCAAAAAGAGGGCATGAAGGCTTTTGTCGAAAAACGAAAACCAAACTTTCAAGGGAAATAATAAGTTTATCCAGTTTTGATGAGGAGATGATCCAATTGAAATTAGAAGACATTAAAACAATCTGTGTAGTTGGAGCGGGCAACATGGGCCATCAGATTGCCCTGTGCTGTGCTTTAGCCGGTTATAACGTTGCCTGCACGGATATAAGTCAAGATATGTTGGACAAAGCAGAGGCCTTTGCCAAATCCTATTTGCCAGAACGGGTGAGTAAAGGGAAATTAACGCAGGAGCAGGCAGACAGTGTTTTGGTGAAGCTGAAGTTTACTGCGAGTTTAGAAGAAGCTGCCGGAAAGGCTGATTATGTTATTGAGGCAGCTGTGGAAAAAATGGATATCAAGCGGAAACTCTTTGCTGATTTAGATCGAATTGCTCCGCCGCAGGCGATTCTTGCCACGAATAGTTCCTATATTGTCAGTTCAAAGATTGCTGATGCCACGGAGCGTCCCGATAAAGTTTGCAACATGCATTTCTTCAATCCGGCTTTAGTTATGAAACTCGTGGAGGTTGTTCAAGGACCTCATACTTCTGCCGAAACTGCTCAAATCACCATGGACTTAACTGCTAAACTAGGCAAGATTGGTGTTTGGCTTAAGAAAGAAATTTATGGTTTTCTGGTCAATCGGATATTATCGGCTTTGGCGCAAGAGGCGATATTCCTCGCTGACATGGGAATCGCCACTCCCCAAGAGATTGACCTTGCAGTGACGAATGCCTTGGGTCATCCTCTGGGGCCTTTCCGTTTAATGGATCTAACTGGAATTGATTTGAGCTATTATATTAGTATGGAGCGTTTTCAAGCAACTGGTGATCCGGCCGATCGTCCTTCCCCTATCATTGTAGAAAAGTATATCAAGAAAGAATGGGGCCGCAAAACAGGTAAAGGGTTTTATGAGTATTCCTGAAAAAGTAAGCGCTGGCCTTCTTATCGGTGAAATCATATTGAAAATAATGACAATGATTTAGGGAGCTTGAGCAAAAGCTCCCCTTTTGTTCCGAACTAAATATTTTGACTATTTAAAATTATTGCTTTACTTCATTTGTTTTGATTCTATATAATAATGCTAAACGATGGATAACAAGTGGGGGATAAACATGAGTACCGGAGTCCAGGCTGTCACAAGCAGTAATTTTCCGCAGTGGAATCGAGAACTTTTATTCCGGATTATGGACAACATTCATGATGTAGTACTTGTTATTGATACGGATACGACCATAGTCTATGCGAACGAAGCTTATGCGAAGATACTGGGGGTGCCTGTAGAAAAAGTGTTAGGACGCAGGTTGGATCAGATCGAACCTAAGGCCGAAGCGATAACGTTAATGCGCAGCGGAAAGTCCTGTCATATGGGGAGGGACTATTTGGACTCGCTCGGAATTGATGTTATAGGAAGTTCCTTCCTTTTAAACGATGGCCAGAGAATCATGGGCTGTGTTTCGATCTTTAAAAACATTTCCGAAGTCATAGAATTGAGCCGCGAGTTGGAGCAGACAAGAGGTCTGGCCGATTATTTAAAAGAGCAATTAGAACAATGGGAGCAATTGCCTCTATCCTTCAAAGAATATGTAGGACAGAACAGCTCTTTAAAAGAAACCTTAGTCTTAGCAGCCAAGGTTGCCAAAACAGACAGTACCGTACTAATTCGAGGAGAAAGTGGTGTCGGTAAAGAGGTCTTAGCCAAGGCGGTACATAACAGCAGCCGAAGAAAAGATAAGCCGTTAATTAAAGTTAATTGTGCTGCGATACCGGACAATTTGATTGAAAGTGAACTCTTTGGATATGAAGATGGCGCTTTTACGGGCGCAAAAAAGGGAGGAAAGCTCGGTAAGTTCGAGTTGGCTCATAGCGGTACTATATTCTTGGATGAAATCGGTGATATGAGTATTACCATGCAGGCTAAATTATTGCGTGTCCTGCAGGAAAAAGAGTTCGAGCGGATAGGCGGAACTAAAACGATTAAAGTTGATATCCGGGTGATTGCCGCGACAAATCGGGATTTGGAAAGCATGATTCAAGAAGGCACTTTCCGGCGGGATTTGTATTATCGTTTAAATATTGTTCCTCTTAATCTTGTTCCGCTAAGAGAACGAAAGGATGACATTGTAGCTTTAGCTAAAACCTTTCTGAATCGGTATGCTTGTGAAGTAGGCCGTGAATTAACGCTTTCTTCTCAAGTTCTGAGGTTTTTTCAGGAATATGACTGGCCGGGCAACATTCGTGAAATGCAAAATGTACTCGAACACGCAAGTATTGTTTGCAGCGGTACAACTATAGAAATGTATCATTTGCCGAAACAAATTCTCCACCTTAATGATGACCAGTTAAGCGCCAAGAATAAGTCCCAAACAGTGAAGGAAATTGTGGCGGCCTTGGAAAAAGAACTAATTCTTTCGGCCTTAGCAGCCAATAAGAATAATCGAACGAAAGCAATGAAAGAATTAGGATTTTCTCGGCGAGTATTTTACGATAAATTACATCGTTATGGGATTAACTGAGCGGGATGACTATTAAAAATGTATTGTACGTTTTACGCACTATAGGTTTGGAAAGGAACTATTTTTTGTTTCAAATTCATACACGTTTTGCTGAGTCTTCTAAGATCATGCGCTCTTTAGAAGGCCTTTTTTATCTGGTTTTTAAGCCTCCCGCTTCTATAAGTGGGAGTGGTTCAGGTCACTTGGCATGGATATTGCTAGTTAAACTATTAAGAATATTTAATTTTTTTAGAAAAGGAAGTGTAAACCCAGCTTTGGTCAAAAAAATAATCAATATCAGAAGTCATTGATGGTACTACTATTTTGTGGAAAGGGTGAGTTATCTTGGCGAGTAATTTTATTTACAGCAATAAGGATCATAAATTTATTATCAAAGAGTGGTTGGACGGAAAAAAGATTCTAGGCTTAAAACGCTATCGAGATTATCTTTCCATTGAGGATGTCGATGGAATCCTCGATCAATCCCTGAAAGTGTGTAAAGACGTGGTAGCTCCCACAAATGATGATGGTGATACGATTGGGGCAAGATTTAACGATGGGAAAGTGACTGTTCCACCCTCGTTTCACAAGGCCTTCAGATTCCTCCATGACAACGGATGGGGTGCCAGCAACAATGATGTGGATGGTGAGGGAGCTCTTCCGGAAATCCTTAATCAATCTGTTCGTGAATATATTATCGGGGCTAATCCGTCCATGTCCCCCTATATTGGCTTAAGCGGCGGTATTGCGGCTGTAATCAAGACTTTTGGGTCTAAGGAACAAATCGCTCTTTATACACCAAAAATGTTTGCGGGAATCTGGGAAGGTACAATGTGCTTGACTGAACCCGGAGGCGGTTCTGACGTGGGGGATATGACATCCAAAGCGTATCCCACTGATGATCCTCTAGTTTATAAAATTAAGGGCACTAAATGTTTTATTACCGGAGGAGATCATGATCTAACGGAAAACATAATTCATCTGGTACTGGCCCGTGTTGATGGAGCTGCTCCCGGTACCAAAGGTTTGTCCTTATTTATCGTTCCTAAAATTTGGGTCAATGAAGACGGAAGTTTAGGTGACCCCAATGACGTCGCTACCGTGGGGATTGAACATAAAATGGGTCTTAAAGGTTCGGCGACAGCAGTACTCAGTTTTGGCGAAGAAGGTAATTGCCGAGGTATTCTGTTGGGCAGTGCTCCTGATGAAAAAGGGGTGGGCCAAGGTATGGCGCAAATGTTCATGATGATCAATGGATCCCGGATGGATACCGGGCATAGTGCTCTGGCTGTGGCGACAGTAGCCTATAACAATGCCGTTAATTATGCCAGAGAGCGCATTCAGGGGCGTCCCATTACCAATCCCAAAGGTGATCGCGTACCCATCATTCAACACGAAGATATTCGGCGTATGTTATTAACTCAGAAGGCGACCTTGGAAGCTATGCGGGCCATGATCTTTAAGGGCTATTATTATCTGGATTTAATCCAACATGGGGATGATCCTGAGGATATCCGTAAAGCTAAACGTTCAATTGAAGTTATTACGCCTTTGGTTAAGGCATACTGTTCAGATCAAGGGTGGCTGATGATTACCGAAGCCATTCAAGTCTTAGGCGGCTATGGCTATACCGAAGAGTATCCTATTGCGCGTCAAGCCAGAGACGTAAAGATTTATTCGATTTGGGAAGGTACTAATTTTATCCAATCCATGGATCTTGTAGGACGCAAATGGAGACTAGACAATGGCAATATTTTTAAAGAGTGGATGATGGAGTTGGCGGCATTTGTCCAGACCAACCAAAATCATAGTACCTTTGCCCACGAATTTGCAGTTTTAGGAAAAGCGTTAATGTCTTATCAAGATCTTGTGGGCACCATGCTGGGTTATTTCAAGGAAGACATCAGGCTGGTTCCTCTCTATAGCACGAGAATTTTGCGCATTACGGCTGAAGTATACGGAGGCTGCCTGCTAATGCAGCAGGCATTAGTTGCTCAAGAAAAGCTTGCTCAAAAAACTGCTGATCAGGACTTCTATAAGGGAAAAATTCAGGCGGCGAAATTTTACGTTCTTAATATCGTGCCCGACGTGGCGGCGACAGTACGAATTATTAAGGAAGCTGATACTTCGGCTATGGATATCCCAGAAGCAGCCTTTTAAAGTTAGTTAACAGAAACGAGAGGAGGATATAAATGCAGATTTATAAAGTTGCGGTAATCGGGTCAGGCGTGATGGGAAGCACTATCGCCGCCCATTTAGCCAATGCCGGGATACCAAGTCTGTTGTTGGATATTGTCCCGTCAAAGCTTTCGGCCAAAGAAGAAGCGGCTGGATTAACTCTTGAGGACAAAAAGGTTAGAAATAGTATCGCAGAACAAAATAAAGCCAAACTGCTGAAGATGAATCCTGCCCCGCTCCTGGTTCCGGAGTTTGCAGAACGAATTGAGGTTGGCAACATAAGCGATGATTTAGGACGTTTAAGCGAGGTTGATTGGGTCATTGAGGTTGTCGTAGAACGGCTCGATGTTAAGAAGGATCTCTTTAAGAAGATAGCTGCTGTTGCTCGTCCAGGGACGATTGTTACGTCAAACACCTCAGGGATCTCACTTAAAGACATGGTGGAAGGGCTTCCGGAAAGCTTTACACGATATTTCTGCGGCACCCATTTCTTTAACCCGCCGCGGTATATGAAACTTTTGGAGATTATTCCAGGACCCAATACCGAACCACTTGTGATTGCTTATCTGAAAGAGTTTGGCGAGCGTGTTTTAGGTAAAGGTGTGGTTATGTGCAAAGACACGCCTAATTTCATAGCTAATCGCATTGGAGCTATCGGCTCACCTGTGTTGCTGAAAGAGATGCTTCGTTTAGGACTAACTGTTGAAGAAGTGGATGCTTTAACAGGACCCGTTATGGGACGTCCCAAGAGCGCTTCCTTTCGTTTAATAGATCTCGTCGGCCTCGATATCTTTATTCATTCCAACAATAATGTTGCCAATGGTGTTCCGGAGGAGAAGGATGACTTTGTTTTACCTGAGTTTATCTTCACGATGCAGAAAAACGGCTGGTTAGGCGATAAAACGAAGCAAGGCTTTTATAAAAAATCCAGAGGCCCTCAAGGTAATGTTATAGAAGTTCTAGATATCAAAACCATGACTTATGGTCCACCCAAAAAAGTATCGTTTCCTTGTTTGGACAAAGCAAAAGCGGCAAGAAACCTGCGCGAGAAGCTTCGTACATTAGTCAGCGGAGATGACGTCGGCTCCGAGTTTGCTTGGAATGTTTTAAAACCAACGCTTCTCTATGCCGCTAATTTAGTTAAAGACATTGCTGAGGATATCACCGGTATCGACGAGGGCATGCGCTGGGGCTATAACTGGGAAATGGGACCATTTGAACTTTGGGATGCTCTCGGTGTTAAAGCTACGGCAGACCGCATTGTTGCTGAAGGCGGTAAATTGCCTGCAATAGTGGAAGAATTGCTCTCGAAAGGATATGAGAGCTTTTATAGTAAAACGGAAGCTGGAGAGACCACCTATTATGACAACGGTGTCTACCGTCAAAAAGTAGTCAGCAGTTATTCCTTCTCTCTGAAGCAAGCTTACAAGACAGGCAAAGTTATTATGGGCAATGCCGGTGCAAGCTTAATAGATTTGAACGATGGGGTTGCTTGCTTGGAATTTCATTCTCCGAATAATTCTATCACCACAGATGTTGTGGAGATGATTTATAAGTCATTGGAAGAGGTTGAGAAAAATTACGCAGGAATGGTTATTGGCAACCAAGGTAAAAATTTCTGCGTGGGTGCTAATCTTATGGATATTCTTCGCGAAGCAGAGAAAGGCAGCTGGTCGGATCTGGATCAGGGCATTCGTCAATTACAAAATGCGACAATGGCGTTGAAATATGCGAAAAAACCTGTTGTAGCAGCTCCCTTCGGTATGACTCTTGGCGGCGGAGCAGAGATATGTCTGCACTCTCATGCTCTTCAGGCTTCTTCGGAAACCTATATAGGTCTTGTCGAAGTTGGGGTCGGTTTAATTCCTGCCGGAGGCGGAACCAAGGAAATGGCTGTCCGGGCGATGGAAGGAGTTTTGCCGGGAGTTCAAACTATTCCAGACTATTTCTTTGCCAAACGTTTTGAAGTGATAGCTATGGCTCAGGTCTCGACAAGTGCGGAAAAGGCTCGGCAACTCGGTTTTTTGCGTGACCACGATCGTTACAGCATGAACCCGGAACATATCCTTATGGATGCTAAAGCACGGGTCATTGACCTGGCACTCAACTTCAGACCTAATTTGCCGACGAAGGTGAAAATTGCGGGGGCCGGTGTTCGCGGCACTTTGGAACTGGCAATGTATGGAATGCTTGAAGGGCGTTATATCTCCGAATATGACCGGCATCTAGGCAACAAATTGGCTTATGCTATCACCGGAGGAGACCGTCCGGCAGGTATGCTCGTTGATGAGCAATATCTTTTAGATCTGGAACGTGAAGCCTTTTTAAGTTTGCTTGGGGAAGCGAAGACTTTAGATCGCATCCGCCATATGCTCACTAAAGGCAAGCCATTACGGAATTAGGGGGGAAAACAATGCAAGAAGCGTACATCATACAAGCGAAACGCACTGCGGTTGGAAAATCGGCCAGGGGTGCCTTAGCACAGGTTCGACCGGATGATTTAGGAGCTTATGTAATACAAGATGTTCTTCAGACTATTCCTGACCTTAATAGGGAGGAGATCGACGATCTTGTCCTGGGCTGCTCTTTCCCAGAAGGTGAGCAGGGGATGAACATGGCCAGAATTATGATCCGGCGTGCAGGTCTTCCCATTGAGGTTCCGGGTGTGACCATCAATCGTTTTTGTTCATCAGGGCTTCAGGCGATTTCCATGGCGGCAGACAGGATTCGTTTGGGTGAAGCAGATGTGATGCTTGCAGGCGGAGCAGAGAGTATGTCTTTGGTTCCCATGGGCGGGAGTAAACCGGCTCCAAATCCGTTTATGCTCGTTAATGCCCCGGAAGTATATCTCTCCATGGGGATTACCGCTGAGAATGTGGCTAAAAAATATGACGTCACCCGCGAGCAGCAGGATGTTTTCGCGGCACGAAGCCATCAAAAGGCTTGGGCAGCTCAAAGCAGCGGACGCTATGATGATGAGATTGTCCCGATTCCTCTGCCGACTTGGGGGAAACCGGGTGAGAAATGGTTCACTAAAGATGAGGGTATTCGTCCGGAGACCACAGTAGAAACTTTGGCAAAGCTCCGGCCTGCTTTTAAAAACGGAGGTTCAGTCACGGCAGGGAATTCCTCCCAGACAAGTGACGGGGCGGCAATAACTCTGTTGATGTCCGAACAGAAAGTGAAAACTCTTGGCCTAAAACCTTTAGCCGTTTGGCGCGGGTTTGCGGTTGCTGGAGTGGAACCTGAACTGATGGGAATTGGCCCGCTCAAGGCTATCCCTAAGGTACTCAAGCAAGTCGGCTTAAAGCTGGAGGATATCGATCTCTTTGAGTTAAATGAAGCCTTTGCTTCTCAATCGCTGGCGGTCATTAAGACGCTGGACATTGACCCGGAAAAAGTGAATCCCAATGGCGGTGCCATAGCTTTAGGGCATCCTCTGGGCTGTACCGGGGCCAAGCTAACTGCGACCTTACTGCATGAGATGATTAAACGGAAGAATAAGTACGGAATGGTCACAATGTGCATTGGCGGCGGTATGGGAGCGGCAGGGGTCTACGAATTATTGTAAAGTAAATTCCTCTTTTACAGCGCCTGCCTTGTAGTTCTGGCGGGCGCTGCCAGTGAAGTTTAATGGATGAGGAGGAAGAAGATGTCCGCAACAGTTAAAGAATATCAAAGTAAGCTCGTTTCCCCGGAAAAAGCAGTAAGTGGTGTTAAGAGCGGGGATTGGATCGGTTATTCCTATGCAGCTAATACACTGCCTGTCTTAGATCGGGCTTTAGCTGCACGAACCCCTGAACTATATGATATTCAGCTATTAGGCGGAGTTACAATGCGTCCCCATGCCTTTGTAAAAGCTGATCCCAAAGGGGAGCATTTTAATTGGAATTGTACACATTTTAGCGCAATTGACCGGAAGTATTATGACATGGGGAGAGCCTATTATATTCCTCTCAAGTATTCAGAAGTCCCGCGCTATGTTCTTGAAAACGTGCGCATGGACATCGCCATGATTCAAGTCAGCCCTATGGATAAACACGGATTTTTTAACTTAGGGCCAACAATTTCGCATTACTGGGCCAATGCGCGCAAAGCCAAAGTTATTATTGTGGAAGTTAATGAAGATATGCCAATCGCTCATGGAGGGTATGGCCATTATCTTCATGTTTCCGATGTTGATTATATTGTTGAAGGCGGTCATACCGGCATGCCTCAGGTTCCCTCCGAAGATCCCGGTGAAATTGACCATCAAATAGCAAACTACGTTCTGGAGAATATTAGAGATGGTGATTGCCTGCAGCTGGGAATCGGTACTATGCCTAATGCCTTAGGGCAGCTGATTGCTAAGTCTGATTTAAAAGATTTAGGAGTCCATACAGAAATGTTGGTTGATAGTTTTGTGGATTTAGTAGAAGCCGGCCGAATTTCCGGACGAAAAAAACAAGTTGATCCCGGCCGGATCGTTTACACCTTTGCCGCCGGAACGCAAAAGCTTTATGATTTTATTGATGATAATCCACAGGTTGCAGGTTATCCGGTAGATTATGTCAATGAGCGTGATATTGCCAGCCGCAATGACAATTTGGTTTCAATTAATAATGCTCTGGAAATCGATCTTTCTGGGCAAGTATGTTCGGAAACTATCGGCCCGCGTATGATTAGCGGAGCCGGCGGCCAATTAGACTTTGTTGATGCGGCTTATCATTCCAAAGGCGGAAGAAGTTTTATATGTATGGCTTCAACCTATACCGATGCGAAAGGGAAAATGCATTCTCGGATTAATCCTCTTTTGACAACAGGAGCGGTGGTAACAGATACACGTCCTGTGGTTCAATATATTGTCACAGAGTATGGCATTGTTAACCTCAAAGGGCAAACGACCTGGCAGCGGGCTGAACGTTTGATTAGCCTTGCCCATCCGGATTTTCGTGAAGATTTAATCCGTGAAGCACAAGCATTAAATATCTGGAGAAGAAGCAATAAAGAGATTTAAAGGCGGGAATATCAGCAGAATATAAATAGAAGTCTGGATCAATCATTTCTAATTGAATTATCAGTACGTGTTGTCATCATTAGAATCTTTTAAACGGTAAGCAATCAGTAATTTGAAAATGGTTTTTTAATTATAGTTTCCTTAAAGGGGCGTAGTGAACATAGGTTTTGCTACGCCTTTCTTTATCCAATCGTAAGACTCCCACTTCTTTAAGTGGGAGTGGGATCCTGTACTCTGCTTCGGTGGGGATAGTTCAGCTTTAGCTGAACGAGTTCACTCGACAGGGTTCTTAACGGTTTCCAACGTTATGAGAATTACGGCTGATATCAATCAGTTTAAGTACTCCCCAAGCCAGAACTGCATAGACAATCATTGCAATAATGGTTGATGATTCCAGCACTGACTGAGTTTCCAAACCCTTTGTGACAGCCGAAGGGAAAATTCCGGAAAATGGTGCTAAGAACACTTGAGTTACTGCATAGATGAGAGAAACAAAAGGACTAAGGGGATTAGCTCCGAGAAGTTTAAAGATAAGGCGAAAGGTGAATAAGACTTCGAGAACCCCTAAAACATAATAGACAATTTGTTTGGCTTTAAGATGTTCCGATCCCGTTTTTTTGGCAGTACTTTCGTCCATTTTTAGGCCTCCTTATGTTACGGCAAGTTTATCTTCTAGCATGTACATATTTAGGCATTTTGATGAGCAAACTTTGTATAACAATTAAAAAGGAGGATAGATAATGACTGAGACAATTTTAGAAAGGTCTGAGGGACGGGTAAGTTATCACGATTCCGTTGAAGAAATGCTGCCGAGAATTCGTGAGGATGGAATGTCCAATGTTTTTGACCGCTGGGCAAAACAGGAAAAAATACGGTGTAACTTCTGCTTACAGGGACTCAGCTGTCAGCAGTGTTCAAATGGACCATGCCGGATCAGCGAGAAGAGCGGACAAGACAGCGGTGTTTGCGGAATTGGCGCTGATGCAATGGCTATGCGCAAGTTGCTGCTGCAAAATATTATGGGTGCAGGGACATACAGCCATCATGCTTATGAAGCCTTTCGCACTCTTCGGGCAACAGGAGAAGGTAAAACTCCATTTAAAATAACCGACGTCAATAAACTTAAGTGGATGTGTCAGACGCTTGGCATTAATGTTAATCAAGACATTAACCAGTTGGCAATTCAATTAGCAGACCTGCTTAACCATCAGATGAATATTGGCACGGAAGAGCCAAACCTTATGGTTGAAGCCTTTGCACCGAAGAAGAGAAAGCAGGTTTGGAGAGATCTACATATCTATCCGGCGGGAACCGTTCATGAGGAACAGAACTGCGTGGCGAGTTGTCTAACGAATGTTGACGGAGATTATGTGTCTTTAGCACTTAAAGCTTTGAGACTTGGATTATCGACTATTTACAATTCCCAGATCGGGCTGGAAATGGTCCAAGATATCCTGTTTGGCACACCTCAACCTCATGAAGTCAATGTCGATTTGGGCATTATGGATCCTGAGTATGTCAATATCGTCTTTAATGGTCATCAGCCCTGGGCTGGAGCAGCAACCATCCAAAAGGCCAAGCTGCCGGAGATTCAAGCCAAAGCCAAAGCGGCCGGAGCGAAAGGCCTGAGAGTTGTTGGTTCCATCGAAACAGGGCAGGAGCTGCTGCAAAGGTTTCCCGTTGATGATGTTTTTGTGGGACTTATGGGGAATTGGCTTTCAATAGAACCTCTTTTAGCAACGGGGACAGTCGACGTAATGGCCATGGAGGAAAATTGCTCTCCACCGGCCATTGATATGTATGCGGAGAAATATCAGATTACTCTTGTTAGTGTCAGTACCATTATAGGAGTGCCGGGGCTTGAACATAAAATCCCTTATCATCCCAATGAAGTTGAAGCTATGGCTGATCAACTGATTAATTTGGGAATTGAAAACTTTAAAAAACGGCATGGAATAATTGTAGCTAAGGTTCCGAAGATTACCCAAAAAGCTATTGCGGGATTTTCTACAGAGGCCGTTCTGGGAGCTTTAGGCAACAAACTTGATCCGCTGGTTGACGTAATTGCTGCCGGAAAGATTAAAGGAGTTGTGGCCTTAGCAAACTGTTCTACCTTACGAAATGGTCCTCAGGATTGGAATACAGTTAACTTAACCAAGGAACTGATTAAACGGGATATTCTTGTCGTTGCCGGTGGCTGCGGCAATCATGCTTTGGAAGTAGCGGGCCTTTGTAATCTTGAGGCCGTAAAGATCGCCGGTAAAGGGTTAGGGGAAGTATGCAGCTCTTTGCAAATACCGCCTGTCTTGAGTTTCGGAACTTGTACGGATACGGGCAGAATCTCCATGTTGGTGACAGCGTTAGCGGATCATCTTGATGTTGACGTTCCCCAGCTGCCAATTGCCGTAACTGCTCCCGAGTGGATGGAACAAAAGGCTACCATTGATGGGGTTTTTGCTGTGGCCTATGGAACTTACACTCACCTTTCTCCGACGCCTTTTGTTACTGGAGCTCCTCAGCTGGTGAAGCTCTTGACTCAAGATGTCGAAGGATTGACAGGAGGGAAAATTGCTCTTGGCGACGATCCTGTGGAGGTTGCCAATAATATAGAAAATCACATTGTAAATAAACGAAAAGTATTAGGATTAAGTTAGAAAAGAAGTATCAAAAACTCAAACTCAAATTAATAATAAACAAACCACCCGTAAAAAGTTAAAGTCAAAAAGATGGCTTGAAGTTGTTTTAGTCAAGCCATCTTTTTGACTTTTGAAAGTAACCCTTTGGTTGTGCGAAACATTCCTATTCAATTAGGATTTATTCTTGGGCCTAAATCCTTCTGAAATCCGTTTTTCTGTTTTTTGGGCCAAATGCTGTAAGTTATGAAGGCTATTCTCAGAAGTAGGGGCGAGATGTTGATTTTGTATGGTCTCGGGAGTTTTAGGTTTTGCTCCGAGCTTGTGACGCAGAAAAAAATAAGCGCCTGCTGTAATGACTATCAAGCTTAGACCTAAAAAGAAGGAAGCTCTTTGGTCAGGAATCGCAAAAGCGGAGAAGAAAACTCCAATAAAAATCGCGGTAACTATAATATTGCTTACCGGGTATCCAACGACGTGGGTTTTATAGTCTTTTCGGTTTTCGAGAAACTTTGGACGCAGACGCCAATGGGCGAGACTGATTGTTAAAACGTTGACCAGTGAGAGAAGACCACTGGCACCGGTTACCAGCAGGTATATTTTGTTAGGAATAACATAGGAGAGGAAAGCAATACCTACTAGAAAGACGTTTGTAAACAGCAGGGCGCGCCTGGGGACCGCCTTTTTAGTAACTTTATTAAAAAGGTGCGGTGCTTCTCCTTGTTGGGCAAGGGCGTTTAACATACGAGATGTTCCATACATGCTGGCGCTCATTGCCGATAATGTTGCGGTAAGAATGACGAAATTCATAATAGATTGGACGATGGGGATTTTGTAAGGCAACAAAGCGCTGACATAGGGACTGGTACTGGCATTGTAAGTGGTCCACGGGTGGAGCAGGATAAGGAATAAAACAGAAATAACGTAAAAGGTTGTTACTAAAAATGAGGTAATAAGCACCACCTTGGGCACTGTTTTTTCAGGATCGGAGGATTCTGTGATTGCCAATCCAACTACTGAAGTGCCTGAATAGGCATAAAAAACAAGTAAGAGGGAACCTGCGAACCCAGATAAACCATGAACAAAGAAAGGGGTATTAGAGATGTTGTGCCAGCCCGGGGCACCTCCGAAGAGAGGAAAAAAGACAAGAACGATACCTAATATGATAAACCCAATTAGGGCAATTACCTTCACAATCGCCAGACCTGATTCCAATTTGCCAAATCCTCGTGGATCTGAAAGATTGACTCCGGTCAGAATGACTGTATAAATAACAATAAAAGCCCAGAGAGGAATTCCCGGAAACCAGAGAGCGCTGAAAATTGCGGCAGCAGTTGCCTCACTGGACATGACAAGAATTCCTGAGATCCAGTATAGCCAGCCGATAATAAACCCTACTCCCGGACCAAAAGCTTTGGCCGCATAGGTTTGAAATGAACCTTTCTCCGGGTCGAGTAAGGAGAGTTCAGCCAAAAAAGATAAGTTAAAATACATCAAGATTCCCATGATGGCATAAGCAAGAATAATAGAAGGGCCAGAAAGCCTGATTGTTAAGCCCACTCCCAGAAACATTCCTGCGCCAATGATACTCCCGATAGCCAACATCGTTAAAGAAAATGCCGACATTTTAGAAGATTTATCTTGTATTGATGTCAAATTTGTTGCTTCCTTTCCTATGTTTGTTATTTCTAAAATAGCATTCCCAGCTTTTAGAGATCTATGACGTGATTCACTTTAAAAATTAAAGCCGCTTAGGGAGTCCGCCAAGCCATAAAACGTTTGTCATCATTTACAAATGGTTCCTCTACAATTCTGGTTATAAAAAAGGCACACCTCAAATATTGGAGATCCAACATTTGGAGTGCGCCTTTTTCACTTCTTTTAAGCGGGGGGGTTCCCATACATCTTCGCTGATAGAGTCCATCCTTCAGCGCGACAGCATACCGCCAAGATCATAGGGTGTTTCTTGGTAGACGTAATAATTCAACCAGTTCTGAAATAGTAAATTTGTATGTGAGCGCCATCTGTGGACAGGAATTTTTGTGGGATCGTCGTTAGGGAAGTAGTTCTTGGGAAGAGCCAGCGGGAGACCTTTGGCAAGATCACGGTCATATTCTTCTTTCAGGGTTAAGGTATCATACTCAGAATGACCGGTGACAAAGATGTGGCGTCGATCCCTGGAAACCACAATGTATACTCCTGCTTCGCTGGACTCGGATAATATCTCTAGTTCGGGATGTTCAGCAAGGTCACTGCGTTTGGTTTCCGTGTGACGAGAGTGGGGAACATAGAATTCGTCATCGAACCCCCTTAAGAGCTGCATACCGTTAAAACCGCTCCTATTGACATCGTGTTTAAAGACACCAAACATTTTCTCCGGCAAAGGGTATTTTGGGATGCCATAATGGTGATACAATCCGGCCTGAGCCCCCCAGCATATGTGAAACGTGGAGGTGACGTGAGTTGTTGTCCAATCCATAATTTCCTGGAGGTCCTTCCAGTAGGTAACCTCTTCGAAGTCCAAGTGTTCTACCGGTGCCCCTGTAATAATCATGCCATCATAGTTATGGTTTTTAATATCGGTGAAGCTTTGATAAAAAGCATCTAAGTGTTCCTGAGAGGTGTTTTTGGAATGATGGCTTTCAATTCGCAAAAGAACTATTTCGACTTGCAAGGGAGAATTTCCAAGCAGTCTTAAGAGTTGAGTTTCTGTAGTTTCCTTACGGGGCATAAGATTAAGGATTACAATTTTTAAGGGACGAATATCTTGGTGAAAAGCACGTTCGTATCCCATGACGAAAATATTTTCTTGATTGAGTATTTCCATAGCCGGTAAATGTTCCGGGATTTTAATCGGCATTTAACTAAACCTCCGTTTCAACTGCAAGATAAAGGATTTTTAGTAAAAATTAAAAGTATTTGGAAGCTCTGCAGATTTGTTGTCAGCACTCAGATTGTGATAAACAGGAGGTTCTATCATATGAATTTTGAGTACATATTACTTAATTCTGGCTGGCACTAAGAGCTTGGTCCAGATCATAAAGGAGGTCATCAATAGTCTCTAAGCCGATAGAGAGGCGAATCATATCGGGTGATATTCCGGCAGCGCGCTGGGAGGCCTCATCAAGCTGCTGATGAGTGGTGCTTGCCGGGTGAATAACAAGTGATTTGGCATCTCCCACGTTGGCTAGATGTGAAAACAACTGCAGCTTGTTGATGAATTTTTCTCCCTCACGTAGACCGCCTTTTACGCCAAAGGTAAAGATTGAACCGGCACCTTTGGGCAAGTATTTTTGGGCAAGGGTGTGATAGGGACTGTCAGTCAGGCTGGGATAATTTACCCAAGTGACGAACTGATGTCGGTTTAGAAATTCTGCCACCTTTTGCGCGTTTTCCACATGCCGTTCCATACGAAGGGGAAGGGTTTCTAAGCCCTGTAAAAATAGGAAGGAGTTAAAAGGGGATAGAGCAGCTCCTGTATCACGCAGAAGGGATACTCGTGCCTTGGTAATATAAGCGGCTCTGCCGCAGGCTTCGGTATAAACAATTCCATGGTAGCTGGGATCTGGCTCGCTCAGCCCGAGGAATTTGCCGTTATGCCAGTTGAAATTTCCGGAATCAACAATGACTCCTCCAATAGATGTCCCGTGTCCGCCGATAAACTTCGTTGCCGAATGAACGACGATATCAGCGCCATGTTCAATAGGACGGCATAAGTAAGGGGAGGCAAAGGTATTGTCCACGATGAGCGGAAGATTATTTTCGTGAGCGATAGAGGCAAGTTTCGTAATGTCGGCTACATTGATTTGAGGATTGCCAATGGTTTCGGTATAGAGAGCTTTCGTTCGTTCCGTAATTTTAGCCCGAAATTCTTCCGGGTGATCGCCGTTTACAAAGTGAGTTTTAATCCCCAGTTTAGCCAAGGTATAGGCAAACAAGGTATACGTACCGCCGTAAAGAGAGCCCGAAGCAACAATTTCATCCCCGGCTTGGGCGATGTTAAGGATGGCATACGTAATAGCCGCTTGTCCAGATGATGTGGCCAAGGCCCCTACGCCTCCTTCAAGGAGGGCAAGGCGCTGTTCAAAAACATCTTGCGTCGGATTCATGATCCGAGAATAAATGTTGCCGGATTCCTTTAAGGCGAAGAGGTTAGCAGCATGTTCTGTGTCATTGAAAACAAAGGAAGAGGTTTGGTAGATGGGAACGGCACGGGAATTAGTTGCTGAATCGGGACTTTGCCCTCCATGTAAAGAAACAGTTTCAAATCCAAATTGGCGTTTTTCAGTCATTGCATTTCTCTCCTTTTCTGAATAGGTTTTTCGTGACGGTAATTTTCAAGCACTTTTGAGGCTCTTGATTCACTGCCGTTTGAGTTTTTAGGTTATTAGGAGAGGGTAAGTTCAGCGAAGTTATTGATAAAAAAAGAAAACGACCGCTTCAGAGAAGCGGTCGTTAAGTATTTAACACGCTGCTCTCATCTCTCAGAACCTAGGGTTCTGCTGGAATTAGCACCTTATAGCGTTTTGCTATCGGTTGCCGGGCATCATAGGGCCAGTCCCTCCGCCGCTCTTGATAAGAGATTCAATATTTACTTGGATTGAAGATAATACAGCTAATATATAATAAACTACTTTTTCTGTCAAGATTAAATTAGTTGACGCTGTTCAATTTAGAGGTTCTCCATGGCGACTGACAGCATTAATTTAATCCGATTAAGCTGATTGACTTCACTGGCTCCGGGATCGTAGTCAATGGGTGCAATGTTGGACGCGGGATAAGAGCGGCGGAGTTCACGAACCATACCTTTTCCCGTAATATGGTTTGGTAAGCAGGCAAAGGGCTGCAAACAAACGATATTATTGACTCCGCTGCGAATCAATTCAACCATTTCTCCGGTCAGAAACCAGCCTTCTCCTGATTGATTGGCAAGGGAAAGATGGTTTGAAGCATACTTGGCAATTTCTTCGATAGGTTTGGGAGCTGTAAATCGTTTGCTGGCATTAAGGGCTTTTTTCATCTCTCGCCGAAAGGCTTCTATCCGACCGATAGTGAAATCGCCGGATACCATTCGCCAAAAACTACCGGACAGTTGTTTATATTTGATACGATTATCAAAGGCTCCGTATAAAAGAAAGTCTGCGAGGTCAGGTACAACTGCCTCAGCGCCTTCAGACTCCAGCAGTTCTACAATGTTGTTATTGGCAGTGGGATGGAATTTGACAAGAATTTCACCTACGACGCCAACTTTAGGTTTAACCCAATCCTCATGAATGGGGAGAGTGTCAAAGTCCTGGACAATTTGTCGAATGTTCTTCTCATATTCCTTGGTATTACCTGTTTTTAAAGATTCTTGACAACGCTTCACCCATGATTCGTATAAGTGATTGGCAGAGCCTGGTTCTTGTTCGTAAGGGCGTACTCGATAAAGAACACGCATCAAGAGGTCGCCATAGATCAAGCCCTGCATTACTTTTTTAAAGATCGGAAGCGTTATTTTAAAGCCTGGATTTTGCTCTAAGCTTGATGAATTTCCTGTATTTAATGCCACAACTGGGACGTGTCCCAAATGGGCGTCTGCCAAGGCCTTACGGATAAAAGCAATATAGTTGGTTGCCCGGCATCCTCCGCCGGTTTGAGAAATAATTACCGAGGTGTTGTTTAAATCATACTTGCCGGAATTTAAAGCTTTCATGATTTGTCCAACGACAATAATAGCCGGATAGCAAGCATCATTATGCACGTATTTTAGGCCTTCATCAATGGCTGATTTATCGACGGAAGGTAAAATTTCGATAGTATAGCCTGCCATTTCAAAGCCGGTTTGAAAAAACTGAAAGTGAATGGGGGACATTTGGGGGACTAAGAGAGTATGATTTTTTTTCATTTCCATAGTAAAGATGACGCGAGGAGGTCTTGTGATTAACTTTTCTGGGGTTACCTGACGTTTGTCACGTTCATTGATGGCAGCAATTAAAGAACGTACACGAATTCGGGCAGCCCCTAAATTATTAATTTCGTCAATTTTGATGACGGTATAAATCTTGCCGTAAGCTTCGAGAATTTCTTTGACTTGGTCCGTAGTGACTGCGTCTAACCCGCATCCGAAGGAGTTTAACTGGATCAACTCCAGAGAACTCTGTTGGGCGACATAGCTTGCCGCGGCGTAAAGCCTTGTATGGTATACCCACTGGTCGACAATCCGCAAAGGCCGTTCAACCTGGTTAAGATGACTAATGGAGTCCTCAGATAAGACGGCAAACCCGTAGGATTGAATCATCTCCGGAATTCCATGATTAATTTCAGGATCAAGATGATAAGGCCTTCCCCCCAGAACGATACCCTTTATTTGATGGTCTTTAATATATTGAAGGGCTTCTTCTCCCTTTTGCCGGGAGTCCTTTTTATAATTGTCTAATTCCGCATAGGCTTTTTCCATCGCTTTAAGAATTTCTCTGCTTGGAATTCCTTCCGGTGCTAACTCCTCAATTAAACGTTTACCCATTCTGTGTGGATTATCAAGAGGAAAAAACGGGTGATAAAACGTTATCTTCGGGCTTCTCAGGATGTCCATGTTGGCGTTAATCGTTTCCGGATAAGAGGTAACGATAGGACAATTGTAATGATTATTGGATGATGGGTCTTCTTGACGATTGTAGGGTATGCAAGGATAGAAGATTTTAGTTATCCCTTTTTTCACTAAATCAGCAATATGACCATGGGCAAGTTTAGCTGGATAACAAGCCGATTCCGAAGGTATTGTATCCATACCTTTTTCATAAAGCGGTTTCGAGGATCGCCCGGAAAGAATGACTCGATACTTTAATTCGGTAAAGAAAGTAAACCAGAAGGGGTAATCTTCATAAATATTTAAGACTCTGGGAATTCCGATGGTACCTCGAACAGCTTTCTCGGGCACTAAGGGGATATAGTTAAATACTCGCTTGTATTTATAGGTGAAGAGGTTCGGGATTTCGGATTTGGTGATGGTTTTGCCTTCACCACGTTCACAGCGATTTCCAGAGAAAAATTCATTGCCGTTGGAAAAACGCCGAATTGTGACTAAGCAGTTATTTCCGCACAGGCCGCATCGCTTCATAGAGGTTTCCGAAGATAGTTCTTGAAGTTCGGCAAGAGGCAGGAGAGTTGTCTGATAGCTGGTCTCGAAGCGATCTTTGGCAATCAGCGCAGCACCAAAAGCACCCATAATTCCGGCAATATCAGGTCGTACGACTTCACGATTTACGAGTTGTTCGAGGGCTCTCAGGACCGTATCATTATAGAATGTTCCTCCCTGGACAACAATCTTTTGCCCCAGTTCATCAGCGTTTCGTAAGCGGATGACTTTGAAAAGGGCGTTTTTAATCACAGATATCGCAATACCGGCTGAAATATCGCTGACCTCAGCGCCTTCTTTCTGGACTTGTTTAACCTTGGAGTTCATGAAGACAGTACACCGTGTACCGAGGTCGACCGGATGTTTCGATTCTTGGCCGATCTTAGCAAATTCTTGGACACTCATATTCAGAGATTGGGCAAAAGTCTCCACAAACGAGCCGCATCCTGATGAACAAGCTTCATTTAAAGTGATGGATTCGATAACTCCATTACGGATGACCAAGCTCTTCATATCTTGTCCACCGATATCCAACACGAAATCAACGCCGGGAAGAAAAAAGTTCGCGGCTGTATAATGGGCTACCGTTTCAATTTCTCCAATGTCGACTTTGAGAGCTGCTTTAATGAGATGTTCTCCATAGCCGGTAACAGCTGAATTACGAATTTTAATATTTGGATTTAGTTTTTGATAAAGGTTTTTTAAAGCGTTAGCAGTTGATTCAAGGGGATTCCCTTGATTACTGTCATAGAAGGAATAAAGCAAGCCTCCCTGCTCATCAATCAGGGCTAGTTTCGTTGTTGTTGATCCGGCATCAATGCCCAGGTAAGCATTCCCTTGATAAGTCTCTAAATCCACACGTTTGACTCTATTCTCTGCGTGTCTTTTCTTGAAAGTCTCATACTCCTCAGTATCTTTGAAGAGGGGATTTAACTCCGCATTTTCGTCATTGCTTATTTTATAGATCATCGGTGCTCGTTCATATAAACACTCTTGAGTAAAAGGCTGTTGATTTCGTGAGGAAAGTGCAGCACCGATGGCCACGAAGTATTGAGAGTCATCGGGGAAAATAATACTTTGGTCATCTAAATGCAAGGTTTCAATAAAACGTTTCCTAAGTTCCGAAAGGAAAAACAAAGGACCGCCCAAAAAAGCCACGTTACCCGTAATCGGGCGTCCTTGAGCCAAACCACTAATGGTTTGATTGACAACAGCTTGGAAGACAGAAACGGCAATATCCTCTTTAGCAGCCCCCTCATTAAGCAAGGGTTGAATATCAGTTTTTGCAAATACGCCACAGCGTGAAGCAATGGGATAAATAGTTTTATGATTTTTAGCTAATTCATTTAATCCCAGAGCATCTGTTTGCAGTAATGAGGCCATCTGGTCGATAAAAGCTCCGGTTCCTCCGGCACAGGTTCCGTTCATTCGTTGTTCAAGAGAATCACCAAAATAAGTGACCTTAGCATCTTCACCGCCTAGTTCGATGGCAGCATCAGTCTTGGGAATAACCAGTTTTATGGCGTTAGAGCATGCCATGACTTCCTGAATAAAGGGAACATCTAATGTTTGAGAAATGTTATATCCTCCCGAACCGGTGACCATTAAGGTTAAAGCATGTCCTTGGAGAATTGCTTTGGCATCCTCAAGCATCATAACCACTGTATTACGAATATTGGAAAAATGCCTTAAATAATTTTTGTAGACTATCGTTCGATTCTTATCGAGCACGACAAGTTTTACTGTCGTGGAACCTACGTCTAATCCGATATTTAAAACTCTACTCATTTTCATCCTCCACTTGACGTATTATGCCAAATTATTTCCAAAGGTTGTTATCTTGGGAGGTGGTTACAATGGTTGAGTGCTTCTTCTAAGATGATTTTAACGTGCTCATCATGGATACAATAGTGCACGTGTTTGCCCTCTTTATGAGATCGAGCAAGTCCCAAGTTTTTAAGCAAGCGTAAATGGTGAGAAGCTCCTGAGACCGTTAAATCTGTAATCTGGGCAAGATCGCAAACGCAAAGGTTTGGCTCTTGGAGTAAGGCATAAATAATTTTTACCCGCGTTTCATCAGCAAGTGCCTTAAATATAGGCGTTACGCCTTCCATTTGCGCAAGCGAGTGAGACAATTCCTTTGACCGGTGAGGGGGAATGTGACAATCCAGATTGCAGAAGTTTTGGTGGGTGATACGGTTCAAAAGGTATTCCCCCTTATTTAGTTTACTTCATAAACATTATAATGATTGCTTGAATGTTTGTAAATATTTTTTGTTGATCAATATTTTGAAACAAGCAATTATTAGTAGTTTATGGATATCTCCTTATTAGTTTTAATATGCAGATTCTAAGATTATAGGACTCCCTAGTACTACTTTTATGTAAGTTGCGGCAATTTTGATACAAGCTGCTGCCAAACCGCTCACATTTCTACAAGTGGGAGGCTACAAGTGGGAGTAGTTCTCATCAGCTTTAGTTGAACGAGTCCATTGTCGATATGAAAGAAAATTGGCAGAGATCTTTGAAAAATTTAAACTATTAAAAGGTGTAGGTCAATTTATGTCGAATAATGTATATAATTTTAGCACGACTGTCGGATAAGATCGGAAACCATTACCCCAAAAAGGCCTTTCCGTTGTGGAGGTATCGAATGGAAACGTTTATAAAAAGTGAATTTCAATATCAGGTTATGACGTCTGCTTTAGCTGAAAAGGTGTCGCTGTTAGAGACTATTTTCGCCGCTGTTCGAGAGGGAGTTTTACTGCAGGACGAAAATGGGATTATTCTTAGTGCAAATCCGGCTGCCAAAGAATTATTGGCAGCAGGCTTAAGTGAATTAAAGTCTGAAGACTATATAAAAAATCCAACAAAATGGACTTGTGAAGACGGGAAGTTTCTAATATGGCGGGAACATGCGCTTAAGACTATCCATAAGTCTTCGGAGCAAACAGGTGAGATTAGAATTCTTCATCGGTTTACTCCATACCCATGCTGGCTGAGTATTCGCAGTCTTGTGCTGCCCTCAGATTATAAGTCTTCGGTCCGGGTTTTAACGACTCTCAGCGACATTACCCAGATTCAATACACGGAATACAGAGAAAGAATCCTTTATGGGATTACTAAGCGTGTGTTGGAAGAACAACCGTTAACAGATATTTTACAATATCCTTGCAATGAATTAGTGCATACTTTCGGGTACCCGTTAGCAATCATTGGACTCCAAGGAAAAAAAGGTTCTTTAACTTTAGTGGCACAAGCAGATCTTTCGGGCCATTCTGCTAAAATACAAATGCTATGGAACAATAACCGTAAAGAATCTTGCGGATTTGAAAAAGCAATACGAACCGGTAAACCTCAGATCCATGATGTTTGGCAAAATGCTCTGGATTATCCCTGGTGGCCAATCTACTCAGAACTTTCCATTCGGTCGGAAGGGGCCTTTCCTTTAACAACAAAAGGAAAAACGATAGGTGCTTTGGTCTTGTATGCCTCAAGCGAAGACTATTTTACCCCTTCCAGAGTTAACCTCATTCAATCCCTTGCAGATCAGCTGGCATTAGTACTCTGGACGTCAGAAAACCAGGGCCAACTTCAACTTCAAAATAAGGCGCTTGTTGCTGCTGCAAGTTCCATTATTATCACTAATCGAGCGGGAGAAATACTTTGGGCCAATCCCGCTTTTGCCAGATTATCCGGGTACTCCCTGAATGACATTCTGGGAAAGACTATGAGCTTTATTTCTTCAGGACATCAGGATAAGATTTTCTATCAAAATTTATGGCGAACCATTCTCGAAGGTAAAACCTGGCATGGAGAGTTAATTAATCGTCGAGCTGATGGATCTTGTTATAACGAAGAAATGACCATAACGCCTGTCATCGATAATAACGACAGAGTAATAACTCATTTTATCGTGGTAAAGCAAGATATCAGTGATCGTTTATCCATTCAAAATGCTCTGCTGCGTCAAGAAGAATTGTATCGTGATATGTTTGAAACGATGAGCAGTGCGGTACTTGTTTTTAAGCCTATTAACCAGGGAGAGGATTTTCTCTGCACAGCTCTTAATCAAGCAGCGGAAAAAATTGAAAATATAACCAGGCAGCAAGGGGTTGGCGCACACCTTGATGAAGTCCTTCCGATGGCCAAAGAATTAGGTGTCTGGGATCTCGTTCTTCAAGTATATCGGACCGGAGAGAAGAGGAATTTTCCTGCTGTCTATTACCAAAACCAACGATGCTCAGGGTGGAGCGAAGGGGTTATTTATAGACTGGCGACAGGTGACATTGTCTTTCTATATGATGATGTGACCCAGCGTATACTTAATGAAAAGGCACTTTGGCAGGAAAAGGAGCGTGCCCAAGTAACACTGGCTTCCATCGGAGATGGTGTGATTACCACAGATGTGGGAGGAAAAATCACCTATCTCAATCCCGTCGCAGAAACGATGACAGGCTGGGCTGATAAGGATGCTGTTGGTTTATACATCGAGCAGGTATTTGATGTTTATCATGGGAATACGGAACTGCCCTTAGTTCAGCCTCTATATCAATGCCTGCGGGAACGTAAAGCGGTCACGTTGTCAAATACTTCTATTTTGAAACATCGACTTCGTCGCCAGGCCTATCATATTGAAATATCAGTGACGCCCATGCGTGATCGGGAGGAAACAATGATTGGAGCCGTCTTAGTCTTTCACGATGTCACTGAGAAAAGAGCCCTGCTTGACCGTATATCTCATCAGAAAAATCATGATGCCTTAACGGATTTGCCTAATCGTTTATTGTTAAAAGATCGCCTGTACTTGGCTATCTTACAGGCCCGCCGTCGCCAAGAACAAGTTGCTGTCTTCTTTCTGGATATGGATGACTTTAAACTTGTTAACGATACCTTTGGACACGCGCAAGGTGATGCCTTACTTTGTCAGGTCGCTGAGCGCTTTAAAAATGCCTTGCGGCCTGATGATACAGTTGCCAGACAAGGCGGAGACGAATTTATCATTTTATTACCCGAGCTCTCTTCAGAACAGCAAGCTGCCCAGATTGCTCGGAAATTGTTGAAGGTACTAAATGCTCCATTTCAGATTGGCGATCAAGAGACTTATATTACAGCGAGTTTAGGTATAGCTCTTTATCCTGTTGACGGCGAAGATCCGGAAGTACTGATCCAACACGCCGATATGGCGATGTATCATGTTAAAGCTGAAGGTCGCAATCACTATCATTTTTATACTGAAGCTCTTAACCAGCGTTTGTCGGAACGATTAAAACTGCAAAATGAAATACGTCGTGCTTTGCAAAAAGGGGAATTTATTCTGGAATATCAGCCTCAATTTAATCTGAAAGATGAGCAGATTTGTGGTTTTGAAGCGTTAGTGCGCTGGCAGCATCCTGAAAGAGGCCTTCTGCCTCCAAGTAAGTTTATTGCAATCGCCGAAGAAAGCGGCCTTATCTTGCCCTTAGGAGAATGGGTTTTACGGTCTGCCTGCGAACAAAATAAATGTTGGCAGGATTTGGGCTATCCCCCTGTGAGCATGGCAGTAAATCTTTCTGCGCGTCAATTCCGTCAGAAGGACCTTGTTGAGAAGATCTCCCAGATCATTAAGGAAACCGGTTTGGAAGCCCAATGGTTAGAATTGGAGATTACCGAAACTTTGAGTATGGAAGACGTGGCCTTAAGTTCGGAGATCCTTCGGAAAATGAAAGCTATGGGTATACGACTTTCTATCGATGATTTTGGAACAGGATTTTCATCCTTAAGTTATTTAAGTCGTTTTTCTCTGGATGCTCTGAAAATTGACCGCTCCTTTATTTTTTCTCTAATGGAACATCCTGACAGGCAAGCCATTGTTCTGACAATAATACAATTAGCTAAGAATTTGGGACTCAAGGTCATCGCCGAAGGAGTAGAACGTACTGATCAGTTGGATTTTCTGCGTAGGAAAGACTGTGACGAGGTTCAGGGATATTTGCTGGCTAAACCTGTTTCGGCGGAAGAGGCTGAACGCTTCTTTAATCTTGATTTAAAGGAATTAGTGAACTCGGAAGACTCTACCCCACCTGAAGTTAACGAAGGACCCACCTCCAATTGAGAAGCGGGGGTCTTAAAAACTGGACAAATCATAAGACTCTCTCTTCTCCAAGTGGGAGTGGTTCCGGATACCTTGTTATAGAAGTGTTATTCCAGGGATAACTGCAGGGGTATACACTCTTTGCGAAAGCTCGTTGTCAATCATAAAAAGCCCTGCCCCGTCTTCTTTGATAAGTTTCAATTTTTTTAAAACACGCCCCATGTTTTCCTCTTCTTCGGTTTGTTCTGTAATATACCATTGAAGAAAGATTTCGGTAGTATGATCTTTATTTTCTCGTGCAATGTCCATGAGGGAATAGATTGATTGGGTCACGAATTGTTCATGACTTAAAGCGACCTCAAATACTTCTTGGGAGCTGGAAAAATCGTTTTGGGGTTTTGCAATTTCAATTAGTGTGACCTTCCCGCCAATCTTATTGAGATAATTGAAGAAGCCTAAAGCATGATCGCGTTCTTCTTGAACTTGAACACGAAAGTAATTAGCAAAACCGTCAAGATTCTGGGATGAAAAATATGCTTGCATGGCAAGATATAAGTAACCGGAAAAAAGTTCTTTGTTCAGTTGGCCATTTATGGCATGAATCATGTTTTCCTTCTGCATGTGAGTAACCGCCCTTTCTGTTATTAGATAACTTCTTCTTTTAGAATTCTTCTACATATAAGCAATAAATCCTGCATATAAATTATGTGCGTTATAATTCTCCTTACTATTTGTGGTCAACGACAGCGGTGGAATGGAGGTTATTATGTTTAATAAAATATTAGTGCCCACGGACGCTTCTGAGTATTCTCGCCGTGCCTTTAAAATGGCTTTGGACCTTGCTCGGACTTTCCACTCTGAGATTGAGCTGCTTTTCGTAACCTATGTTCCTGAAGCATATTGGGGATACAGTATCGCAGCCAATTTAATTATTCCGCCGGAACAACTAGAAGAGGGAGGAGAGTTAGTTTTAGATACTACCCTCGAAGGAATGGATGTTGATGGCGTAAAAATTACCAGGAAAAAAATTGAGGGGCATCCTGCTGCTCGGATATCTTCTGAAACAGAACGTGAAGAAATCGATTTGGTAGTTATGGGCAGTCATGGCTATGGTCCTCTAGCGGGTTCAATGCTGGGAAGTGTCAGTCAAGGTGTCTTGCAGCGAGTTAAGTGTCCGGTTCTTATTGTTAAATAGACGGACACCATAAAAAGGGTGGATTATCGTTATTCCACCCTTTTTAGATAGTTAAACACTAATTAAAAAGGAAATCCGAGGCGGCGAATGACTGCAAATCCAGCTTTTTTGGCGAGGGGTATAACTAGTCTGCGCACAAAGGGAGAACCTAGACGCTGAGCGAGTGGTATACCAACATTTTTGGCCAAAGGCGGACCGAAGTTTTGGAGAAGAGGTAATCCGATCTTGCGAGCCAGAGGCGGGCCATATTGTTTCATAAGAGAGGGACCATATTGTTTCAGGAGAATTCCTGCTTGTTGCTGCCAAAGGTCTGATGTTTTAGAGACAGAAGATGAAGGCTGTTTTTCGACTCGGTGAGAGTTTTGCTGTAACGATGGGAAAGGTTTGACATTCTCTTGTTTTGCGGATACTTCAGATTTAATGAGAGATGAGGCAGCGGGTTTGGGAGCAGTTCCCTGGAAGGGAATTTGTCCCGGCCGTTGTTGCTTGCTTGAAGTAAAGGTTTGTGTCTGAATAGGAGAGGGAAATGAAGCCATGGGCAAAACCCCCTTTAAAATCTGCGGATGTTTTTTTATAATACACTATATGAAATATATGGAAGAATGTTTAACATTTGGATGGCCGTTAAAGATTTAATTTAATGAATGGCAAAGAGCAAGGAGTCAGGACGTTTTGTCCGGATTCCTTGCTCTTCTTAGGTATAATATGTTTGATATAGGATTTAACAGGTTATTCGGCCAGAGCAATTGCTTCAATCTCCAAGATTGCGTCCTTGGGCAAGCGGGCAACTTGCACAGCGGATCGTGCGGGAGGATTCTCTGGGAAATAGGCAGCATAGGCAGCGTTCATAGCTGCAAAGTCATTCATATCTCTGAGGAAAACAACAGTTTTTACAACCTTATTCAGTGAAGAACCTGAGGATTCTAAGATAGCCTTAACATTATCTAAAGATTGTTTGGTTGCTCCTTCAATATCCGCCACTAATTCTCCTGTTTGAGGATTGATAGGGAGCTGGCCGGAAGTAAAAATAAGGTTGCCGGCTTTGATTCCTTGGGAATAAGGGCCAATAGCCGCAGGTGCATTTGGTGTATTAAGAGTTTGTTTGCTCATAATATTACCTCCTTTTAAAATGAATATTTGGCAAAGGGAAAACACTAACATTAAGTATACTTGATTTATAAGGAATTAACCAACCAAGAAATTGGTACCGGCTGATAGCAGAGATATTAATAATAGCGGAGAATCAGGTATCCGGCCGAAATGAAGATGCTGATCAACATCATGGGGAAACCAACTTTTAAGAATTGGATATAACGAATTTTAAGGCCATTCTTTTCAGCAATTCCAGCCACGATTAGATTAGCGGAAGCTCCCACTAAGGTTCCGTTTCCTCCGAGACAAGCACCTAAAGCTAAAGCCCACCACAAGGGCTGGGTTTGAGCTGGTGTGAGATGACTAAGCAGGGCTAATTTTTGGATTAAAGGGATCATGGTCGCCACGTAGGGTATATTATCAAGAAATGAAGAGAGGATCGCTGATATAAATAGGATTAAAAGGACTGTTAAGAGAGGCTGCCCTCCTGTCAAACTGATACTCCACTGTGCCAGACGATCAAGGACTCCGGTTTCGACAAGCCCTCCGACAAGTACAAATAATCCGGCAAAGAAAAAGAGCGTTGGCCATTCCACAGTTAAGAAGATATCTTCAGGTTCTTCACGGGTCCAGAGCATTAGGAGCATAGCTCCGCTTAAGGCAATGGTTGCGGTCTCTAAATGAAGAAGGGAATGAAAAGAAAAGGCTGAAATAACGAGAGCTAAAACGACTAAACATTTTTTGAGGAGGGCAAAGTCTTTAATCTCATTCCACTCGTTTTGCAGCATTAATTTGCTTTTTAAGGCTTCTTCGGTGATTAACTTTTGGCGATAAATAAAGTAAAAAAGGAACAAAATTACCACAATAATAATGAGTATCACCGGCGCAAGATTAAGGATAAAATCCATAAAACTGAGGCCCGTTTGCCCGGCTATCATAATGTTTGGCGGATCTCCGATCAGAGTAGCGGTACCGCCGATATTACTCATAAGAATTTGACAAAAGAGAAAGGGAATTGGATCAACCTCCAACTCATCAGCAATTGATAAGGTTATGGGTACTATCAACAAGACTGTTGTGACGTTATCTAAAAAAGCTGATAAGATACCGGTAAGGAGTGACAGGGAAATCAGGAGCAGGGCCGGATTTCCTTTTACTTTTTTGCTGACCCAGATAGCTAAAAAGGAAAATACTCCTGACCTGCGGGTAAGATCTACGATGAGCATCATACCAATTAATAATCCCAGAGTATTCCAATCAACGTGTTCAACTGCTTTTTCTTGAGTGACAATCCCCAAGATAATCATTAGTGCAGCTCCGGAAACGGCGATAACTGATCGCGGAAATTTCTCCATAATAATAAATAAATAGCTGAGTAGAAAAATACCTGTAGCAATCCAAATAAGCATTAACACACCTCCGGTAACTAATTTAAATATTTGCTTAAGATAGCGATTGTACATATTCGACTAAAGCTGAACGTCGATACTTCGATGACGAAAGTGTCTTGTGGACACTTTCGCCGAAAGCGCCTAGCCCATAACAAATGCGATCCCGCTGAAGGATGGAAAAAGGGGGAGTCTTCCGCTTAGATAAATATAAAAAGGGAGAGCAGTCCTAAGTACTGCTCTCCCCAGAGAAGTTTTATCTTGTAGTCTGGCCATCATAGCTTAATACTGACTAAACAGCAGCTTCAAGCCTTAGATCCATGACTTTAGCGTCCTTCACTTTCATGAAGTTTACCCCAACCGAAATAAAATTTATAAATATTAACGTAAAACTAGCTATTATTGAAATTATATCAAGAATTGGAAGCTGCCGTCAAGATAAATAATTGCAAATTATTATTTGCGTTCGGCATAACTTTCAGGATAAAACAGCTGGGACAAACCAATACTAATTCGGATAACTTAGATAAGCCATATTGTGTTAACGTAAGGAGGTTACTTGGGTGTTTAAACATGTCAAAGATATGGAATACACAGTTCACGTTGATCGGCCTGACCCTCGGTTCGCAGTACTGTTATTGGAACAGTTTGGGGGAGGCAATGGCGAACTTAAAGCAGCTATGCAGTATTTTTCTCAAAGCTTAGGCTGTAATGATCCGAAAATAAGGGATTTGCTGCAGGACATTGCTGCTGAAGAATTAAGCCATTTGGAGATGGTGGGAGAAGCTCTGGGGATGCTCATTGGACAAGTTGACAATATTCCCAAAGACTTTGCAGCGAATCATATGGCTTTGCTCGGGGGAGGCCCTCTGCTTGTAAATTCTGCCGGAGTTCCATGGATGTCAACCTATGTCAACTCCATGGGAGACCTGTATACAGACCTTTCATCAAATGCCGGAGCAGAATTGCGGGCAAAATTGATTTACGAGCGCCTTCTGCAGCAAACGGATGATGCCGGCGTTAAAGATATGATCCGATTCCTTTTAAGTCGCGAGGAGTCTCATAACTTCTCATTTATGAAAGCCATTGAGACACTGCAGGGATCAGGAGTGAATAAGGACTTCAGAGATTCGGATTTCTCGAAAAAATACATGAATATGTCCACTGGCCAAGGGGATAGCCGCGGGCCATGGAATCAAGGAAACGAGTTTTCTTATGAAGAAAATCCTAACGAGAAATATGGTGGACCGGCTCAATATGGAAAAGATCCTCAGCCAAACGGACAACGAGAAGTGGCACCTGGTTATATGGATCAGACCCGTAACAATCCTCAGTATGCCCAGCCACAACCGCCGAAACAACATTAATTATGCAAAAACAAAAACCAAAGGACGTTCCTGTCCTTTGGTTTTTAAGTAAAGAGATGGTGTTTTGGAAATTCTAAAAGTGAATATTTATGGTTGAACGGATTGACAAGAACCTGCAAATCAACTAATATATTTCGTGTACGAAATATACGTCAACGAAATATACGTTATCGAAATAAGTAAACAAAGGAAGTACGGATGATGGAAAATCCTAGTCAAAGTTATCAAATCGCTAAGCTGTTTCAAGAAATTATGATTCTTTTTAGACACAATAAAGGAAATGTCTTTGAAGAGAGCGGCATTACTATGCCTCAAATGATGGTTATGGGAATATTGGGTAAGGAAAAGACCCTTAAGATTACTGAATTAAGTGGGAAACTCAGCTTATCCAACAGTACCGTGTCAGGGATTATTGACCGTTTGGAAAACATGGGTCTTGTTGAAAGAAAGCGAAGTGAGGAAGATAGAAGGGTCGTGTATGTCAGTGTTTCACCAAAATTTGCCGAGATACATCAACGCTTACATCAACAAATCGTCAAAAATATCTCCGGCGCTTTAAGTACAGCAACATCGGAGGACCAAGAGAAAATTATCGAGGGGTTAGAACTCTTAAAGAAACTGCTTTATGATTACCAGCAATGTCCAATGGATAATTGATAGATTGTTAAGAGGTAGGGGGACGTTCATGATTAAATTGTATAAATCGTTAAGACATTTTTTACCCTATATTTGTGGCGTGATTTTGTTCCTTTTTGTACAAGTGCTTTCGGATTTATACTTACCAACGTTGATGGCGGACATAGTCGATCATGGGATTGTAAATAAAGACATCGGTTATATATTTCAAGTCGGTGGGCACATGCTTTTAATTGCAGCCGGAGGGACTTTATGCGCTGTTGCCGCCAATTATCTTTCTGCGAAAACTGCTGTAGGGTTTGGCAGGCTCTTGAGAAATAGAATCTTTACGAAAGTACAGAGCTTTTCTTTACAGGAATTTGACAAGCTTGGTACAGCGACATTAATTACCAGAACTACGAATGATGTGACTCAAGTTCAGCAAGTCTCCGTTCTAATTTTAAGTATGATGATTTCTGCACCACTTACCTGCCTGGGCGGGATTTTCATGGCTATCCATGAGGATCCAGGTTTAACGTGGGTTCTCTTAGTTTCGGTTCCGGTGCTTTTTGCCATTATCGGAATTGTCCTGACCAGAGGCATACCTCTCTTTAAGTTGATGCAAATAAAACTTGATAAGCTCAATCTTGTTTTGCGTGAAAATTTAACGGGAATACGTGTTATTAGAGCTTTCAATCGTATCGAAAAAGAAAAGAAGAGATTTGATGATGCCAATCTAGACCTTATGAACAATGCTGTAAAGGTTAATAAGATCATGGCTGTACTAATGCCTATGATGATGCTAATTATGAATTTCACTACGATTGCCATCATTTGGTTCGGAGGAATGCGTATTAATAATGGTGCGATGCAAGTGGGTTCTCTGATGGCCTTTATTCAGTATTCGACACAAATCTTATTTTCTTTCTTGATGATGACGATGCTCTTTGTAACGGTTCCGCGTGCTCAAGCCTCTGCTGCAAGGATCAACGAAGTTTTAGAAACTGAGGTTGAAGTTAAAGATCCAATCCAGACAAAGGTAATGCCTTTAAAGAAAGGATATGTTGAGTTTCAGGGCGTTTCCTTTCGATATCCCGGAGCGGAACAGCCGGCCCTTAAGGAGATTAATTTCAGTGCTGGCCCTGGGGAGATTACGGCCATCATTGGAGGAACGGGCTCTGGGAAATCAACCTTAGTAAATTTAATGATGCGTTTTTATGATGTTGGGAGCGGACGGGTTTTAGTGGATGGAGTAGATGCCCGAGAAATGAGTCAAGAAAGTTTGAGAGCTAAGATTGGGTTTGTTCCCCAAAAATCTGTGCTTTTTTCCGGAACCATTGGTGATAATATCCGCTATGGCAAAGAGAATGCTTCCCTGGAAGAGGTGGGACATGCTGCTCAAGTTGCTCAGGCTGTGGATTTCGTGGCAGGGATGGAAGAGGGGTTTGATCATATCATTGCTCAAGGCGGCACCAATGTTTCAGGAGGCCAGAAGCAGCGTCTGTCTATTGCCCGCGCTTTAATCAAAAGGCCCGAGATTCATATCTTCGACGACAGTTTCTCGGCCTTAGACTTCAAGACAGATGCCAAATTGAGAGCAGCTTTGAAACAGGAAGTTTCAGAGGCTACGGTATTTATTATTGCTCAGCGAGTCGCAACCGTCATGGATGCGGATAGGATTATTGTCCTCGATGATGGTCAAATTGCCGGCATAGGGACCCATCAAGAGTTGTTAAGGACTTGTGAGGTCTATCATGAAATTGTAGCTTCGCAGCTTTCAGAGGGAGAATTAGCATGAGCAGAGAACGAGAAATGACAAGACCAACAGGTCCAATGGGCGGCAGACAGGGTGGACCTGGCGGATCTATTGGGAGACCAATTGAAAAAGCCAAGAATTTCAAAGGAACATTGCATAGACTTTTGGGTTATTTAAAGCCTCAGAGACTAAAACTCAGCTTTGTGGTTGTGTTTGCTATTTTAAGTACTGTATTTAGTATTATGGGGCCAAAGATTATGGGCCAGGCCACAACGATAATGTTTGACGGAATTATGAAAGGCGGAAAAATAAATTTTGATGCTATTTGGAGAATTGTCCTAACTCTGATCGTTCTTTATCTTCTCAGCTCTTTGTTTAGCTATACTCAACAATATATTATGGCTGGGGTGGCGCAAAAAATTGTTTATAACTTGCGTAAAGACGTCGATGAAAAACTTACGCTGCTGCCGCTCAGGTTCTTTGATGCTAGGACTCATGGCGAAATATTAAGCCGTGTGACGAACGATGTTGATAATATTGCCAACACCCTGCAGCAAAGTCTTACTCAACTAATTACCTCTATTGTGACAATCATTGGAGTCATCGTGATGATGTTGACGATCAGTCCTCTGCTGACCTTAATTGTTCTCTTGACTCTGCCTCTCTATATTTTAGTCACTTCGATGATTGCTAAACACTCACAAAGGTTTTTCGCAGCTCAACAAAAGTCCTTGGGAGAACTGAACGGCCATGTGGAGGAAATGTTTACCGGTCATGTTATCATCAAAGCCTTTGGTCATGAGCGTAAGTCTATTGAAACCTTTAAGGAAATTAATGATAAACTTTATGATGCGGGATGGAAAGCTCAATTTATCTCTGGAATCATCATGCCCCTTATGCGATTTGTCAGCAACCTGGGATATGTCATTGTCAGTGTAGTTGGGGGAATTTTCGTTACCCATGGCCGAATTAATATTGGAGACATTCAAGCCTTTATTCAATACTCCCGTCAGTTTACCATGCCGATTGTGCAGACTGCGAACATTGCCAATATTATTCAATCAACGGTTGCCTCGGCAGAGCGTGTTTTTGAATTATTAGATGAAGTTGAAGAAATTCCTGATTCTGAGGATGCTAAAGTAATACCCTTTCCTAACGGAAATGTGAGTTTTGAAAATGTTGATTTTAGCTATAAGGAACAAGAACCGTTGATCACTAAAATGAATATTGATGTCCTGGAAGGAAATACCATAGCAATTGTCGGACCGACCGGTGCAGGTAAGACTACTTTAGTGAATTTACTCATGCGCTTTTACGATGTGGATGAGGGCAAGATTGCTGTTGACGGTGTGGATATTCGGGATATTAAACGTGGGGAACTTCGCAATATCTTTGGTATGGTGCTGCAGGATACATGGTTATTTAATGGAACTATTTTGGAGAACATTGCCTATGGACGTGAGGGGGCAAGCGAGGAAGAAGTTATTAAGGCGGCCAAAGCAGCTCATGCTGATCATTTTATAAAAACTCTGCCTGATGGGTATATGACCGTCTTGAATGAAGAAGCCTCAAATATTTCTCAAGGGCAAAAGCAGCTGCTTACAATTGCCCGGGCGATTTTGGCAGACCCGGCTATCTTGATTTTAGACGAAGCTACGAGCAGTGTTGACTCAAGAACCGAGGTCTATATCCAAAAGGCTATGACAGAACTGATGAAGGGAAGAACGAGTTTTGTTATTGCCCATAGGTTATCAACGATTCGCGATGCTGATGTAATTCTTGTTATGAATAAGGGGAGAATTATTGAAATGGGCAATCATGGAGAGCTTTTGGAGCAAAATGGGTTTTATGCAGATTTGTATAATAGCCAGTTCAGCGGGGCGGACTTGGATCATGAGGTGGTTTGAATTTAAAGGAAATTGTAAGAAACTACTGCTGTAAAACAGCTTCCAGAAAATAATTGGCAGAAAAATAAGCCCAAAAGGACGCTATTAACGCCTTTTGGGCCATTTTTTCAGTTTAATTTTAAAATACTTGTGCAAATTGCCCTTACAGATTCATTTTGGAACTAACCCCTAACGTGCACTCTTCTTAGTCGTTATGTTCACTATGGAAGCGATAATGGTTATGAGGATGGCTATGGCTATGGCTATGGCTATGGCTATGGTTGTGGTCATGGTCATGATCATGGTCGTGGTCGTGATCGTGGTCATGGTTATGGCTATGGACATGTCTATGGATGTGTTCATGCTTATGCTCATGCCCATTCTCGGAATCGTGGTGGTGTGGGCGTCCAAGGGCATGGGCAATCTTATGATCTTTATCTGGAAGGGAATCGAACCAGCCGTTATTGGCATCCTCTACATTGTCTCTGAATTGCATGTAAGGTTTAATGTCAAGTAAAGGAGTTCCGTTAAAGGCGTCAATGCCCGAAATAATGATTTCGCTGCCTTGAATTTCCTTAATCTTGACAATACTTAAGCCAATAGGGTTAGGCCTTTTGGGAGATCGGCTGGCAAAGAGTCCAATTTCAAGCTCCGGTGCCCACGGAGAATGGGTTAATAATTCCAGCGGAGAGTTTACTTGATCGAGATGATAAAGGACATAGACATAGTTGAAACTGGCTAAGGATTTTAGAGCCTGGGCATACTCTGGATTTAAAGTGATCCAGAAATCACCCGGCGCGTCAGGGAGAGATTGATGGGGGGCATTAAAGGAGAAATAAGGAGTATGAATGGTTCCGATGGGATGATAATTAATGTCCATAACGATCTCCTCTCATTTTAGCTATTCTTTATTCACTATTCCTAAGGCTATTGGTTTTTAGGATTTTAAAAAAGGCCAAAGAGGATCCTATTGATCGACCTCCGTGGCCTTTACTTATCTAATATTCTAGTATCGAAGTATTCGAACCGAAGATGATTGGTTGTATATAGGTTCGGCTCCAAATGAACTTAATAAAATACAGGTTTGTCTAAGTTTGCTTAATAATGCTATTCGACATGGGTAAAGAGTTTCCTTCTTCTGGATCATACTGAAACAAAAATTTATGAATGTCTACATGTTTTGACCTTTTATCGGGAATTTTATGAGAGGTAGAAAGATATTTGCAGAGGTGATTTGATATGCCAATGATCAATTTTGACGGCCCGGTTTTGACCATGGATCAGAAGAGAAGTTTGATACATGGTATGAGCCAAGCGGCTTCTCAAGCCTTGGGAATTCCCATGGCAGCTTTTACGGTAACTCTCGATGAACATGAATACAGCAACATGGGTGTAGGAGGAGAAGTCCTCACGGAGTCGAGTTATTGGGACAAATACAAAGAAATTAAAGATTAAATCAATGTCAGATGAAAGCGGCTGTTGGAAGCCGCTTCTTTCCTTGATAGGGTTAGTTTTATTCTGAATTCACTTATGATAAGATGATTTTTAATAACATCAAACTATGAAATAAGATGGGGACTGGGAATTTAAACGGGAAAGAAGGTGTCCAATGCCTACTAAGAGAGACGTAGAACATACATTGGAAAACCAGGATTGGGAGAAACTTATTAGCTTAGCGAAAGAAAATAGGAATATCCTTCGGCAGCTTATGGCGAGAATCTATGTTAAAGACGGGCTCATATTTTGGCGGGCAGTTGAAGCCTTAGGAGTGGTAACTCATGCACTTGAGCAGGATGAGAAAAATGTTGCAGTAGAGATTCTGCGACGGTATTTTTGGATGCTCAATGATGAGTCAGGAGGAACGGCTTGGAACTCTGCGGAAGCCATTGGCAGTATTATTGCTCATTGTCCGGTAACCTGCGGAAAGTTTAATTGGATGTTGTCAGGGTTATTGGAGGATGACAGTTTACGAGATGGTGTTTTGTGGGGCTTAGGTCAAATGGCTCAGAATGCTCCGCACTTGGTAGAACCTTTGGATGAGCGGATAAAACCTTTTTTGCAGTCTGAAGAGCCTTTGACTCGGGGATTAGCTGCCTTTATTTATATGTTAATGAAACCTTTCCAAGAACTTATCCCCCTTTACCGCGAATCAGGGCCGAAATGGAAAGTTTCAGAAGATATGGATTTTAGCCTGAAAAATGATCAAAGTTTGTTAGAATTTTATCAAAACGGAGAGGTTAGAACGTATCATATTTCTGATCTTTGGCAGGCCTCGGTGATTTCATTTTGGACGAAAAAAGTTACAATTAAGGATCTTGAGACTGAATTGACTATTGCCTCTTCTGCGGAAGGAGTTTGCTGGCTGAGTCTCGGTTCGTCTGAGACCGAAGAAAAGGAACTTCAAACTTGGGTTTCGCGCTGGTTTCCGGGATCGTTTCTTATTCGGAGGCGCGAGCCAAACAGCAGGGCAATTCAGGAGTTGAAGGAGTATTTTGCGGGGACTCGCCATCAATTCTCGATTCCTATTCATTCCCAAGGAACTCCTTTCCAGCAGAAAGTGTGGGAAGAACTTCGGCGTATACCTTATGGTGAGACAAGAAGTTACGGTGAACTGGCCGTAAAACTGGGAAATCCGCAAGGGCAAAGAGCTGTCGGGATGGCCAATCATTGTAACCCAATCGGAATTATCGTTCCTTGTCACCGGGTTATCGGCAAAAATGGGTCTTTAACAGGCTATGCCGGCGGCGTGGATATTAAGCAAAAACTTTTAGAACTAGAAGGCGCTTGGAGCTTCTAAAAGTTAAGATAGGAGGATTGTTTTTGGAAAAGACCTCTTTGTTTACTGGGGTAGCACACATTGGGATAAAAGCTTTAGATATCGAGAAAGCCCTTCAATTTTATAGAGAAGTGCTTGGCTTTAGATTAATACAGCGGATTAGGCCTGGAGAGGCGGAATTGGTTTTTTTGGAATTAGGCAATACTGTTATTGAACTAGTTGAAGTAGTAAATAACCGTACGTTCGAAGATGGAGTTGTCAATCATTTAGCACTACTGGTGGAAGATATTTTCCAAGCGATTAAACACTTACAGGAACATCATGTTGAGTTGCCTTCTCTGGAACCGATGCCCTTGGGCGAAGGACGGTATAATTTCTTTTTCCGTGGTCCAAGCGGAGAAAAACTTGAACTTTATCAAGAATGAAGAATGGAATTATAATGCCTGAAAAAAGATACGTAACATTTAATGAACATTTGCGTGAAAGATTTGGCGAAAAAGTATTTAAAGTTTCCTTAGATGGCGGTTTCACCTGTCCTAATCGGGATGGTACTCTGGGGCGAAAAGGCTGCATTTATTGCAGTGAACGGGGATCTGGTGACTTTGCCGGCCGGCAGGAGTTATCAATTCATGATCAATTCTCTGAAGTAAAGGAACGAATGAAGAAAAAATGGCCGAAGGCTAAGTACCTGGCTTACTTTCAAGCATTTACAAATACCTATGCCCCTATTGAACGGCTGCGGGAGTTATATGAAGATTCCCTTAAACAGGAAGGGGTTGTGGGGCTATCCATCTCAACAAGACCGGATTGTCTTTCTGATGAGGTTATTAATTACTTGGAAGAATTAAATCAGAGAACTTATTTATGGGTCGAATTAGGATTGCAATCTATCCATGATCGTACCTTGGAGTTCATTGGACGAGGGCATGATTATGAGCAATTCCTCCGTGGTCTTGAACGATTGCATTCAAGAGGAATTCGAGTATGTGCCCATATTATTCTTGGCCTTCCAGGTGAATCAAAAGAAGAAATGATGGAAACTGCTTCGGCGGTTGCTGATCTGCCTCTGCAAGGGCTAAAGATTCATCTGCTCCATGTTTTAAAGGGAACACCTTTAGCCGCTTTTTATCAGGTACATCCTTTTGAATTGATGACGAAAGAAGATTATGTTTCACTGGTCGTTGATATTCTGGAAATTTTGCCTCCACAGATGATAATTCATCGTTTAACCGGAGATGGGCCTCCTGATGATTTAATCGGGCCGCTTTGGAGCCGCAAAAAATGGGAGGTGCTCAATGCCATTGATGCCAAGCTCATTGAGCGGGATACCTGGCAAGGAAAGAAGGCAAACGAAGGCAATCCTTGAATAACAGAGTGCAGACATGAGTGCAAAAAAAGGCAACCCGTCAGGGTTGCCTTGCAGAAGAAAGAGAAGAAAGAGAAAGAGAAGCTTTCAAGGGCAACTAAGGTTTTATCGTTGCCCTCAGAAATTTTACAGGAGGAATTTTATACTGAGAAGTTTCTCTTGATTTGATGGCTTGATTTACAGATGGTTTATAGCTGGGAGCTAGGTCCAGGTAACGCTGCACGTCTGAATTGGTTTTAAGGATTCTCTGCAAAATTTCTTCATTGTTAAGGCGTTCATTCATGGTACATACGCTCCTCTCGCAAAATCCTTTTAAAGTAAAGGAAAAAGTCAAACTATTCATCAACACTAAGATTATCTTTAAGGGGTATCGTAATGGATGAGTTTGCCTTCCCAAGTTTTCAAAACGGCATGGTTATCATTAAGAGAAACTAAATATTGCGGCAGGATAGGGGTTTTGCCTCCGCCCTTAGGAGCGTTTATGATATAGGTTGGCACTGCGAGGCCTGAAGTATACCCTCTTAGGTGCCTCATAACTGCGAGCCCATCTTGAATTCTTGGCACAAAATGACGTGTTCCCTTGACGTTTTTGGCATGAAAAATATAGTAAGGCCGGATTCGTATTTTAAGCAGTTCCTGATTAAGCTTCGTCATAATCTCCGGCTGATGATTAATTCCTTTGAGCAAAACAGCCTGATTTCCCAAAACCGCACCGGCGGCTATGAGTTTGTCTGCTGCTTTTTTGGCTTCCGCGGTGACTTCCAGGGGATGATTAAACTGAGTATTGATGTAGATCGGCGGATACTTCGCTAAGATTGAGCATAAATCATCATTAATGCGCATGGGAAGGGTTACGGGGACTCGAGTACCGAGGCGTTTGATCTCAAGATGGGGAATCGAATGAAGTTCGCCGAGAAGCCAGTCTAGAGTTTGATCACTCAAAAGCAGGGCATCTCCTCCTGTGATTAAAACGTCCCTTATTTCAGGGTTGGCCCGAATATATGCCAAAGCAACCTTCAGGTCGGCGATTTTAGCGTGGGAATCGGTTTCTCCAATGTTGCGGCGGCGTTGGCAGTGGCGGCAATACATGGCACACATGTTCGTAACATTAATAATTAAACGATCTGGGTATCTCCGAGTAATGCATGGGGCGGGATTGGTAAGAGCCTCCCCCATAGGGTCTTCCTCTCCGAAATCATCACTGAGTTCTGCAAAAGTAGGCAGCCCCTGTAAGCGAATAGGGTCTTGAACATCGGTAATATCCATTAGGCTAAGATAATAAGGGGATATGGCCCAGCGGAAACTTCTTCCTATATGTTGAATTTCTGCGCATTGTTCGGCAGAAAACTGAGGGAATAGGGCGCTTAAAGTGTCTGTATTTTGAATACGATGTTTAATTTGCCAGTGCCAATTCTCCCAGTCTTGATCCGTTGCCCGAAAATAATTCAAGATGTGATTACGACGCTGTTGTATCAGCGCAGTACTTAAAAAGCCTGTAGGGATCGAGTGGCATTTTTCAAGATAAGGGGTAATCTTCTGTTTAAGCTCAGATGCCCGCCGCAACGAAAATTGACGATTCGTATCCGGCGGATTATTCAGTTGTACGGCCATCAAGAATCCCTCCCTGTAGTACTGAAACTAACAACCTAATATTATCATCAAAGTTGTTAGTAGTCAAGAGCATGATGCCTCCTGAAGTTGGCTATGTTATAATAGATTATATAGTTTAAGGGGTGGAAAGAAGTTGGAACAAGCTCGTTATCAAGAGATAGCCATGGACATTGCTCATGCTATCATGATGGGAGAGTATCACGAAGGAGAAAAAATTCATGGCCGCTCAACTTTAGCGGGCCGTTATAACGTTTCTCCGGAAACAGTCCGCAGAGCAATTGCAATTTTGCAAAATGTGGGTGTTGTTATTGTTAACCAAGGGGTAGGAATTACCGTTACCTCGAAAGCAATGGCAGAGAAATTCGTAAGATCGTTTAATCAAAAAGGAGAAATCCAGATCTTTCTCGAAGATCTCAAGAAATTGATGGATCAGAGACGGGAAAATGATCTAAAAATAGAAAGTCATCTTAATAAGCTGCAAGGATATGTAGACCGCATTATGTCTCGTTGGTTAGACGTAGGTGAGATTGAAGTGGGCAAAAAATCCCCAGCCGTCGGGAAAACTTTACGTGAATTAAGGATTCGAGAACGTACGGGGACAACGATAGTTGCTGTCGTGCGAGACGGGTTAGAACAGTTTTCACCTGAGGCGAGCTTTGTCCTGCGCGCCGAAGATGTTTTACTGGCTGCAGGATCAGCAGAAGGACAAATGAGATTGCAAGAGTTAATTATGTGATATGAGGTAGAGTTATGTATCCTGGTGTAGATATTATCGAAATTGAACGAGTGGCGAAGGCTTTGGAACGTCAGCCTGGATTATCAGGAAGACTTTTTACGAGACGAGAACGAGAAAGTCTAGTAGATAAGGGGATACAAAGCTACGCGGCACGTTTTGCTGCTAAAGAGGCCATCCTAAAAACATTGGGAACAGGTTTGCGAGGCTTATCATGGCATGATGTCGAAATCATGACAACCCCAAGCGGCGAGCCTCTTGTCCTTCTTAGTTCCAAAGCAATGACTCTGGTTAAGGAAAGAGGGGGCTCACAAATTCGGGTGAGTTTGTCTCATAACCGAACCCAAGCTATAGCCTTTGCGATCTTGAGTTAGGATGAAGGGTCAAAGGAAAAATGAGGTGAAAGAAGTGCGCGTGGTCAACACTGAACAAATGCGGCAGATCGAAGAACGGGCTATTCAACAATACGGCATACCAAGTATGCTTTTGATGGAGAACGCAGCTTGGGCCGTTGTTGAGGAAATCCGTCGTTGTCTTGTTCAGAATGAAGGAGATTTGGCTGGCTTAAAAGCGGTGATTTTAGTGGGTAAGGGGAATAACGGCGGAGATGGTTTGGCCGTTGCCCGTCATTTAGTGTTGCAGGGGATGGATGTGACGGTCTTATTGTTTGCCGGAACAGAGCAGCTCAAAGGAGATGCTGCTCTTAATTTGCGTCTTTTCCAAGGAACGACGGGTAAACTTTTTGTTATCGAAGGAGAAAAGCAGCGGCTTGTGGCCCGTTTTGCTTTGGCTCAGGCTGATGTTATTGTCGATGCTCTTTATGGCATAGGCCTGCGTGGAGCTTTACCGAGTTTGATCGAAGAATATGTTAATGAGGTAAACAATGCTTCGGCCTGTGTAGTATCCGTTGACATTCCCAGCGGGGTCGAAGCTAATACGGGGAAGGTTTATCGGACTGCTATTCGCGCTCAAATAACAGTTACCTTTGGGCTGCCGAAGTGGGGCCTTTTTTTAGGAGAAGGCCCCATCTATTGCGGACGAGTTGCCGTTGATCCGATTTCTATTCCAGAAGCGTTTCTGGAGGATGAGAGTATTTCCACATATGTTTTAACCGATGATACAATAAGAGAAATCCTTCCCATTCGCCACTTTAAAGGACACAAAGGAACTCATGGTAAAGGTATACTTGTTGCAGGGTCCAAGGGAATGAGCGGTGCAGCTGTTCTAGCCGGGCGGGGTGCTTTGCGCAGCGGCATAGGATTACTGCAAATCGTTACCCCTCAAGGAATTGCGAAAGATGTGGATGCTAGTATTACAGAGGCGACTGTTTGGCCTGCACCCGGAGAGGATAGTCTTAACGAAGAATCTTGGGAAGTAATAGCAAGGCAGGCGGAAAAGGCTCAGGCCTTGGCTATCGGTCCGGGGCTTGCCCAAAATCCTGGATTTGGGCTTGTTCTGGAGGAGATTTTAAGAACTATAAGTTGTCCGGTTGTTTTGGATGCGGATGCTTTAAATTTATTGGCAGGGGAGTCTAGCCTAATTGAAGCCAGAAATGGGCGGGGACCGCTGATACTTACCCCACATCCCGGTGAAATGGCAAGGCTATGCCAATGTACTGTTGCCGATGTCGAAAGCAACCGCTTGGATTTGGCCTTGACTAAAGCTGCCGAGTGGGAGGCCGTTGTGGTACTCAAGGGTTCAGTGACTATTGTTGCTTCACCGGATGGGCGCGCTTTCTTTAACCCAAGCGGAAATCCTGGGCTTGGGACAGGAGGCACCGGTGATGTTCTCACTGGAAGTATTCTGGCCTGGCTGGCCCAAGGAGTATCACCTTTGGAGGCCGCGTGCTTAGGTGCTTATTTACATGGGAAAGCTGGGGATGATCTTGCCGAAGAGTATGGATGGTCTGGCTTTTTGGCCTCTGAAGTTGCAGACCGGTTGCCTAAAGTGCGGCGCTCTCTAGAATTGAAGCTAGGCTAAAAAGGATAGAGGAGGAGATCAATTGTGCGACAGGTTTGGGCTGAAGTGAATTTGCAGGCACTAAAAGAAAATTATTACAAACTTCAGACGTATACACAAAGTGAAATGATGCCCATAGTTAAAGCAGATGCATATGGGCACGGTGCAATTCCGGTGGTGGAGACCCTGATGAGTTGTGGGGCCAAGCGTTTTGGTGTGGCAATTTTGGAAGAGGCCTTAGAATTAAAAGCATCATTTCCTGAGCTGGATGTTATGGTCATTGGGGCACCGGAAAGTGATCAGTGGGAGGATTTTGTTAAAGAGGATATAATCCCGGCAATTTTTCATTTGTCCCAGGCACGTGCTCTTTCTGAAGCAGCTGTAAAATTTAATCGCAGGGCAAGATTACATTTAAAAATTGATACGGGAATGGGCCGAATAGGATTTCGTGATACTGATATTTCTGAAATTATGAAGGTTGCTGCCCTACCCAATTTATTTATTGAAGGGATTTTTACTCACTTCGCTACGTCCGATCAAAAGGATCTGACCTTTGCGAGACAGCAGCTTAAACGATTCCAACTCCTCTATGAGAAACTTAAAGGGGCGGGATTGAAAATTCCCATTAGGCATGCTGCTAACACTGCAGCTATTCTGCAATTTCCGGAAGCTCATTTTGAGTTTGTTCGTCCCGGTATCGGTATGTACGGTCTGGTTCCGTCTTCTCAAGTGGGAGGTAATGTCGGCTTAGAACCGGTAATGTCTTGGAAAGCCAAGGTATCTCATGTGAAAATAATCAAAACCGGAGAAACTGTAAGCTATGGCCGTACCTTTCAGGCAGCCTATCCAACAACAGTCGCAACCATTCCCTTGGGATATGCGGATGGGCTGAGAAGGGCGCTTTCGAATTGTGGGGAAATGCTGGTTCATGGCCGGCGCTCAACAATTATCGGCAGGGTTTGCATGGACCAAACAATGCTTGAAGTTACTAAGATTCAGGGCGTAAACGTTGGTGATGTGGTTACAATTTTAGGAAAAGACGGTTACGAACAAATTACGGCTACGGAGATGGCAGAATGGCTGGGAACAATAAGTTATGAAGTCGTTTGCGGAATTTCCAAGCGAGTCCCGAGGATTTATCTCGATCCCATAGGGAATAATTAGTAAGGGATTTTTCACGCTGACAAGATAAGGGGAAATTTATTTATGACTAGTAATAGTACTCATAATAGCTTATTACATTGGAGTAGTTTCAGGCTGAAATTAGTTTACGAAGGATTGGGCATTGGAGTCATTACCGGGCTAATAGTCGTATTGTACCGATTTCTGCTTGAACAGAGCGGAGTTTTGCTAATTCGACTTTATGATTTCCTCACCGCCAAACCAATGCTCCTTCCTCTTTGGGTGGGAGTTCTGATATTAATAGGTTATATTGTTGGTTTGTTAGTCAAGCATGACCCTATGATAAGCGGCAGTGGTATTCCTCAAGTTGAAGGGGTTTTGTTGAGAAAACTCTCTATGACCTGGTGGAAAGTTATCATTGGCAAATTCATTGGCGGCGTTTTAGCGATCGGAGCCGGTCTTTCTATGGGTCGAGAAGGTCCGTCCGTTCAATTAGGAGCGGCTGTCGGACAAGGCTTTAGTAAAGTACTAAAGAGAATTAAAATTGAAGAGAAATATCTTATCACCAGCGGAGCCAGTGCAGGACTTGCAGCTGCCTTCAGTGCGCCTTTAGCAGGAGTTATGTTTGCTTTAGAAGAAGTCCACAAAAACTTTTCACCCTTAATATTGCTGCCGGCTTTATCAGCGGCCTTATCTGCAGATTTTGTGACAAGCGAATTTTTTGGTTTAAAACCGGTTCTGAATTTTGGTAACTTGCACGACTTTCCTCTGCGTTATTACCTATTTATAGTTATTTTAGGAATTGTTATTGGTGTTTTAGGCGTTGCCTTCAATGCAACTCTTCTGAAGACTCAGGATCTCTATGCTGGGCAGCGTTGGCTGCCCAAAAGGTTTTGGATCATTTTCCCTTTGCTGGTTTCCATAGTTTTAGGGTTTTTCCTGCCGCAGGTTTTGGGCGGCGGCAACGATTTGATTAGTGCACTTATTACGAAGGGCAACTTTACCTTGGAACTTTTGGTCATTTTAATACTTGCTAAGTTTTTCTTTACAATGATTTGTTATGGATCGGGGGCGCCGGGCGGGATCTTCCTTCCCCTTCTTGCGATTGGGGCAATTATTGGAAATATCTACGGGCTTGCCGTTGTCAACATTTTTCAAATTAATAATATGTATGTTAATAATTTTATAATTCTTGCAATGGCGGGTTATTTTACTGCTGTCGTTAGAGCCCCTATCACAGGGACGATTTTGATTACGGAAATGACGGGTTCGTTTACTCATTTGCTTTCCCTATCTGTGGTTTGCATAACAGCTTATATCGTAGCAGACTTTTTAGGTTCTAAACCCATTTATGAATCTTTACTTGAAAAGTTCCTGCACAAAGAAGGGCATCACAAAATAATCGGCAATGAAAAAACTAAATCAATCTTGGAATTTGCCGTCTGTATGGGATCCATCTTGGATGGTAAACAAATTAAAGAGATTAAATGGCCGGCTCATTGTTTGTTAGTATCCGTTAAACGCGGAGAAGAGGAAATTATCCCCAAAGGTGACACTGTGATTTACCCAGGTGATTATTTAGTTGTTCTGACAAACGATGATAAAGTTTCTAAAATTAATGATGCTTTTAATCCACTGGTCGGAAGTTGTGAATTGTAATTTAATCAGTGAATGAAAGTTGAAGAAAGTGCAGAAGGCTTACCTCAAAAGTGAGCCTTTTGCCTTTTTCGGAATAGCCTCCTAAACGAAGGTATGCTCTGGGACAAATAGGTATAAAAGGAATTATAATGGCATAATTCCACATAGAAAAACAAAGTTTCAATAAAAATACATAATACATAAAAAATTATGGGTTATTCTAATGACTTGAATATGCTAAAATATAAATTACACTCAGGAAAGGATTGTTATATAGTAATAACAACTTTTCTTAAAACTGTAATGATTCTATTGAACATTTTATGTTAAAATTATTAATTAAATTGAAGTCCATAAAGGGTGGGTATTATGCAAAACTATCATTTACCAAATAAGCAGGGCCTTTATGATCCCGCGTTAGAACATGATGCATGCGGTATGGGATTCGTTGTTAATATCAAAGGGAAAAAGTCTCATGATATCGTTGAAGAGGCTTTAACAGTTCTGGAAAATTTAAGCCACAGAGGGGCAAGCGGTGCCGATGAAAATACCGGCGACGGTGCAGGGATCTTAATCCAGATTCCTCACAATTTTTTCAAAAGAGAATGTGAGGTTCTGGGCTTTGATTTGCCTGACAAAGGCGGCTATGGCGTAGGTATGATTTTTGCTCATAAATATAAAGACTTTCGCAAAACTCAAATGGAAACCTTTGAAAAGATTGTTTTAGAAGAAGGTCAGAGAATTTTAGGCTGGAGAGAAGTTCCCATCGACATGACGACCATCGGTGAAGGAGCAAAGGCTGTCATGCCGAGATTTATTCAGGTTTTCATAGCGAAGGATACAGCGATCACGGATCAAATGGATTTCGAACGGAAACTTTACGTTATCAGAAAACGGGCAGAAAAAGTTATCGTTCCGATGTGTGAGGATAAGGGTGGAACGTTTTATATCGCCAGTCTTTCCTCGAAGACCATCGTCTATAAAGGTATGCTTACGGCAGAACAACTTAGAAATTTTTATCTTGATCTTTCCGATCTGGATTTTGCCTCGGCCTTGGCTATGGTCCATTCGCGGTTTAGCACCAATACGTTTCCCAGCTGGGAGAGGGCCCATCCCAATCGGTATCTCGTTCACAACGGGGAAATTAATACCATTCGGGGCAATGTTAACTGGATGAAGGCGAGACAGAAATGTATTGATTCCCCTCTGTTTGACGATCTTTCTAAAGTATTCCCTATTATTGATGAATCTGGCAGTGACTCGGCGATGTTTGACAATAGTCTTGAATTTCTCCATCTCACTGGAAGATCACTGCCTCATTCGGTGATGATGATGATTCCCGAACCGTGGGAGAAGAACGATTTAATGTCTGAGACGAAAAAGGACTTTTACAGGTTTAATGACTTTCTTATGGAACCTTGGGATGGTCCGGCTGCGATGGCGTTTACGGATGGTGTTGTTGTTGGCGGTGTTCTGGATAGAAACGGTCTTCGGCCTTCGCGTTATTACGTAACAAATGATGATAAGGTAGTCCTGGCTTCTGAAGTGGGAGTCATAGACATTAAACCTGAAAATGTTAAATATAAAGGCCGCCTGGAACCGGGGAAGATGCTGCTTATTGATACAGAAGCGCAAAGAATTATCTCGGATGAAGAAATTAAAAGCAGTGTGGCGTCTTTACATTCATATAAAGAATGGAATGAACGTCATATCGTTCGGCTCAGCGATTTGCCCGTTGTAAAGACTGAGGAAGAAAAGGTATCGGAGAACCTAATTCAACTCCAGAAAGCTTTTGGCTATACCTTTGAGGATCTTACCAAAACTATGGAGCCTATGGCGATACAAGGTGTTGATCCCGTGGGGGCAATGGGTATGGATTCTCCTTTGGCGGTGTTATCTGAGAAACCGCAAATGTTATATTTTTATTTTAAACAACTGTTTGCTCAGGTTACTAATCCTCCAATTGACGGTATCCGAGAAGAGATTATTACTTCCGGTAGTATTCTTCTTGGGGATACAGGAAACCTATTGGATCCGGACCAAAGAAACTCCGCCAGCTTGGCCTTGGAACACCCCATCTTAACCAATGAACAGTTAAATACCATTAAGGCTCTTAATAATGACAAGTTAAAAGCAGTAACCATTTCAATATTATATAATGTTTCCGAGGGCTCAAAAGCTATGGAAAAGGCTTTGGATAAAGTCTTCCGGAAAGCCGATCAAGCGATCGGTGAAGGAGCTAATATTATTATTCTCTCTGACCGAGGGGTTAGTAAAGAATTTGCTGCTATTCCTGCTCTTTTAGCGTCCTCCGGACTTCACCATCATATGATTCGCAAAGAAATAAGAACCAATATCGGTATTGTCCTTGAATCAGGTGAACCCAGGGAAGTTCATCATTTCTGTACTCTTATTGGCTATGGTGTTACGGCCATTAACCCCTATCTCGCCTATGAGACTCTTAAGGATCTTGCTGAAAGAGGTTTATTGGATGGACTGAGTTATGAAGAAGCTAAAAAGAACTACATCAAGGCTTCTGTCAAAGGTATTCTCAAAGTCCTTACCAAGATGGGCATTTCTACGATGCGAAGTTATCACGGTGCTCAGATTTTTGAGGCAGTGGGTCTGAGAAAGGATCTTATCGAAAAGTATTTCACATCCACTCCTTCAAGAATTGAAGGGATTGGTTTGGAAGAAATTGCTTTAGAAAATCAGATGCGGCATGAAAGTGCTTATCTTGAAAACTCCCCTTACACGGATACTCTTGAAGTTGGCGGGTATTTTCAGTGCAAGGATGATGGAGAAATCCATCTTTACAACCCGGAAACAATCTATACGCTTCAGAAAGCATGCAGGGAAGGGAACTACCCTCTGTATAAGGATTTCTCGAAAAAGATTACTGAAGAGGGAATTTATACCTTAAGGAATCTCCTCGACTTTAAAGTAAATTCGGGAGATACAATTCCTGTTGAAGAAGTGGAATCTGTTGAGTCCATTGTCAAAAGGTTTAAGACCGGGGCGATGTCCTATGGTTCCATCAGCAAAGAAGCACACGAATGTTTAGCCATTGCCATGAATCGGCTGGGCGGAAAAAGTAACACCGGTGAGGGCGGAGAGGATCTCGAGCGGTTTACGCTGCTGCCTAATGGCGATTCCAAGAACAGTGCTATCAAACAGGTTGCCTCTGGACGTTTCGGTGTGACCAGCAACTATCTTGCTAATGCCAAAGAAATTCAGATAAAAATGGCTCAGGGAGCTAAACCCGGTGAAGGCGGCCAGCTTCCGGGACGCAAGGTTTATCCGGAGATAGCCAAAGTCAGACATTCTACGCCGGGTGTTGATCTTATTTCACCGCCGCCCCATCATGATATTTATTCTATTGAAGATTTGGCTGAGCTGATTCATGATTTGAAGAATGCCAACAAAGAGGCACGAATTAGTGTCAAGCTTGTTTCGGAAGTTGGCGTTGGAACTATTGCTGCCGGGGTGGCAAAAGGAAAAGCGGACGTCATTCTGATCAGCGGTTATGATGGAGGGACGGGAGCTTCGCCAAGAACCAGTATCAAAAATGCAGGTCTTCCCTGGGAACTGGGATTGGCTGAGACTCATCAAACCTTAGTACTCAATAAGCTGAGAGACAGGGTAGTTGTTGAAACTGACGGCAAGCTGCTTACAGGCAGGGATGTTGTGATCGCGGCTATGCTTGGGGCCGAAGAATATGGATTTTCGACGACACCTCTTATCGCTATCGGGTGTGTCATGATGAGAGTGTGCAATCTTAATACCTGTCCCGTCGGAATCGCAACTCAGGATAAAACATTAAGGAAAAACTTTAACGGTAAGCCTGAATACGTTGAAAACTTTATGCGTTTTGTTGCTCAAGAAATGCGTGAAATTATGGCGAAACTAGGCTTTAGGACTGTTGACGAAATGGTCGGGCGCACGGACAGACTAAAGACCAAAGAGATAATAAAAAATTGGAAAGCCGCTAATCTTGATTTGTCTCAAATTCTTTATCAGCCCTATGCCGGGGCCGATGTTGGTCGGTTTAATACGCAAAAGCAGAATCATATGCTGGAGAAATCACTGGATATTAAAAAGCTCCTCAGAATGTGCAAACCTGCCTTGGAAAACCAGAAACCGATTCGGGCGAAATTGAAAATCAATAATGTTGACAGGGTTGTTGGAACCATTGTTGGAAGTGAAATCTCCAAGAGATATGGTGAAAACGGGCTGCCGGAAGACACAATCAAATTAACCTTTGTGGGTTCGGCCGGTCAAAGCTTTGGAGCCTTTATTCCTAAGGGTATGTCCTTAGAGTTGGAGGGAGATGCCAACGATTATTTAGGCAAAGGACTTTCCGGTGGTAAAATTATCGTCTATCCCCCCAAAGCGTCAAACTTCCAGCCTGAAGAAAACATCCTGATCGGTAATGTGGCCTTATATGGAGCTACTTCGGGAGAAGCCTATATCAATGGGATCGCCGGGGAAAGGTTCTGTGTAAGAAACAGCGGGGTTAAAGCAGTTGTTGAGGGAGTAGGCGATCATGGCTGTGAATATATGACAGGCGGTAAAGTCGTTATCCTGGGTAAAACAGGAAGGAACTTTGCGGCAGGGATGTCCGGCGGGGTAGCCTATATTCTGGACTTTGACGAAATATACTGTAATAAATCGATGGTGTTACTGGAAACGATCGAATCTGAGGAAGAAATGAATGAAATCAAGAGCATGATTGAAAAACATGTTGAGTACACCGGCAGCCCCTTAGGCAAGAACATTCTTCTGGATTGGACAGGTTATGCTCAGAGATTCACCAAAGTAATACCTAAAGATTACAAACGTATGCTTCAAAACATTGATAAGGCTCATAAGGCGGGCTTAAACGGTGAGGAAGCCTTGATGGCAGCGTTCGAAGAGCATTTTAAAAATTAAAAAATTAAAGGACTATATGATTAAGGTGGGACTTACAATGGGAAAAGCGACTGGGTTTTTAGAGTATGAAAGAATAAATCCAAAAAAACGTTCTCCTGAAGACAGAATTAAAGACTGGGAGGAAATGCGCCTTCATCAGGACTCTGAGGTTATTAAAACTCAGGGAGCGAGATGTATGAATTGCGGAGTCCCTTTCTGTCAGGGCGGAGTTCTGCTCAACGGAATGGCTTCAGGGTGCCCTTTGCATAATCTTATTCCTGAGTGGAATGAGCTGGTTTATAAAGGTCAATGGGAAGAGGCCTATAAAAGACTGACGCGCACCAGCCCTTTCCCGGAATTCACCTCAAGAGTCTGCCCGGCACCTTGCGAAGGCGCTTGCACAGAAGGCTATATTCTGGAACCTGTGACCGTTAATAGTATTGAGTATGAAATTATTGAAAGGGCTTTCGCAGAAGGATGGGTTCGCCCTAAAAACGCTAAAAAGACAGGAAAGAAGATTGCCATTGTCGGCTCAGGGCCGTCAGGGATGTCGGCAGCCTATTATTTAAATGCTGTTGGCCATGATGTAACCGTCTATGAAAGGAACGACAGGGCTGGCGGACTGATGATGTATGGCATTCCCAACATGAAGCTTGATAAACGAGTCGTGGAACGACGTCTTGAGCTGATGAAAGCTTCGGGAATTCAATTTGTGTTGAATACTGAGGTAGGCAAAGATATCCCTGCTCAGGAACTCGTGAACCAATATGATGCGGTTATACTATGTGCCGGAGCTGCCAAGGCACGGGGACTCAATGTTGAGGGTAATGATTTAAAGGGAGTTTACTATGCGGTAGATTTTCTCAAAGCAAATACCAAGAGTCTTCTTGATTCCAATCTTCAAGACGGCAGTTATATAACCGCTAAAGACAAAGATGTTATTATTATTGGCGGAGGGGACACAGGGACCGACTGTGTGGCTACGTCCCTGCGACACGGCTGCAAGAGTGTTCAGCAATTTGAAATTATGCCTGAACCTCCTGAAAAACGCAGAGAAGCTTCGAATCCATGGCCGGAATGGCCGCTTAAGCTTAAAGTTGATTACGGTCAGGAAGAGGCCATAAATCTCTATGGCAAGGACCCTAGAAATTATCTCATTTCGACTAAAAGAATCGTTGGGAATGAGAATGGAGAAGTCAAAGAGGTTCATACTGTAGAGATCACCTGGGTTAAGAATGATTCTGGAAGAATGGTGCCTCAGGAAGTGCCAGGCAGTGAGAAAGTGTGGAAAGCTGACATCGTTCTTCTGGCTATGGGCTTTTTGGGTCCGGAAGATACCATTCCCGCTGAACTTAAACTGGAGAGGGATTCCAGAAGTAATGTGAAAGCCGAATATGAGATTTTTGAGACGAATGTAGAGAAAGTCTTTGTCGCAGGCGATATGAGAAGAGGTCAGAGCCTTATTGTTTGGGCAATCCAAGAAGGTAAGCTTGCTGCTCGAGAAGTTGATAAATATCTCATGGGCAAAAGTGTCCTATAGGCGATTTTATTATTGCTCAATAACATTTTCCCCCAGACTGAAAATTAGTTTGGGGGATTTTTATCCGGTTTTTAAGGCCCCCACTTTTATAAGATTCATAAATCCTTACCTTGAATAATAGAAATAGAAGATTAGGGTTTACAAGGTGTTTATCTTACTGATGAGTCTTTGAGGGAAAAGAGGAGGTAACGGCGAATGAATTATGTTGTTGTGGGAAATTCGGCGGCGGCTATCGGAACTGTTGAAGGGATTCGCAGCGCCGATAAAAATGGTAGGATCACGTTAATTTCGGACGAGCCTTACCATACATATTCACGGCGTCTGATTTCCTATTATCTTTCCGAAAAGCTGCCTGTTTCTAAAACGTATTATCGTCCCAAGGATTATTATCAGCGGTTGGATATTGTCCCCAGGCTTGGTGAACGAGTTAGCGCGTTAAAGCTTGAAGATAAACTTGTAGTTCTGGAATCGGGAGAAACTATTCCATATGATCGCTTGATGCTGGCTACTGGCGGAAAACCCATTATGCCTAACATACCCGGCTGTGATTTGAAAGGCGTACATACATTTATAAAATGGGATGACGTCCTGGGCTTGGAAAAAACAGTGGCACCGGGAAAACGAATCGCGGTTATCGGGGCAGGACTGACTGGCTTGAAGGCTGCGGAGGCTCTAATCAAATGCGGGGTTGATGTTACTGTGGTTGAACTTGCCGGGCAGGTTTTAAATACAGTTCTAGATGAGCCCGCTGCCTATCTTGTTCAAAAAAAGTTAGAAGATCATGGAATAAAGTTCTGCCTTCGTAATGTAGTCACGGGGATTATAGGAAGGAAAGGGAAGGTGTTGGGAGTATCTATTCAAGGAATAACTCTTAAATGCGGGCAAGTAATCTTAGCCCTTGGGGTAAGTCCGAATATTGATTTAGTTAAAGATACACAGATACAAGTTAACCGTGGAATACTTGTGAATGAGCATATGGCAACGAGTGTGGCAGATGTTTATGCCGCCGGTAATGTTGCTGAAGGATATGATACTATTTATCGGCAGCGGAGGGTATTCCCTATATTAGCCAATGCGTATAAGCAGGGCTTTAATGCCGGTTTAAATATGAGCGGCAATGTTAGATCCTATTGCGGCAGTTTTGCGATGAATTCCATTGGCTTTTTTGATTTACCTATGATTACTGCCGGTATTTTGAAACCTGAGGGAGAAGGGTTCGTCGAATTGGTTGATTCTCCATCCCCCGAAAATTATCGCAAAGTCGTTTTAAGGGAGGGGAGAATTGTTGGGTATACAGCCTTAAATAAGGTGGACGGTGCCGGGAGTATTTCAGAACTCATGGAAAAAGAAATAGATGTGAGTAATTTTCAGGAACAATTGTTTAAAGAAAACTTTGACCCGATTAATTTTCTTCAAGAAGTTAAAAGAGAAACGTTATAAACCAAGAGTGACACATTTTGAGTAAATAAGGTATTGGACGGTATAAAACTTTGAGCTGACACATAAGTTCTGGCAAGGGGGGAGTGTCATGGCCTCTTTGGATCTGACAACTTGGATGAGTTATGCCTTTTTTATGCTTTGCCTGATACTTGGCTGGGGTGCTGCTGGAGTCCTGGATTATGACGGAATCTTACGCCGTTCGACGTCCCGATTGAGGAGAATTCTTTTAAGATTTGGCGTGACTTTGGTGCTCGCTGAAGGATTTCGCCTGTTTCTCAGTTTTGTTTTGGGCCCATTGTTAGATATGTTAGTGAATCAGAGCATTAATGGTTTTAAAGCGTTCTAAGCCGGTAATTGATACATATACACATAAATACCAAAAGGCTGAAGCAGGCTGCCTAGTTTTATTGCCGAGTAACGAGGGATTGGTAACAAACTAATTTTTGTTTGTTGCCAATCTCTTTTTTCTAACGGATCTCTATGCTGCAAAGCAGCACCACTGATGAAGGAAAAAATGCATTTGAAATGTTTGCTGGGATATCATTTTGGTTGATAATACAAATATGCGTGCTAAAATGAATAGGATAACAATTAAAGGAGTAATTATGAAACGGACATGGCGTTTTTGGGTTGCCCTATGGGTGGGTAAACTCATCACAATAGGTTTGCAAATCAGCGGAAAAAAAGGGACAACATTACCAGGAAAAATTGCCCAGAAGATAGCCCCAGAGATTATGAAACATTTATCCGCCTCCTATACAGAAGGAATCGTGATTGTCACCGGTACTAATGGTAAAACAACCACGGCTAATTTATTAGCGAGTATTTTACGCGAGGCGGGGAAATCCTTTGCCTTTAATCAAGCCGGAGCAAACCTTGTTACGGGTATTACCGGCGCTTTGCTGCAGAACACTCAATGGAATGGTTCCTCAAGTACCAAGCTCGCTTTGTTAGAGGTAGATGAGGCTACTGTACCTAAGTTTTGTGGACAAGTAACTCCCAGCTTGGCAATTGTGACTAATTTCTTTCGGGATCAGCTTGATCGATATGGTGAATTAGATACTACGGTGCATTTGGTCAAAGAATCATTATCGCCAGAAACTCTACTCATTCTTAATGCCGATGATCCTCTAGTGGCTCAATTTGGATTAGGTTCTGTGCGAACCTGCTTTTATGGTGTTGAATCGACGCCTGATAGTTGCCTTGAGAGTCATGAAACCAGGGAAGCTAAGTTTTGTCCTGCGTGTGGTATTGAACTTAAATATTCCCTCTTTCACTATGGGCAGTTGGGGGTCTATCATTGCCAGGGGTGCGGATTTCATCGCCCTGAGCCACATGTTTTAGCACAAAATGTCGTTGCCGAGGACGATCTGCTAAACTTTCAGGTGGGCGCTGCTGCCTTTTCTACCTCTTTGCAAGGTTATTATAATCTCTATAATGCATTAGCCGCGTTAACTGCAGCGCGTCAGCTCGGAATAGAAGATGGCCTGATTGCAAAAGGATTACGGGAGTTTATTCCTCAAGCTGGGCGTATGGAGCGCTTCAGGCTCACGGGAGGAGAGGTTACCTTAACTCTTGTTAAAAATCCAACAGGGTTTAACCAAGTTATCCAAACGATTCTTAGTGCGGACAAATCGTTAAGGATTATGATAGGAATTAATGATTTAGCAGCTGATGGACGGGACATCTCTTGGCTTTGGGATGTCGACTTTGAACGCTTGGGGATGCGGGAGGAACGGATACAACATATCATTTGCAGCGGACTTCGGGCAGAAGATATGGCCCTGAGGCTTAAATATGCGGGAATTCCTGAAGATAAACTTGTAATTGAACATTCCTTGCCTGCGGCTGTCAATTTGCTGCAGCAAGGCCGTCGGGGAGATGAGGCAGCTTTCTTATTGCCTACATATACCTTGCTTTTTACTCTGCGTGAACTATTGGCCGAACAACAGCAGAAAGCTGGCTTAACAGTTATTGAGGACAGAACTCGAAAGGAGGGGGCCGGAACATGAAGCTAACGATTTGTCATCTTTATCCGGATTTGCTCGATCTCTATGGCGACCGGGGTAATATTTTAGCCTTAGCTGCACGCTGCCGTTGGCGAGGGATTGAATCTGAAATCCAAGAAGTTTCCTTAGGAGAAAGCCTGGATTTTACAGGAATGGATATTCTTTTTCTCGGAGGCGGCTCAGACCGCGAACAAGGTATACTAGTTCAGGATTTAATGCGCAGAGAAAAAGACCTGCGCCAAGCCATTGAAAATGGCTTGGTAGTTTTAGGTATTTGCGGCGGATATCAAATGCTGGGGAACTATTATCAAATGGCGGGTGGAGAGAAAATTCCTGGATTAGGTATCCTTGATCTTTGGACGATTGCCGGTACGAAACGTTTAATCGGAAACGTTGTTGCTGAATTACACCCAACTGCCTTAAAAATTGACCCAGAGTCCAATCTTGCCCGGGATAATTCTGAGCCTAAATTAAGGACATTAGTTGGTTTTGAAAACCACTCAGGCAAAACGTATCTTGGTAAAGGGGTTAGCCCATTGGGAAAAGTTTCGGTGGGTCACGGTAACAATGATCAGGATGGAACGGAAGGGGTCCGATACCGTAATGTTTTCGGGACTTATCTGCATGGTCCGCTTTTGCCGAAGAATCCACATCTTACGGATCTATTGCTGGAGCTTGCCCTGATCAGGCGAGGTTTTGACAGTTGCTTGACAGAACTTGATGATTATTTAGAAACCCTTGCCCATAAAACGATGGTTAATAAGCTTTTGAAGCAAGCATAGATTTCGGCAGATCATCGATTTCGAACAAAAATGAGTATATCAAGCATGCTATACTGGTATACTATCTATAGATTCAATGATTTATTAGTAAAAATTGCTTAATACCATGCTTTACCAGAATTTACATGACGAAATAGTTCTATTTTCGCGGTGATTTAGCTTAATTACTCTTCATGTTCGTTGACACTTTTTTGTGTTATTGTCTATAATAGAGTATAGCTTTGGCTAAAAGACTTGGGGGTGCTAATGTGGCAGAGAGTAAGCGGATTATGATCAGTTTGCCGGAGAGTTTGCTTGCAGAAGTGGACGGAATCGTCACAGTGGAGAAACGTAATCGCAGTGAATTTATCCGAGAAGCGCTCAACAGCATTCTTCATGAACGTCGAAAAAAAGGAATCCAGGAACAAATGCGCAAAGGTTATATCGAAATGGCTCAGTTGAATTTGTCGATAGCAAGAGAACTGTTCTCAACGGAACAAGAAGTGTTAGAGTACTATGAAGAATCGATGGTGGAGTGTCGGAGATGATCATAAAGCGCGGGGAAATTTATTACGCAGAACTTAACCCCGTTGTCGGCTCTGAACAGGGAGGAACTCGTCCGGTCCTCGTGATTCAAAACGACATAGGGAATCAATTCAGCCCGACCACAATAATTGCTGCGATCACATCACAAATAGCAAAGGCAAAGTTACCTACACATGTTGAAGTAAGAGCTCGACGCAGTGGTTTAGAGCGAGACTCCGTCATTCTTACCGAACAAATTCGAACCATCGATAAAAGTCGCCTGAAGGAGAAAGTGACAGTTCTCGATGAAGAAGTGATGCTTAGGGTGGATCAAGCCATTGAGATTAGTCTTGGGTTGGCTGATATATAGAAAATTGTTTTTGAACACGAGGCAGCGTAGCGGCGATGAACCGACGCTGTTTTTGTATTCTTAGAGGGGAGATTAAGAATAATGGGAAGACAACGACCTGTGATAGGGATTACTGCTGCACATTATTCTGAAGAATTAAAGTCGTTTCCGCGGGCCTTTTATGTGGACAGTATTCGAAACGCTGGAGGAACTCCGATTATTCTGCCGCCGGTTCAGAATAGCGAAGAAAGCCGAGAGGTTTTAGATCTTATAGATGGTTTATTATTAACTGGTGGAGGAGACATTTCTCCTACCTATTTAAAAGAAGATCCTCAGCGCGGAGTTGAAGCTTGCTTTCCTGAAAGGGATTTTAGCGAGCTGTTGTTGGCGAAGGGGGCTATGCAGCTGGATTTACCTCTTTTAGGAATTTGTCGAGGAATTCAGGTATTAGCAGTTGCAGCCGGCGGGAAAATCTACCAAGATATTCCAACCCAGTATCCTGAAGCGATCGAACATAAACAAACTGCGCCCCGTCAATACACATGGCATAGTATTGAAGTAAAGCAAACGTCTTTGCTTTTTACGCTGTTGAAGAAGACGGGCATTGATGTCAATAGTCTCCATCACCAAGCTGTCCGTGAGATCCCCTCAGGCTTTCAGATAAATGCCCAGGCAGTAGATGGTATCATTGAGGGAATTGAAAAAACGGCCGCCAAGTTTTGCTTGGGAGTTCAGTGGCATCCTGAAAGCTTGCTCGAAACTGAGAAACATAGTCGTGCTCTATTCAGTGGATTTATTGAAGCATGTATTGACAAATAGACATTTGTAGATAGAGATAAGGTTATGCGGTATTTTTCAAAAATGAGAGAGGGAAGCAATGCTTCCCTCTCTCATTTTTGAAAAATACCTGGCAAACAAGCTATTGGCTTGCCGTCCATAGCAGGTATTTTTCCCATTTTCGGATGCGTTTTAAAACGCAAACTCAATGTCAGCTCTTGCATAGTTTAAAGCAGATTAGTTATATTGTCAAATTAATTATTATTCATAAGAAATTCACAAGTTTTTCACGAGAATGTCGCATTAAACGCTTAAACTTAAGTCATAGAAACCGCTGAATATCCCTAAGTCTTAAAAGGAAAAAGTCTACGAATTTGAGGAGGGCTGAAAATAAGTTAAAACAAAGTAAGGCTTAGTTGTTAAAGAAGGAAAATTGGGCAAGATAAAATCGAGACTAAAAATGCATAGGTTTCAGTTTAAGCATGGCTAGGGCTAGAAGATAAAGGGGGAATTATGATGTTTGGCTTAATAATTTTATTGATTATTGCTTATTTTATCTATAAAGAATCACATTCCGGAGAGTTGTTTGGGGGGCATCCTGCTCATACCTGTAATCCTCTGGATATCCTAGATGAACGCTACGCACGTGGTGAGATTAGTCGAGAGGAGTATTTTGAACGTAAAGCGGGGCTGAGCGGGCGCAAACATACTGTTTCTCTTGAAAAGACCAATCAGGAGTAAGATGGATTTCGAAGTTCGTATTAGTAAAATAGTCATATTCTTGGTGTATTCAAATTTAAAGGAGGAATTTATATGATGAGTGGTTGGGGACACATGATGGGCGGCTGGGGTAATGGCTATGGTTACGGAGGTTACAGCGGCTACGGAATGGGGATGATGGGCTTTTTTATGCCTTTGATATTTGGAATCGCCATTATTTTACTCGCTGTCTATTTCTTCCGCCGCAGTAAGTCAAGAGTTCAGTCTCAGGGATTTAGCACCCATAATAGCGCCCTGGATATACTGCGTGAACGTTATGCACGAGGAGAGATTGATTCCGCTGAATTCCAAAGCAAAAAACAAGATTTGGAAAGCCGCTAGTATTTGGTTTGTCAAAAAAGAAGCATCACATTACAAATCGGCCTGCTGATGGATAATCATTGGCAGACCGATTTTGTTATTCTGTCAAGCAACGGTTCGCTTTCGCTAAGGCTCAGAGAAGCAGGGCTTTCAAGTGAGTGCGTGATTGGAAAATTTTTGATCCAGCCAATTAAGTAATTCTTGAGGGCTGTTTACGGTTAAACCATTATTGGTTTTTGCTTTTCTGACCAGAACTATATCCAAACCAAGCTCTAAAGCTGCCGAAATCTTTGTGTCTGTCCCTCCGGCGAGACCACTGTCGCGTGTTAGAACAATATCTGCGCCATAAAACTTAAAAAGGGCTTTATTAATTTCTTTGGAAAATGGGCCTTGCATTGCCACAATATCCCGGGGATGTAAACCGGCTTCCCGACATTTTTGCACTAAATGCCCTTCGGGTAAAATTCTTGCCACGAGACGCACTGATTGGGCAAAAGAACTACTGGTAATTGATTGAAGCTGATGGCTTCCTGTTGTAATAAAGACGGTAATTGTCCGGTCTTTTAGCTTGCGCAAGGTGTTAATACGTTGCTCAAGCAGGACTAGAGCTTCTTCCCAATGGTAGACAGGGAAAATTAAAGGGCTGGAGGGAACTTTAGTTTCCGGCCGCTCTAAGCGGATAAAAGGAATGTTCAGTTCCTCGCACCGACGTCGTAAAGCAGTAAATTTACTGCTCACAGAAGGGTGACTTGCATCAATAACTAATGCTGGATGAGATGGCAGGGGAGTTTCTTCAGACCAGTATTGTCTCTGAATAACATCAATTTTTCTAGCGGTTAGCTGTGTATTTAATTCACGTGCTGCTGCAGATTCCCCCAAAAGAATGATCATGTTTGTTAACCTCCGTTAGTGATCAATAGCAATAGCGCGAAGGGGAATTAATTCAGGCAATTTTCTAAATCCATAACTTTCCATATGATATAGGAAACTGCCCAAGTAATAACAAAAAGACCGACAAGTATGTAACCGATAGAACCAAAGTTGAGACTTTGGATCCAGACCCAAAAACTGCTATGATAACCCAGCTTGGTTGAGAGTATCTGAGCAAGTTCAATAATACCAATGACGAGGGCGGCAATAACCGATAAACCTGTAACCGAAAGATTATAATAAATTTTGCGCAGAGGGGTAGAAAAAGCCCAATGATATGCTGTCGTCATAAAAACCCCGTCTGCTGTATCCATCAAACTCATGCCTGCAGCAAATATAACAGGCAGAGAAAGAATTGCTGTCATGGGCATGCCTTTAGTACCGAGTGTAGCAGAAATGGCCAGTAAAGCAACTTCCGAAGCTGTATCAAAACTAAGCCCGAAGAGAAAGCCTAAAGGATAAACATGCCAGCTTTTATTTATAAATCGATAGAGGGGTTTAAAAAAACGGCTTACGAATCCTCGATTCAATAAAAGTTCGTCAAGGTTTTCTTCGTCAAATTCACCTTGACGCATTCTCTTGAAAAAGCCAAAGATATCAAACCAAATGTAAAGATTAAACAGTCCTATAAGCAAAAGAAATCCTCCGGCAACTGCGGTTCCTATTATACTGGCGAAATTTTGTATTTGGGGGATGTTTTGTTGTGCCCAATGCATAGAAACAGCAGTAATGATGGACATGATACAGACAACGGTTGAATGACCAATCGAGAAGAAAAAGCCGACCCCCATAGGGTCTTGTTCTTGTTGAATCATTTTGCGAACTGTATTGTCTATGGCCGCAATATGGTCCGCATCAAAGGCATGACGCAGGCCTAAGGTATAGGCGAGAAAAGCAAATCCCAGTAACTGAGGAAATTGTTTTAAATTTAATAGCAGCATGATTATACCTAGCAAGTGTATACCAGTCACAGAAACTCCATAAGGAAGCCAGCGGTGACGATCCCAAATATCTTTGGCGGCGTTATTCATAGTCTCTCTCTCCTAATAAGTAATTCATTGCATTGTTCAACCGCGTCAGACAAAACGAAAAGCCCGTCTCCTAAGAGAAGGGCTTAAAGATAATACAAATATATACCCCCTAACATTCCCGTAGGTAGTTTGGCTTAAGAATAAGCAGGTCTCCTGGCTCAAGATCATTATCAACTCACGTCTTCCCAGGTTTGTCCCAGTGACATTGTGTGAATTGATTCCCTTTTACAGTGGCGGGCACCGCGTCAGCCTTTAACTGACTTTCCTTTTCAATCCTTTTCCCTCAGGAAGGGATCACTTATTCCTAACTATTTAGTTAATTCTAATAATAACATGAATGAAGTGATTTTGTACAGCAAGTTCATTAAATGTAAACCTTGTGTTATAGTTATAAAATCGGGGGTGAAAGTGTTTAAATGATTAATCCGTTTTTCATTCTAATAGGAGTTGTTTTCTTTCTTGTCTATGGAGGAATTAATTATTATATCGGCCTGCGTGGCTGGCAAGCTTTATTTAGCTATGTCCCCTTTATTCCTCTAAAAGTTTATTGGCTTGTTTTTGGGCTGATTTCATTGTCCTATTTAATTGCCCGCTTTTTGCAAAAATATCTGCCGCAGGGGCTTTACGAAGGGTTAAATCTCATTGGGGCCTATTGGATGGCCTTTATGTTTTACTTTTTATTAATCATTGCTGCCATCGATCTCATGCGTTTAGTAAACTATAGTTTTCATCTTATTCCTCTGAAGGAGGGTCTAAATCCGGCTTTCGGATTGGCGATCTTCGTTCTTGTGCTGGGAATTGTAGGCTACGGGGCCTGGAATGCGCGAAACCCGCGCATAAATCATTATGATATTACAATAGCCAAACAGGCGGGCTCGCTGAAACAATTGCATGTTGTGATGGTATCGGATATCCATCTCGGTACGATCATTCATAATAGTTATCTTACTAAGATGGTTGGGATGATCAATCAATTGCAGCCTGACCTTGTACTGTTTGCGGGCGACGTATTTGACGAGAATGTTGAAGCGGTTAATAAGCAGGAAATGACGGAAGCCTTTGAAAAATTGAAAGCTCAGTACGGGGCCTTTGCCGTGTTGGGCAATCATGAGTATATTGGAGGAAATGCTGAAGAAGCCGTCAAATATTTGGAGGCAGCAGGTGTAAGAGTTTTGAAGGACAGCAGTCAGGAAATCGATGGAAGTTTCTATTTAGTTGGCAGAGATGATCGATCCGGAGCTCGTTATAATGGGGTTCAGAGAAAATCTCTACAGACCTTGCTTCAGGGAGTTAATCACTCTCTGCCTATTATCGTTATGGATCATCAACCATTACAATTGGAGGAACCTGTTCAGCAAGGGGTTGACCTACAGCTATCAGGGCATACTCATGCAGGACAGTTGTTTCCGATTCGCTTAATTACTCGCCGAATCTTTGAAGACGATTGGGGCTACCTTAAAAAAGGAAACTTTCAACTCATCGTTTCCTCAGGATATGGAACGTGGGGCCCGCCAATTAGGTTGGGAAATACACCTGAAATTGTAGATATCACTATTAAGTTTAAGTAGTCCAGTTGTTAACTGAATGAAGTTTCTTGGCAGATGACCGGATTTTTCTGAAAAGGAGGCAGATGATGGCTAGGGAAGGCAGAAGCTTAGTGGAGGATGTCGCGGAAGACATCCTGGCAATGATTACTATCGACAAAAAATTTTCAGCAGGTGATAAGCTTCCCAATGAGAATGAGCTTGCAGGAAAATTACAAGTGAGTCGTACGACACTGCGAGAAGCTATTCGCATCTTAATTGCTCATAATGTTTTGGAAATCCAGCGTGGTAAAGGAACTTATGTCAAAGACAACCTGGATTTGAACAAGGCATATGGCTTAAAAGAGCTTTCTGCATTTAAACCAGATATCCAAGATCTCTACGAAATGCGGCTCATTTTTGAACCGCAATCGGCTTATTATGCCGCAAAACGTGCAACTGATAAAGAACTTGAGCGAATTTTGTATTATGGCAAGTTAGAAGAAGAACTGATCATTAAAAAAGAAGATCGAACTGAAGTAGAACAGGCCTTTCATCAAGCCATTGCTAAAGCGACCCATAATGAGTTTATGAATCAACTGATGCCTGTTCTTTATCAAGCTATCAACAAAGGAGTTCCTTTGTCAGATACCAATGAAGAAATGGTTCGCAATACGCTAAATGATCATCGCATGATTATGGAATTTTTGGCAGCTCGAGATGCTGAGGGAGCTAAAACTGCTATGAAGCTGCATATTATTCATGCTATGAGAGGTTTTGGATTTGTGGAAGATTAAACATAGTTTCGAACTTTTTTTCTGAGATTTATCCAATCGTAAGACTCCCACTTCTTGTAAGGAGGCCACTGAAAAAGTCCCATTATAGTAAGAAGGTGTAGCACCTCAAAATACTGAGGAAGTTATACCTTTTTTGCTTTATAATTATAGTATCAATTACATGTAGGTGAGCAGTACTATGATTCAAA
>NZ_NAHZ01000001.1:0-16002 GCF_002196785.1 Desulfosporosinus sp. FKA | reverse complement strand
CCATTGTGTACTGCTCTAGGACGGGCTAATGGCATAGCCCTGAACTTGGGGTCATACTCCGATACTAGAAATAGATTTCGGTTTAATCACCCAAGAATCCCACCGGCTTCAGCCGTGGGAGTGTCAAACACTCAGGGCCTTCATAGCTCGGCGAATTAACATAGGGCAACACTTCGAAGGCAACCATCTGTTCTGACGGATACGGCGTCAGAAGGCCCTGAACATCGTGACTGGAACTTGCCTCAACATTGAGCCAAAGGGATTCCTTGTCTGCCGGCAAGATCACAGGCATACGCTGATGTATTGTCTCATCATCAGCTAAAACCAGGCAGCGTTTTTGCTCGAGAGATTTGCGAAAGCTCGGCTTTTCGCCTAAAGTCTCTCCTCGAGCATTGATCATCTTGCTTCCCAAATGTTCATCCTTAGCCCAAGAAGGTATAAGGCCCCAGCGAAACATCCGAAGATAGTTGCAGTCGTTCTCTCGTACAACTACAGGAACCAGCTGAGACGGTGCTATATTGAAGCGCGGCTCAAACTCAAATTCAAGTTGGACAAAATCAAATCGTTTTTCAAGATCTTTGACCTGGATCAAGGAAAATCGACCGCACATCCTGACATTCAACCTTTCTAATTTAACAGGATCCTTCATTATTCTTAGGAAGCCCACATACGACTCTTGTTCAAATTTATTTGAAACGCCATGATGGTACACATAATAAGACTCCCACTTTAAGTGGGAGTTGTTCTCATACCTTGCTTCGTAGGGAGGGAGAATCCATCCTTCAAAGCGATAGAATTTGTTATGGGCTAGGCACTACGACGAAAGTGTCCACAGGACACTTTCGTCACCGAAGCCCAAATGTTCGACTTTAACTGAACAAGTCCACTTGATGCTGCTCTTAGATCATCTTTAATCCTTTATTTTATCAGCTTAGAGAGTTCCTTGAAAAGAGGCGTCCCCGATTGCTTCAAGATATCAAAAAGTAGGGTTTCCGTATTTGATATGACTGCTCCCATCTCTGACATAAGTGATAGTCCGTTGCGGTAATTTTCTTTCGTTCTTGAGCATACGGCATCACTAGCTACAAAAACCTGGTAACCTTGAGATAATAAATCCCTTACAGTTTGAAATACACAAACATGAGTTTCCATTCCCGTAATAATAATTTTTTTCCTTCCGATACCTTGGAGTGCAGAAGTCACTTCGCTGGTAAAGCCACTAAAGGTACTCTTTTCGATAGTTAAGGAACCTTCGAGATTGCTGCTGACATCAGAAACTGTTTTCCCCAAACCCTTAGGATATTGTTCCGTTGCAATGATTGGCGCTCCGATTTTTTTCATAATTGAAATTAAGATATTCGTGTTTTGAATAACCTTTTCCCCATATTTCATTGAAGGTACCAAACGTTCTTGGATATCAATAGCCATCAACACTGCTTCTTCTCCGTTTAAACAGTATTTTTCCATAATATCACGCCCCCTTAAAATTTTTTTCTTCCCTAATAGGCTAGTTGAGTATGTTGCTAGATCATCGGTCCTTGGCTTCGAGGTCACTCGGCCAATCCACACTTGCAGGAGCATGCGTAACGAGCTGCACAGTATGGCGATAAACTCATCCGCTTATCCTCATTGGCCTGCGGTTCACGTCAGGTGTTACCAGGAGATTTTAAGAAGAGCAACTCTATATACGTTTTATTCTAGCCTTATCCGCTTCATGTCTTTACAAGTATTAACCTGCTCATAAAGTTTTATTAATATTGCGTTAATACTCAACGTATATAATTAAGGAAGGGTAGCGCTCAGGAAAAGAGGTGAGGCTATTACTGCGTATTGGGTCCGAGACGTCATTACTTAAAATGAGCTGCTTATTTTAGCTTATAAAGGAGGCTGTATCAATGACCCCGCAATACAGGTATTCTCTCTTAAATACTACGGAAGCTACATATTACCTTGAAGTATCAAGGTTTAAATTTAAGAAACTTATTAAAGAAGGACATTTAAACCCCCAAATTTGGACCATTCGAAACGGAAAAGAACTTCAGTTTTTTGATCCGCTGGAATTAACTAAAGTCAAAAAGATGCTCAAAAAAGAAGGATACCACTACCTTAACGCCTAAAAAGTCAGCTCTCCTCTCTTAACAGAATATCATAATGCAGGCTTTCCATAAATCCTGGAAGCCTGCTTTTTTTTATAATTTTTCTTAATAGTCACTCCAAACAAATTCATCTAAGCCAAAGATTATGTCCATCTTAGCCCCAGACTTAGTATATAATGGTATTAAGTTAAATTCAGGCCGGTTGAGGAAGGTAGGGATGCTATTGGGCTATGTATCAGCCAAAAAACCAACTGCTCCGTCCGGAGGTTGGTCCGACCTTTGGAAACAAGAAGATTATTGGGCAATGTGGTTGGGTCTTACAATTGTAGTATTAGCCATCGCTTTTTGGAGTCTAGGAAATGACTTTCTGAACCGGATTGTCCTTAAAGTACCAAACTATAGTGATTATAGAACTGCTGTTACTTACATCAGCAGTCATAAAAGTGCTCTTTTTACCCTCTACTTATTTTTTCTTGTTTTATTTACAATTGCCGTTAAAGCGCTCACTGGAGAAGTAAAACGCTTTATAGTAGGATTCAGCTTTCTTTTTTTCTTGAGTGTTCTTGTTTCAGTGTGGGGTTCTTGGGATGTGATGAAGCGCTATAACTTTGAAACTCCCCTTCTCGCCCTCGTCGTAGGCCTTATCATCAGTAATTTCCTAAAGATACCTTATTGGTTAAGTACGGCACTCCAAACTCAGTTTTACGTAAAAATCGGGATTGTATTAATGGGAGCTTCCCTGCCGTTTATTCTAATTCTTCAAGCTGGTTCCACCGCTTTTGCTCAGGCAACAATCATTGCTGTTGCTACCTTCCTGACCATATACTGGACAGGGACACGACTTTTCTCCCTTGATAAGCGCTTCGCTGCAACTCTGGCAGCAGGAGGTTCTATCTGTGGCGTTTCTGCTTCTATTGCTATGGGAGGGACTGTTAAAGCTGAAAAGCAACATGTGTCAATGGCCATTTCTTTGGTTATTCTTTGCTCCATCATCATGATTTTCATTCTCCCCCTGGCCATTAAAGCCCTGAATATTTTGCCTGGTCCGGCAGGAGCTTTGATCGGAACCGCTGAATTTGCTGATGCTCCCGGCATGGCGGCAGCGGCAGCCATTAATGAACAAGCCATCAAAACGTTCACACTCATGAAAGTTGTGGGTCGTGATATGTTTATTGGGATCTGGTGTTTTATTATGGCTCTTACGTCGATCACAAGATGGGATAAACGATATCGTGACACAAACCCAAATGCTCTTGATATTTGGATTCGCTTCCCAAAATTCGTTTTAGGATTCATTATTGCCTCGATCATCATAACCTTTTTAGCAGCGTCTTCTGATGTAATGACTGCCAAAACACTTGATGAAACTATTATTAATCCGATTATCGAATTACGAAATTGGACATTTATCTTCACCTTTCTCTCCATCGGTTTGTCCAGCCGCCTGAAGGAACTTGCTTCCGTTGGATGGAAACCGTTTGCAGCTTTCACTGCCGGCGTATTGGTCAATATTCCTCTAGGCTATTTGTTGTCGGTGGTAATTATGGGGAACTATTGGACAACAATTAAATAATACGTAATAAGCGATAACATAGTGAACTCGTCCTGCTAAAGCTGAACGCCGGGATTTCGGTAAGGAGCTCTACTCCAGCGAAGGAAGATATGGGACGCTCCCACTTATAGAAGAGAGAATCTTAAGATTGGATAAATAGTTAAAATGATAATTGATGTTAATAATTTTGACTTTGCTCGAAACTCTCTGCAGATAATTGTCTGCGAGGGTTTTTTTTATCCAGTTTTTACGACCCCACTTCGAGTTCACTGCCACTCTCCAAGACATTTTGGCAGGACAATTTGTCACAAGTGACAAATTGTCACGATTCCGGAAAATCAAAAGCTTCCATATTAAAGCACTAAGAGGCCTATCTAAGCGAATCTTTATCTAGAATAAACTTGGCATAATTATTGCTTATATGATTATATCGAAATCAAACTAATAGGTTTCATGTATCCAGTAAACGTTTTAAACCCCTTCAGAGAACAGTCCTCATTATTCTTTATGCAATGAAGCTTAGAACAACGGGAAAGTATTAACAGTTGCTGGATACAGAAAATGCAAAGGGAGTGATTTAGGGGAATTTTAACAAGAACCTCGCTCAAGATAACTAAAAGATCATATCGAAAAGCAAAAGGAGTGCAGAACCAATGAGTACTAATATGAAGACCCAAACAAGGCCATCAGGCGGATTGGGGGATTTATTTAAGAAAGAGGATTATTGGGCAGTATGGTTAGGCCTTGGCATCGTTGTCGTTGCTCTTTTATTATGGACCTCCGGCAACACCTTTATTAAATCCATCTCTGTAAATTTCCCGGGAAACTGGACTGATTTTAGTAAAATAGCCGCCTTCCTTTCGGCCAATCTCATGAATCTTTTCCTGTTATGGTTAGTATTCACCGTAATTTTTACCGTAGCCATTAAAACCCTAGGGCATAAAGTTGGGCAATTTATCCTCGGTTTTACAATCATCTTTATTGCCAGTATCGTCATCTATATTCTAGGCGCAAGCAAATTTTCCAATCACTATAATCTGGAGTCTCCCCTTTGGGCTTTGGTCATCGGAATGATTATAGCTAATCTGTTTAACCTGCCGGAATGGTTTAATACCTCATTAAGAACGGAATTCTATGTCAAGACAGGAATTGTTCTCTTAGGAGCGACTCTTCCTTTTACAATGATTATGCAAGCCGGACCGGCCGCCTTTCTGCAAGCAACGGTTATTGCTGTGTCCACTTATTTAACGATTTATTTTGTAGGCACACGTGTTTTGAAACTCGATCACCGTTTTGCAGCGACCTTAGCCGCCGGCGGATCAATCTGTGGTGTTTCGGCTTCTATCGCCATCGGCAGTGCGGTCAAATCCGAAAAGCAGCATGTTTCTGTTGCTATTTCCTTGGTTGTCGTCTGGGCTATCGTTATGGTTATTGGCTTGCCTTTTGTCATTAAAGCCTTTGGAATTCCTGATGGCCCCGGCGGTGCATGGATTGGAACCTCAGAATTTGCTGATGCCGCCGGAATGGCTGCAGCTGCGGCCATTAGTGAACAAGCTATCAGAACCTTTACGCTTATGAAGGTCGTAGGCCGTGATATGTGGATTGGAATCTGGTGCTTCATTATGGCTTTAATTTCTGTAACAAAATGGGAAAAAGACGAAAGTAATGCCAAACCCCAAGCCGGTGAAATCTGGTACCGTTTTCCCAAATTTGTTATTGGTTTCTTCATAGCATCTATACTCTTAACAATTATTGTGGCAACATCCAGCCCTCATGCCGCCGCCTCTGTAACGGCAGATGTTATAAACCCTATAAAAGTATTAAGAAGTTGGACCTTCATTTTCACCTTCCTCTGCATCGGTTTAACAACTCGTTTTCGCGATTTAACATCCGTAGGCTGGAAGCCTTTTGCGGCTTTCACAGCCGGCGTTTGTGTCAACGTTCCCTTAGGATTCATCTTCTCTACCATTATTCTCGGAGGTTTCTGGCAATTAGTTAAGTGATCTTTAAAATTGAATCAACCCTTCTTGCAGCCTCAGGCGAAAGAGCGGCAAGTAGCTGCACTTATGCTGGAGGAAAATATTCAGTCGAAGGTTATAGTTCTGATAGGGCAAAAAAACCTTCGCAAAGGTTTTTTTGCCCTATACCTATAGTCGGAAAAACGTTAAAATAAAACGGAGAACATGTTTGTTTGCAGGTTCAGTGTAACGATATAGATTGATTGGGGAATAGGAGTCAGACCAATGAATATTAACAACGAGACCTGTGTACAACGAGTAATTATCCAATTCTATCATCAAAATTTTCCTAAACTTAAGAACAAAGAAAACAAGCTTATAACCGAAGTGACACTGGGGAAAGACATCGGGCCGGAGGATATCAGATTATGGAAGAACTATTTGACGGACCGCTTAGAAAATATCGCCCGGATGATGGAAGTACTCCTGGAAGCTCATGATGACTGGGCCATCACCGGAAGGAAAGGCTTTGTCCAAATGGAAACCCAATCCTTTGAGGTTAATAATGTTATTAATGTTTTGAGCAGCCATGGCTTCCACAAAGATGAGTACATCATCAAGTTGGAGTACACCCGCAAATGGGGAGTCCTTTAAGCCTTGTTTCTGAAAATCACATTATATCCATTACTATAATGCGAATAATTGTTCTTACCTGCTAAAACGGCTATGGATGTTGACTAAAAAAGGTCTGCATCCTTTTTTTGTCTTATTCTTTTTCCTTAAAATTCATGGCAGGGAGACAAAAGTATTCGGACTCGTGCTACACTAGAAGTAGATAGTCATTGTGGGAAATTAAGACAGCGGATGGAGGCCAAAGGGTGAAAAACAGCTCAATTCCTTGGTGGATGCGGATCAAAGTTCATTTTTTGTTATTTGGTGTCACCATGTCCATTCTCCCACTCTTCTTTCTTGGGTATTTAGGTTTTACGTCCGTAAGTCAAAATCTTGAAAAAGATATATACGCTCAGAATTTTGAACAGGTGACAGTCCTGGCCCATGAAATAAATGATACCTTTACAAATCTCGAAAACAGTCTTATCCTTACCAAAACGACAAGTGCCTGCGCCCTCGTCGGAAACGATAAAATGTCGCGACAGATCATTTTAGAAACTCTTTTGCAAAAGGAGCCCTTGATCGAAGAAATAAAGGTTACCGACGCAAATTATAAGGTCATCGATCAAATTTCTCTTCACGAAGAAATAACACAGCCTTCCCCTGCGCTTAAACTTGAGAATCCCATTTCCCCGGATATGTTTTCGGCAATCAGCAACGTGTTTTTCTCTAGTGACAAGCGCCCGAAAATCTATTTAACAGTAACCGTTCAGGATCCTGCAACAAAGCGAAAAATCGGGTATCTCCAAGCCAAAATTGACGTCACGACCATTATCAACAACTACCACAATCTCCAATTAGGTAACGGCGAATACATATTTTTAGTTGATCAGACTGGAAATTTAATTGGCACAACAGATTCCGCACGCATGTCGCATACCGAAAAAATCCGCGAAAATCCCGCTGTCCAAAGCTTTATAGAAGGAAAAGCCTATTCTCAAGGAAGCGAGTATAAAAGTCTCAGCGGTGTACCCGTTGTTGGAGCCTTTGCCTCCGTGGGGATACCAAATTGGGCAGTGGTTATTGAACAACCCGCTCATGAAGCTAATAAACCAATTTATGATTTTGCCTTACGTCTCATCATGATCGCCATATTGATCATGGCTTTAGTCATGATTTTGAGTATTGCCTTTGGCTTACAGGTCGTTCATCCCATTGAAAACCTTGAAACCCAAGTCCAGCAAATCATTTCAACCGGAAACTTAGAGTCCCATATTCCAATTGAAAGCTGGGATGAAATCGGCAGATTGGTTAAATCCTTTAACCAGTTGTTGAACTTCCTTGATCAGAAAAACGAAAACTTAAAGAATGAAAAAGAGCTTTTGACTACTGTTGTCGATGGAATTGGCGCCGGGATGGTTCTCTTGAATCCGGAGAAAAAGATTATTTGGTGGAATACGAAGTTTGCGGAGTGGTTCGGAGAACTTTTAGCAAACCTTCCCTGTGACCAAGTTATTAACAGTCAAAGCATACAGGACGTCCAGCCAGAAAACGGCCGTACTCTTTCTGTGTTTGTGCACGAAGAACGCCATCATTTTCGTCAGATGTATTACAATTTATTACCGGATAATCCGGAGAATGCAGCTTACTTGTTATTGCTTGAAGACGTTACTCAGGAAGTAGAAATGGAAGCCCGCATGATTGAAACCGATAAAATGGCAGCCATTGGTTTATTGGCCTCAGGGGTAGCTCATGAGATCAACAATCCTCTGGCAATCGTCGCAGCCCATTGTGAAGACTTACTGGACCGTATGACTGAAGATGGCCAGGAACCAACTTATGAGGAAATTAAAACCGGCTTCAACGTCGTCTTGGAGCAAATCGTTCGCTGCAAGCAGATTACGGATCGTTTGCTTGGATTTGCCCGTAAACGCAATGAAAATGCCAATGACCTCATTGATATAGGCGCCGCCAGCCTTCAGGCATTAGAACTTTTAGCCCATAAAGCGAAGCAAAAGCAACTGAAAATCCAACTCCAAATAGAAAATAGCCTTTACTCCCTAGGCAATGAAAATGAATGGCAGCAAGTTGTCCTCAATCTGCTTACCAATGCCTTGGATGCTTCTTCTGAAGGTGGAATAATCGAGGTTAAAGGCCGCCGCGAGAGGGAAACTATCAATTTCATAGTACAGGATTATGGCGAGGGAATCTCTCATACCAATCTGAAGAAAGCCCTTGACCCCTTCTTTACAACGAAATCCGTCGGCCAAGGAACGGGATTAGGGTTATATGTCAGCTACGGAATTGTTCTGAAAATGCAAGGCACAATGTCATTAGAAAGTACAGAAGGTCAAGGAACATGTGTGAAAATAACCTTGCCCTTCCATAAGGCAGGTGATTAAAACTGATGAAATTTCAGCAAAAAGTACTGATCTTAGACGATGAGGAAGCGTTGCGGAGCATAATAGCCCAGCGCTTAAAGCGTAGAGGCTACGAAATATTAGAAGCCGGCACCGCTCAAGAAGGCCTAACATTTCTCAAGGATACTCAGCTTGATGCTGTCCTTCTGGATATCAAGCTGCCGGATGGTGATGGACTTAACCTTTTACCGACCTTTAAACAAATCCAACCTGATCTTCAGGTCGTTATGTTAACCGGGAATGGTACGATTGAATCCGCCATTGAAGCGATGAAACTGGGAGCATATGATTACCTGACCAAACCTTGTAACTTGTCTGAACTTGAAATTACGCTGCAAAAAGCTCTTGAAAAACGAGAGTTATTGCGTGAAAATAAAGGACTAAGGCAAGCTGTGAACCGTCAAACCCCAGAACTGAAAATAATCGCCGAAAGTGCACCCATGACGGCACTTCTTGAAATGACCGAAAAGGTTGCTCAAACCGATGCCTCTGTCCTCATTCAGGGAGAAAGCGGGGTAGGCAAAGAGTTAATCGCTAAAACCATTCATCTCTGCAGCTCGCGAGTTAACATGTCTTTCATTCCAGTAAACTCCGGGGCCATTCCAGAACCTTTAATTGAGAGTGAACTTTTCGGACATGAAAAAGGAGCCTTTACTGGTGCAGGAACTCAGAAAATTGGTTTAGTTGAAATGGCTGATAAAGGGACCCTCTTCCTCGATGAAATCGGGGAAATGCCTTTATCCATTCAGATTAAATTATTAAGGTTCTTAGAAAGTGGTGAATTCCGGCGTGTCGGGGATACTCGTCTGCGGCGGGTAAACGTTAGGATTGTTGCGGCAACCAATCGAGACCTTCGTCAGGAAGTCAGTCAGGGAAAGTTTCGCGAGGATTTGTTCTACCGTTTAAACGGCTTAACTTTAATTGTTCCTCCTTTGCGTGAACGTCGGGGCGATATCCTTCCTCTGGCTAACTATTTTCTTGAGAACCAAAGCAATAAATTTCGCCAGCCTGCTTACAGTTTGTTGCCTGAAACCAAGGAACAGCTTCTCAAATATAGTTATCCCGGTAATGTTCGTGAACTTTTCCATCTCATTGAACGCGGACGGATTTTAGCCGTCGACGGAAAGATAGCCCCTAAAGACATTTGGGGGGACTCAGAACAAATTCAGCAAACACCTTCTTCCTTTGATTCAGACGAAGAATTTTTTAATCTTTTCCGTAATAATCATTATCCAACTTTAGAAGACGTTGAAAAGCACTACATCGCTGCTGCTCTCAAAAGGTCCAAAGGCAATAAAACTCAAACAGCCAGCTTATTAGGCATCAGCGTGCGAAATCTGTATCGAAAGTTACAGAGTTATGAGAGTGAGCCATCTAACCATTAACTATGATAGATTTGACGAAAGTGTCATGTAGACTCTTTGCTGAAAGCAAGCCCATAACAAACTCTTTCGCGGCCGAAGGATAGACTCTACCCCGAAGCAGGGTACGGGAACCACTTCCGCTTGTAGAAGTGGAAGTCTTACAAATAGATAAATTAATACTTGAGTCAAAAACAAACTTTGCTTTAATTATTGCTTGAATATTAAGGAGGATTTATCAACAAATGGACAAACAAAAAAGAGTCGCAGCAATTCATGATATCTCTTGTGTCGGCAGGTGTTCCCTAACGGTGGCTCTGCCAATTCTCTCGGCAGCCGGGTTTGATACCGGCGTCTTGCCCACAGCGATCTTATCCACCCATACCGGAGGTTTCGAAGGGTTTACCTATAGAGATTTAACAAGCGATATTGAACCCATCTCTAAACATTGGCAGTCACTCAATCTGAAATTTGACGCTTTATACAGCGGATTTTTAGGGTCCTTTGAGCAAATTGATTTAGTGGCAGGCCTCTTTGACACATTTCGAAACAACGAAACTCTCGTCATGGTCGATCCGGTTATGGCAGACAATGGGATTTTATATTCCGTTTACTCTCCGGAAATGGCCAAGGGAATGAGTAAATTATGCGCTAAAGCAGATATTATCGTACCAAATCTGACGGAAGCCGCTTTTCTCTTAGAAGAGGAATACATCGGGGAAAATTACTCCCAGGAGTATATTGAAGCACTGCTAAAAAGGCTCTCAGCTCTGGGAGCGAAAAAGGTTGTCCTAACGGGTGTTTCCTTTGAAAAGAACAAATTAGGAGCCGCCTCCTTTGAGAGCAGCACAGAGAAAATCAGCTATGCCTTCAATGAAAAAGTTGACGGCTACTTCCACGGCACAGGAGACGTTTTCAGCAGTGCCTTATTATCAGGGCTGTTAAATGATTTTTCCCTTGAAGATGCCTTGCAAATTGCTGTGAACTACACTCTTAAGTGTATACGCTTGACGGAAAATTTAGGGTTGGAGAAACGCTACGGCGTTTGCTTTGAAAGAGCCATCCCCTATCTTATCCAACAATTGGGACTGCAGGCTGAATAACTCAATAAGACGACTACAAACAGCGCCCTCGTCTACAATGACGAAGGCGCTTTCTATCTTGCAATGTTTATTTTCAAATGTTTCCTTCAAACGCATCCAATAAACATTCACATTCTAATTTTCGTCCTATTGCTTGTTCTTTCAGTTTCCCTCTTAACTCACTAGCCCTCTTTTCCCATGCTGCAATTTCCTCTTTTAGCAGGATTTTGAATTGTTCCTTAGTCGGTCCTTTTGCCATTCCTCTAACCTCCCAATATTATTGGTAAAATATGGTTTTATGTATTGCTAATTAGACATCAACTAAGCAATTTCCTGCTTTGAGAAAAATTCTATATAAGCCATTAGAATTAGTGAACACTAAAAAAGAGCTCTCCATGCAGTGGAGAGCTTCTTTGATCAGTTTACATTCGGTAGAAACGTCCTTGACCTTGATCACTTTATTTCCTTACTAACTTAAGAAATTCTCTCATAAAACCAGGAAGATCAGGCCAAGCGTGACCGGAAACGATATTGTTGTCAACATGAAGTGTTTCTTTAGTATACGTTGCACCTAAACTCTCCACATCAAGGCTGCAAGCTGTGTAAGCCGTCATGGTACGCCCTTGGAAATACTTTTTATCGTTTAAAGCACTCAGCACAAGAGCTGCGTGACAGATTACCCCTACTGGCTTGCCAGCCTCCAAGAAATGCCCAACAATGCGGGGAATATTCTCATCAAGTCGAATATACTCCGGAGCGCGGCCGCCGGGAATAATCAAACCATCATATTGGGTTGGAACAACATCAACAAAAGAAATATGAGATTCCAGCTGATATCCAGGTTTCTCAGTATATGTTTCCCAGCCCTCAAAATCATGAACAACGGTACGCAGCACTTTCTTGTTTGGCGAAGCAATAACAGCTCCAAATCCTTCTTCTAAAACGCGAAAATAGGGATAGTAAATTTCGAGAGCTTCTACGGCATCACCGGCAATGATCAGAATCTTTTTCGACATCTAAAATCCTCCTTCAGTAATATAAATAACATATTTTTATTATATAACATAAGAGCTGAACGCAGGGAACAAAATTAGAATATTTATTCAATTGCAATTACGCGCAATCGCATTTATTATGGGCTAGCTTTAGCTGAACGAGTTCACTATTTCTCAATGAATTGCCTTCTGATCACTTCACATTACTCTCAGAGAATCTTATATCTTGACAGCAGTTCAAAAAGGTGTATTATTGTATTAAGCGCTTAATACAATAATACACGAGGTGATCGCATGCCATGGGATTTGAAATCTGACAGACCCATTTATACCCAGCTTGTCGAACAAATCAAGCTGATGGTGTTTTCCGGAACTTATCCGCCAGGGTCAAAACTGCCTTCAGTACGGGATATGGCACAAGAAGCTGCGGTAAATCCCAATACCATGCAAAGAGCTCTGGCAAAATTAGAGGAAGACGGCCTCATAATAACCCACCGCACCAGCGGTCGGTCGATAACGGAGGATGCGAGTATGATTGAAGTTGCTAAAACTAAGCTGGCTCGGGATCAAATCTTCGAGTTTTTAGAAAAAATGCGGCTAATGGGCTTTGAGCAAAAGGAGATTTTAACAATTATCACAACTATGGCAAAGGAGCTGAAGTAATGAGCACTATTTTTGAATGCAGCGGCCTGACAAAGAAATTCGGCAGCAAAACAGCCTTATCTGATGTTGATCTAAAAATTGAACGCGGGCAAATTGTAGGACTTCTCGGCCCTAACGGCAGCGGAAAAAGCACCCTCATTAAGCTTGCCAACGAACTCTTAACTCCCACTTCCGGTCAAATCCTCATTGGCGGCCAACAACCTGGCATTGAAACCAAGAAAATTGTGTCATATCTACCGGAAAGAACTTATCTGAATGATTGGATGCGCGTTCGGCAAATCATTGAATTTTTCTCTGATTTCTATGATAATTTTAAAGCCGAAAAGGCTTATGATATGCTTAAACGCCTGAATATCAGCCCTGATGACCGGCTGAAAACCATGTCTAAAGGAACAAAGGAGAAAGTACAGCTCATTCTTGTGATGAGCAGAGAAGCAGAGCTTTACTTTTTAGATGAACCTATAGGCGGGGTCGACCCGGCGGCAAGGGATTATATTCTGGAAACAATTTTAAGTAATTATAATGAAAATGCCACGGTGATTATCTCTTCCCACCTTATAGCGGATATTGAAAAAATATTAGACTATGTCATCTTTCTCAATCAAGGCAAAGTGGTTATGACCTCTTCAGTCGACGACATCCGCGATGCCAAAGGAAAATCTGTAGATCTCTTGTTCAGGGAGGTATTCAAATGCTAACCAAACTTTTAAAATACGAGGTTAAGGCAACAGGAAGACTATTCCTTCCTATCTTTCTTTCTCTGCTGGTCTTTGCCGCTATAAATAAAATGCTTTTCGCTTTTAAACATCCAACATGGACCACACCTGCAGTTATAACTATGATTATTTATAGCATTATTATGGCTGCAATGTTCGTGATGACCTTTACTGTCATGATTCAACGTTTTCATAAAAACCTGTTAACTGATGAAGGCTATTTAATGTATACGCTTCCCGTAAAGTCCTGGCAGCATATTATGAGTAAACTTCTGATATCTATGATGTGGATTATTGCCAGTGCCATCACAGCCATGCTTTCGATTGAAATAATCACTTACAAACCAGGAACTCTCGGCGCCATCCTACAGGCTTTAGCCGCAATTTATAAGCAAATGATAGGACATTTTGGGGCTTCTGACTACTTTTTGCTGTTTGAGTTAATCTTAGGTGGTTTGATGACCTTGGCATCATGTATTTTAATTGTTTACGCTTCCATAGCTATCGGACATCTGTTCGCTCGCCATAAAATACTATCATCCCTCGGAGCCTTTATTGGTCTCACGACACTAAGTCAAATCTATCTCGTACTTGCCTTTCAGGTACCGAGAATAGCCCACTTTGCTGGTTTTTCGCTCTTTAATATTACTTCCAATAAGTTCGTCCACTCAGAACTAATTTTTGCATGCGGATTCATTCTGATTGCAATTCCATGTGCAGCTTACTTTGCTGTGACCAACTATATTTTGAGCAGACGCCTAAATCTGGAGTAAACTCGGAAGTCTACGATTGGATAGATATGCAAATGATCGGAACCCTCCCGCAGCTCCATTTTGGGCGGCGGGAGGGTTCTTTTTCCATTGGGCAATTAAACTTCTGCTCTCTTCGTCAGTTGTTTCACCATTTTCTCCAGATCAATTCCAGATACATTTTTTAACATCTTCGGAGCGGTTCGGCAACCTTACCGGCCAATTCAGGCAGCATTTTAACGATAATGTCTAATTGTTAATAGCCCTTGCAACTATAAAAGCGATCATTTCCTTTTGTCTGGAAAACGATCGCTTCTTTTAATCATTCTCATAAGTGTTCATTCAAGAAAGAACTCACCGTAGGCGAACTGAACATATTCGATTGCGACCTTGGTCTTTAGCCTGATACAGTTTTTGGTCTGCTGCTTTAACTAGATTCATGTGATTTTCTCCAAATGTAGGCATAATAGTAGCTAAACCAAGGCTAATGGTAATGTAGGAAACAAGACTTTGGCAACTTTCCTTAGGCACTTATCGCCTTGCAAATGACCATAACTGTCATTGTAGCGTTTAAAATTATCGATATCCACAAGGATTAGGGAAAGGTCTTTTCCTTCTCGCAGACAGCGGTTCCATTCTTTTTTAAAAGTATTTTCAAAGGAACGCCTATTGGAAATTCCCGTAACCTCATCAATTGTCGCAAGACGTTTTAATCGTTGGTTCGCTGTTTTTAACTGCTCCTGAAACTTTAACATCTTCTGATTAGCTAAATTGACACTCCCACGGCTGAAGCCGGTGGGATTCTTGGGTGATTAAACCAAAATCTATTTCTAGTATCGGAGTATGACCCCAAGTTCAGGGCTATGCCATTAGCCCGTCCTAGAGCAGTACACAATGGTACTCTAGGCTGATAGCCTGTTACCAGCTACCACAGTTGCTGAGATTATATTTATCGCCCCAACTCGATCTCGATGAGCCTTAAATCCACATTCACATTGATACTTTCTGTCTTTAGCATGGTTACGTTTACCACAAGACGGGCATGTTTGGCTAGTGTATTTTGGATTGACGTATTCAACTCGAATACCTTCCAGAAAGGCCTTGTACTCGATAAACGATGCTAGGCGATAGAAGCTCCAAGTATGTAGATTCTTCTCGTTTTTACGGCTTGTTCTTGCCGTCTGGCGTATACCAGAAAGTTTTTCTAATCGAATGACTCCCACATTGTTTTCTTTCGCGAAATTTACGATCTGTCGGCTCACTTTATGGTCAGTATCGTTCATCCAACGTTGTTCTTTATCATGGCGTTTTCGTATAGCTTTGAGTTTCTTCAGTTTGCCAAGTTTTCTACGAACTGACCGATATTTACGCTTGATAAACTTATTTTGTCTGCCATTACCGAAGAATTTAGTTTTACCAGATTCAGTTGTAGTCACAGCAGGAACTTTAAGCCCTAAATCAACACCCATAACCTTATCGGCTATATTGAGTTGTTTAGCAGCTTCAACAGCGATTTGAGCCATATAGTTACCTGACTTTTGCGTTATTCTAAGGCTGCCCAATTTACCGATCAGCCGTTCTTGCTGATAATTCGTTAGGATAGCTTCAATCTCAAGACGCTGTGATTTGCCGTCAATAATTACAGGAAACGAGAGTATATTGCCTTTAATGGCATAGTTTTGATTGTTCCAGATAGCTACCGCTTTTTTGAGTATAGGGACTTTAATTTCTTTCTGTTCTTCAGGTTTTAGTTTGGCGTTTGCTTTAACCGTTTTTTTGTACGTCGTGAAAACACTCT